>CAIYMY010000081.1 GCA_903927465.1 uncultured Rhodospirillales bacterium | reverse complement strand
GGCCGGAACGGTCCGTGAAGCCGTTGACTTCAATGCGGGTCACGCCCTGACCGCGCGTTGAGGCGGCTTCACCGATAATCTGGCGCGCACGATCCGTCAGGTCTGCCTTGCTCCAGTCAAAGAAGACCAGGAAGGTGCGGGTGGAAGCAACCGGCGCCGCGGCAGCGGCCACCACAGGCGGGGCGCCGAAAGAATAGCGCAAGCCAATCAGCCCGCTATTACCATAGTTACCGATCTTAATCGTTTCAGACCTTGTCGTTCCCGTGGTCGTGGTAGTGACTTTCGCCTTCAATTCCGGATCGCCAAATTCATTGTAATAGCGATACTCCGCCGTCAAGGACAGGCCAGGGACTGAAGTGATCGGGAATGAAGCACCGACGATCGCCTGATACCCCAAAACACCATTCTGATCATCGAAGACCTGACGCGAATCACCGACCGTCGCAGACACATCGTTCCAAGACCACAACATATAGCCAAGGCCAAGGCCGACATAGGGCACAACCGCCGTCGTGTTGATGCCGATTGAGCGAAGATCGATATCATAGAGAATATTGCCCATTACCCCATAGCCCATCATATTCCCGTTGGCGGGAACAGTGCGACCGAAGGCAATTGCCGAAGACCCGGTATTGTATTGAAGCTGGCCTTCAATTTCAGCACGAAGGCCGTTGCCAAAACCATACCCCAAACTGAGGACCCCTATGCCCCCCAGCTCCCAATCTCGCTCTAATTCAGTCCTCGGTGAGGAAAGCGTCGAGTCTCTATTTGGTGCAAGACTCGTTTTCGTGAAGCCACTGGTTGTTGCCCCAGCACCGCCGCCAACATAAAAGCCGTTTACCTGCTGGGCGGAAGCGCTGCCCACCAGAGCGGCCATCACCAAGGCTACACTGGCTAGACGCATCGGTACCATCGAATATTTTCTTTGCCTGACTGTCATTTCGCGCAGGAGGCTGCGTGTCACGCCGCCCAGGATGAATTCACGCAAGCGCGAATGGACATAGGCGCCCATCACCAATAAATTCGCACCCATAATGCCATCACGCGCCAGCGCGGCTTCAAAAGCCACCTTCAGCTTCACGCCGGCAGCCAAGGCCGATTGGCGCATCTGTTCCATCAATTCAGCAATCACCGCACCGCCGCCGCCATCGCCCATCGCCATCACGGGTGATGCGACATCAATCACCTGCAGCGCGGTCAGATGCGCACCATGCTGGCGTGCCAGCTCAGCCGCGATATCAAGCCGCAGCAGCGCACGCGGCGATTGATCAACATGTACAAGAATATCGCAGAGTTTCATCGAAGCCTCCTCCCAAGGGGTGGCACTTACCTACGCAAGGGCGCTGGAGGCTGAATTGATCAATATCAAGTTCGACGCGAATTAATCCGCCTCAAGACGTTTCCAGGTGATGAGCCGACCGACACACCAGGCCTGCCGCCTGGCCCATCAGGGGTTTGCGCCATAGCTCCCCAATTGCCAATTTCGCATTGAAATTTGGCAAATAGAGAGCGAGTATAAAAACTTGATCTTTGAGAGTAGCAGCCAAGTTTGCTGTATTTACCAAGTCAAACGAACTGTCTCTATTTCTTATATCTAAAGCATGTTTCGCAATAAGAGGATTTTTTCATTTTGTGAAAACTGAACACTCATCAGATGTTCGCCTAATGCTCTTAGCTGACATAACTTCTGGGCAGTCTCATCAAAGAAGATTTCTCTGGGACCCGAAAAGGGCCGAAGCCTGTTATCAGGGACGCTGAGATACCCCAGCCTCGAAGGGCTGGCGCGCCTAAAGATGCCTTCTCTTGGCGCTTTCCTTTTGGCAAAGCCGCAAAGGGTTTTGATTGAAAAAGCGCCCTCCCTGCGATTTTCAATCCCACCCCACCGCGCCCGGCATTTCCTTCACTGGCTTGGCAGCCCTCAGCTTCGCCAAATCCGGCACCGGGCGGCAGCGGGCCGCATCGCCCGCAAAGGCTTCCTCAATCGCCGCCGCGACGCCGAGCACCAGCCGGTCCCCGCCGCGCGGCCCCACCACCTGCAAGCCGAAGGGCATGCCGTTGCGGTCCAGCCCCATCGGGATGGAAATCGCCGGGTGGCCGCACAGCGTCGGGTAATAGGCCAGCGCCAGCCAGTGGAAGTAGGTCCGTGTCGGCTTGCCATCAATCTCGGCAGGGTAGAGTTCGCGCCAGAGCCGGGGGGAGATCGTGATGGCCGGCGTAATCAACACATCATGCGCGGCGAAAAACCCCTGCCAGGCGCGGTACATCTTGGTCTGCGCCGCCGCCGCGCGGGCGTAGTCATCCAGGCTATAGCGCAGCCCCTCTTCGACATTGGCCCGCACATTGGGCCCAACATCCTGCGGGCGCGTGCGGCATTTCTCAAGGTGGGAAGTCAGGAAGCCCGCGGCGCGCAGCACTTCAAACGCTTCATCACCGCCCGTGCAATCCGGGTGGTCTGCTTCCGCCACGCCGAACATGGGCGCGATGGCGCCAGCGCGGTCGGCGAAAATCTCGCGAATGTGGTTTTCGGTGGGCGCCATGCCGAAATCCGGGCTGAAGGCCAAGCGCAGGCTGGCCAAATCATAGCGCGGCACGGGGAAGTAAAGGCTCGGCTCTTCGCGCACATAGCCATCATGCAAGGTGTAGGCGAGCGGATCGCGCCCATCATCAGACGCCATGGCAGACAGCAGCAGGCAGACATCCGGCACATTGCGCGCCATAGGCCCAAGCACCGGCAGGCCAGACCAGCCATGGGCACGCTTTTCGGACGGCACCAAACCGGGCGATGGCCGATAGCCCACAATGCCATTGAAGGCGGCTGGGTTGCGCAAGGAACCGCCCGTGTCGGAACCTGAGCAGATCGGGAACATATTGGTGGCCAGCGCCACGCCTGAACCGCCCGAAGACCCAGCCGCGGATTTCATCGGATCGAAAGGATTGCCGGTCACGCCATAGACAGCGTTGCGTGTATTCGCCCCCGCGCCGAATTCCGGCGTGTTGGTCTTGCCGGTGATAATGGCGCCATTGTCGCGCAGATTAGTGACCATGCCGCAATTCGCATCGGGGATGAAATCGCGAAAAATCGGGCTGCCATAGGTGGTGCGAAGCCCTTCGGTTTCTTCCAGATCCTTGATGCCGATCGGCAGGCCATGCAGCGGGCCCAATTCATCGCCACGCATCACGGCGGCTTCGGCTTCCTTCGCCGCCGCGCGGGCGCGGTCCTCATCCAAGGCGACCACGGCATTCACAGCATGGTTCACCTCGCCGATGCGCTTCAGGCAGCTTTCCAGCAATTCAACCGGCGAAAGCTTGCGCTGCCCGATCAGGCGGCGCGCTTCAACGGCGGTCAGGTCACAAGGTTCGGTCATGGGCGTTTCCTCAGCTTTTTCTTGAAATTGCTCGAATGCGGGAAATCAATACCCCATCGCGCAGCCATCCTTGCGCGGGTCAGACCCACCCACCAGGCAGCCCTTTTCATGGTCAATGAAAATCGCCTGACCGCCGCCATGGGGCTTGTCGATGCCTTCACACACATGACCAAGGCGGTTCAGCTGATCAATTACGGCACCACTAAAGCCGCGTTCCACCTGCACCTTGCCGTCCTGCGGCATCAGGCGTGGCAGATCAATCGCTTCCTGCACATCCAGCCCGAATTCAAAGTGATTGGTCAGGAAGTAGCTGTGCCCGGTTGGCTGATAGCGCCCACCCATCACGCCATAGGGCATGATGGCGCGGCCATTCTTCATCACCATGCCGGGAATAATGGTATGCAGCGGGCGCTTATTGGGCGCGATGCAATTCGGATGGCCTTCCTGCAAGCGGAAACCAAAACCGCGATTTTGCAGCATGACGCCGGATTTTTCCGCAAGGATGCCGGAACCAAAACCCTCGAACAGCGAATTGATAAAGGAACAGGCATTGCCGTCCTTATCCACCACGCAAAGATAGACCGTGTCCTTGTGCTTGTTCAGATCGCTCTCACCCGCCGCAGGCAATTCCGGCAGCGCGGCATCGTCGCGGATCAGCCCCGCCAGGCGCTTCAGGTAATCCGCATTCAGCAGCTTTTCTACCGGCACATTCACCTGCGCTGGATCGGCCAGGAAAGCGTCACGGTCCCGATAGGCCATGCGCGCGGCTTCGATGTGCCGATGCAAGCGCGTGGCGGAAAGCGGCCCGCCTTCCGGCGTTGGCAGATGGGCTAGCGTGCCCAGGATTTGCAGCGCATGCAGGCCGGACCCATTGGGCGGGCATTGATAGACCTCCATCCCGCGCCAGGGGATGGAAATGGGGGACACGAATTCCGCCGCACTTTGGCCATTGGCGAAATCTTCTTCCGTATGCAGCCCGCCCGCTTCGCGCAGCGTCGCCACAATATCTGCCGCCACTTCGCCCTGATAGAAAGCCGCCGCGCCGCGTGCCGCAATGGCGCGCAAGGTCTTCGCTAATTCCGGCTGACGGAAGCGCGTGCCGAGCTTGGGTGCTGCGCCATTAGTCAGGAAACGCCGCGCGGAGGCCGGGTGCTTCAGCAATTTCCCGACCGAGCCTTCCCAATCCGCCGAAACCCGCGGTGTGATGGGGAAGCCTTCTTCGGCATAATGGATCGCCGCTTGCAGGATGCGATCAAGCCCAAGCTTGCCATGGGTGCGGTTCAGCAATTCCCAAGCCGAAATCGCGCCCGGCACCGTGACTGAATGGGCTGAGGTATTTTCCATCTTGGTCGCACCGGTGGCGCGCAGTGCCTCGGGCGTCGCAGCGGCCGGCGCGCGGCCAGAACCATTCAGCGCAATAACCGTGCTGCTGCCGGCGGGCACGTAAAGGCAGAAGCAATCGCCGCCAATGCCGGTTGATTCCGGTTCAATCACGCATTGCACGGCGCAGGCGGCAATCGCCGCATCCATGGCATTGCCACCGGCGCGCAGGATTTCAAGCGCGGCAAAAGTGGCTTGGGGCATAGAGGTTGCGGCCATGCCGTGGGTGCCATAGGCGGGGCTGCGGCCAGCAAGGTGAAGATCACGCATCGGGTAAGGCTTCCATCAGGTGCAATTACGATCCCCTTCATGCCCCCTCTGGCCCGCTGGGAAAAGCCCTGCCGGGTCGGGGATGGTTCCGCCATGGGCGAATCTGGATTAAAGCTCCGTTATGGAACCCGAAGCGACCCTTGATGAATTTCACCGGATAGATATCCGGGTCGGCACCATCCTGACCGCTGAGCCCTTTCCGGAGGCGCGCAAGCCCGCCATCAAGCTCAGCATTGATTTCGGCCCAGAGATCGGTGTGAAGCGATCCTCGGCGCAGCTCACGGTCTATTACACGCCCGAAGCCCTGGTAGGGCGGCAAGTGGCGGCGGTGGTGAATTTCGCCCCACGCCGCATTGCGGGCTTCATGAGTGAGGTTCTGGTACTGGGAATGCCGGATGAGGCAGGCGCGGTTGTGCTGCTTAGCCCTGATCAACGCGTGCCGAATGGCGGAAGGATGTTTTGATGGCGCAGAAATATTATACGGTTTCCTGGGACCAATTGCATCGGGATGCGAAGGTGCTGGCCTGGCGGCTTTTGGAACGCGGCCCCTGGCGCGGCGTGGTGGCGATTACTCGCGGCGGGCTGATCCCAGCCGCCGTGGTGGCGCGGGAATTAGATTGCCGGCTGATCGAAACCGTTTCGGTCCTTACTTATGATGAGGAAACCAAGGGCGAGCCGCGTGTGGTGAAAATGCCCCAGGCGGCGGGTGATGGCGAAGGCTGGCTGCTTTTGGATGACCTGGTGGATACTGGCACCACAGCGCGCGTGGTGCGCGCCCTGCTGCCCAAGGCGCATTTCGCCACCGTCTATGCCAAGCCCGCCGGCAAGCCGATGGTGGATACATTCATTACGGAAGTGAGCCAGGATACCTGGATCCTGTTCCCCTGGGATACCGAGCCGCAATTCATTGCGCCGATTGCGAAGACAATGGGGCATTAGGGGTGGCGAAGGCCGCAGGAGAGACCCATGCCTGACATCTATCAGGATAATCGTAGCTTCACCGCCACCCGTGCCTGGGGTGCCCGTGATTTCGCGGAAATTGAAGGCGCCACGGTACGGCTGCATTGGACCGACCAGCCCTATATCTGGCACGTCAATGATGGGGCTGAGGTGTTCGTCGTTCTCGATGGCGCGGTTGAGATGAAATACCGGCTGAATGGGGCCGAACATTCGGTGCGGCTTGGGCCGACGGATGTTTTCGTGGCCGATATCGGTGATGAGCATGTCGCCCACCCGATTGGTACAGCGCGTATTTTGGTGGTTGAGCGCAAAGGATCGGTGTGAATTACATCGCCTACCGTGGCCCGCGCATTTCAATCAGATCGCGGTTGCGCGTCACCAGATCGCTCAGCATCACATCGATCCGCTCGCGGAGCCTAGCACCGGCTGTGCCGATAATGCCGAAGCCTGTCTGGCTGAGGTCAGGGAACCAGCGCTTCGCCAGCGGCACCTGCGCGAGGCAACGCAAATCAATATGAAACGGTTTTTGACCGACTGCGCGCGCTGCAGCATCGTCGAATTCCATCACGCCCAGCGGCAGCCGAGCCGAGACGCCGCGCCACGGCCCCGAACTTGTGTAGGCCAGGAGCAGCCTTGGCACTTTTGGCTTGCTGTCGGTAGCGAGCACATAGGCGATGTGCCGCGCTGGCCCGGGCTGGTCAGGCGGATCCGGCGGACCGAATGGGAACATGGTCCAGACGAAGCATCCGGATGGGATTGGATAATCTGCCACGCCGCCTCAGCGGCCAAACAACGCGTCGATGGTCTTCTTGCGGCGAACATAACTCTTGTCGCTCTCGTTCGGCCGCCGATCGGGATCGCCGAATGGTTCGCCTTGGAGTTCCGGCGCCACATGCACACGGATCACCCGCTCAGCATCATCGCGCGCCTGGATTTCGCGTTCGACAAGCAGTTCCAGCACCGCGGCGATCGAGCGATGTTCGGCCTTGGCGATTTGCTGAAGGCGCGCGTGAGCCTCGGGCTCGAGGCGGACAGTCACGCCCGGTCGGGCGGCAGGGGTGGCATTTGGCATGCCGTATATCTGCATCAAAATGATGCGCCGTTCAAGGGCGACGTGATTCCTGACAGGGAAACTTCCTGCTCATCCTTAAGGTCTCCGCAAACGCCCCCGCCATCGCCTGCGCGATGGTGCTGAGTGGCAAAACCAGCGACAGCGGCGCGTCTTCCAGGCGGAGCGCACCAAATCCTTCATACCATTGCGCGGCGCGGTCCGATTTCGCGTCAATCAGCAGCGCAACCCCGCCAACTTCTTGCGCCACCGCGATGCAGCGCCGCCCGGCGGCGATCAGCAGCGCCCCGCCCATGCCCTGTCCCTGCCATTCCCGCGCAACGGCCAGACGCCCGAGGCGAAATACCGGCACCTCATATCGTCCAAGACCGCGGGTCAGCAGCGCGGGCGTGCGGGCATAGGCAAGCGCGCCGACACTGAGGCTGTAATAGCCGAGGATTTTCTGCGGTGCCGCAGGGTCCACCACCACAAAACTCTTGGCGCCGCCACTTTCATGGCTTTGCCGGGCATAGCGCGCCAAAAATTCATTCAGCGCTGGCTCGCCACAATCAAAACTCTTGCGGTCATGGCTGCGGGAAAGCGGCTGCTCCCGCCAGGGTGTACTCACGTTATGTTACGGGCAACCTTGGAGCGTGCCCGTTCACCTTCGTTCACGGGACTCGCTCCAAGCCTTTGTTTGATCGCATTTTCCGAGCCGCCAAGTGATTCCACTTGGCTTGAAAATGCTCTGGCAGCACGGCGGAGTTTGTCCGTGGGTGCCGGCGGGTTTTCCAAAAGCGCCAGAACACGCAGGCTATCGCGTTCGGAAAGCGCCAGGCGTTCGGCGTTTTCGATCACGGCGCGGGCTTCGGGCAGCATTTTGCGCAGGATGAAGGCGGTCAGGTCCATATTCATCAGTGCCGCCGCGCGGGCGAGCATGGCCTTTTCCTCAGCCGGCAAGCGGAATTCGATGCGGCTGCCTTCCGGGGCGGTGACAAAAGACGACGAGGATACGGACATGGTGAAACTCCTCAGGAGGGGAGATATAGTGTACGGATTTTATCCGGACAAGAAAATTCCTCACCCACCGCCATCACCGCCCGCATCTTCCCGGTTGGCCAGCACCTTATCCACGCGCCTGCCATCCATATCCACAACTTCAAAGCGCCAGCCCGCCCAGACGATGCGGTCCCCCTCACGCGGGACACGTTGCAGCAGGGCCAACATCAACCCGGCAACCGTGTGATAGGTGCCGGCACCCGGCATTTCCGGCAGGTCAAGCCGCGCGCGCAATTCATCGGATGGCATACTGCCATCCAGCAAAAGCGAGCCATCAAAGCGCAGCACCGCCGCTTCGGATGGCATGGGCTCGGTCGGGCCCAATTCGCCGATGATCGCCTCCAGCAAATCGGAAGCGGTCACCATGCCTTCAAAGGACCCGTATTCATCCAGCACCAGCGCCATGCCAAGGTGGTCCCCGCGCAGCCGTTCCAGCGCATCCAAAGCGGTTAGCGTATCGGGCAGCACCAAGGGCTGACGCAAAGCGGCTTCGAGGGAAATCGGCCCGCCGGCCAGAAGCTGATCGAGCAAATCCTTGGCCTCGACCACGCCCACAACATTATCAACGCGCCCATCGGCCACGATGAAGCGCGTGACATGCGCGGCACGCAGCCGCTCAGGCAGGTTTTCGGGCGTCTCGGCACGGTCAAGCCAGGCAATGTCATTGCGCGGTGTCATCAGCGCGCGCACGGGCTTATCGCCCAGGCGCAGCACGCGTTCGATCATATGGCGTTCTTCGGTCTCAAGCGCGCCGGCCTCAGCGCCTTCCGCCACCACGGCCTTCACTTCTTCTTCCGTCACGGAAAGGTCGGAAGTGGGTGCCGGGCCGAAAAATCGCAGCACCAACGCCGAAGACGCGCCCAAAAGCCAGACCATGGGTGCGGTGAAGCGCGCCAGCAGCGCCAGCGGGCGGGCCACCAGAATGGCGATTTTCTCAGGCTCCCGCAGCGCCAATTGCTTTGGCACCAATTCGCCCAGGATCAGGCTGAGGTAGGTAATCGCCAGCACCACCAGCGCGAAGGCCACTTCCTGCACGAAGGGCACGGGGAAGGGCAGTATTTCCAGGGCATGGGCAATGGTGCCGGAAAGCCGCGCGCCACCAAAGGCACCGGCGATAATGCCCACCATGGTAATGCCTACCTGCACCGTTGGCAGAAAGCGCTTCGGGTCATCGGCCAGCGCCAGCGCCGTATCCGCCCCCCGCACGCCGCGCTTTTGCATGGCCATCAACCGGGACCGTCGAGAGGACACGATGGCGAGTTCCGACATGGCAAAGGCGCCATTCAGCAGAACCAACAGCAGGATGATCAAAATCTCTAGGGCCGTGCCCATGCGTTAATCCCAGGTGGCGAAAGCCGTGTGCCTTCTAAAATAGTTTTGCCTCACGTGAAACAATCCCGCCGCATGGGCGGGGGGGCGCTTTCTGCCATGTTTCGCCCATGACCGAGCAACTGCCCCGCCTTATCCCGCTTGAAGGTGCTTCCAACCTGCGCGACCTGGGCGGCTGGCGCGGCCATCAGGGCCAGGCGCTGCGCCATGGGGTGCTGTTCCGGTCCGATGCGCTGCACCGCCTGACCAATCAGGATTTAGCGACCCTTGAAGCCACAGGACTCAGCACTGTGTGCGATTTGCGCGGTACGCGCGAAGCGGCGACATCCCCTTCCCGCCTGCCGCCGGGGGCGCGGGCGGTGCCACTGCCGATTGAACCGCGCATCGGCGCATCCTTGCGCGACCTGCTGGCGAATGGCGCAGCAACGCGGGCGGAGACCACGCGGCTTTTGGGCATTGCCTATTTGAATTACGCGACCGAGCAATTGCCGGTTTATCGCAGGCTTTGTGATCTGATCCTGGAAGATGAACGCCGGCCACTGCTGTTTCATTGCTCGGCAGGTAAGGACCGGACGGGGCTTGGCGCGGCGCTGATTCTGACCGCGCTTGGCGTATCACGAGATCAAATCCTGGCGGATTACGTGGCGACAGACCGCTTCTGGCGGCGCGACCACCCCCTGCCCGATGAAGCGCCGCAGGAAGCCAAGGACGCGATATTGGACACGCACCCGGCGCTGCTCACCGCCGCCCTGGATGCGGCGGTGGCGCCCTTTGGGTCTGAGGCGGGCCTGCTTGAGGATGGGCTTGGGCTGACGGCCACGCGGCTGGCGGACTTCCGCGCGGTGCTGCTGGATTAACCAGCCGCTTATACGTTGGACAAATGACGCGCCATCTGGCTAGATAGCTATCTGGCCAGATGGATCAGCACATGAATGTCCCCCTTTTTGACGCCAAAAACCGGCTGAGCGCCCTTGTTGATCAAGTGGTCCGCGGCCAGGAAGTGACCATCACGCGCCGCGGTGTTGCTGTGGCGAAACTGGTCCCGGTCTTGCCAAGCTTCGACCAGGATAAGGCGCGGCAGACCGCCGAGGGCCTGCGCGCCGCCAGCCGTGGGGCGAAGCTTGCCGGCATCCCCATCAAGGAACTGCTGGAAGCAGGCCGCAAGTGAGCTTCGTGCTCGATAATTCTGTGGCACTTGCCTGGTGCTTTGAGGATGAACAGACGCCGCCCATCATGGCCCTGCTGGACCGTGTGGTAGCAACCGGCGCGATGGCGCCGCTGCTCTGGCCGCTGGAAGCGCTGAACGGCTTGCTGGTGGCGGAACGCCGGCGCCGACTTGATGCGGCGAAACGGGCGGAGCTTGCCGGCTTACTGCGCGCCCTGCCCATCACGCTTGATGATGAAACCGCTGAGAAATCCTGGGAAGATACGCTGCGGCTGGCCGAAGCTTTCCGGCTTTCGGTTTATGACGCGACCTATCTTGAATTGGCGCAGCGCCGGCGCTTGCCACTGGCTTCCATGGATCACGCCTTGCGCAACGCGGCCGCTGCGCTTGGCGTGGAAGTGTTGGTGGATTAGGCGACGCCCGCCACCCAAGCCGCAATCCCCACCGCGCGCGCATCTTCATGCCATTGGCCGATGATCTGCACGCCAAGGGGCATGCCTTCCACGGCCAATAACGGCACGTTCACCGCTGGGCAGCCAAGCGCCGAGGTTCCGGCATTGAAGCTGATATCCCCGGTGGGGCGCGGCGCGATCGGCTGGCCTGGCTGATCCCCCAGCCACACCGGCGCGGGGCCTGGGGATGACAGCGCAATCAACCCATCCGCCAAAGGTGCGAGGGACACCAAGCGACGGCGCAACTCATCACGTTCCAAAAGCCGGGCGCGGTATGTTTCAAGATCAACCTTGGTGCCATGCTGCAAGCGCGTGAAAAGCCGGGGGCTGACGCGATCCGCTGCGGTTTCCGCCAAATGCTGCAGGCCCGCGCGTTGTTCAAAGGCGCAGATATCCGCGGTGATGGCCTTCGCCTGCCCCAAGGCGCGTTCAAAACCCTCAATCAGCGGATGGTCGCCTCGGCGCCAAATTTCCACCCCAGCGGCACGCAGCTTCGCGAGCAATCCTTCAAAAGCCGCAAGGGACGCCGCATCCAAATCCGCCCAGCCTTCGGTTTCCATCACAATCAGCCGCGCGGGCTTGATGGGCGCGGGCGCCGAAAGCGGGCCGAACAGCCCCGGCGCGCCGGGGTCTCCGCCTGCCCGCCGCGCAATTTCGATGGCCACCGCCCACATATCTGCGAAGCTATTGGCGTGCACCCCGGCGGTGGATTGGCTGAGCGATTGCCTCTCCCCCCGATTAATCGCGCCTTGGGTGGGTTTCAGCGCGATATTGCCGCAATAGGAAGCGGGGCGAATGATGGAACCACCCACCTGCGTGCCAATCGCCGCCGGGATCATATTGGCCGCCACCGCCGCTGCGGAGCCTGAGGATGAACCGCCAGGCGAGCGGCGCGGATCGAAGGGGTTGGTCGTCGGCCCCGGATGGGCCATGCCCAATTCGGCCGTGACCGTCTTGCCAATGATCACTGCGCCTGCATCGCGCAAAGCGCGCACCATGATGCTGTCGCGCTTCGGGAAATTGCCGGTGAATGCGCCGCAGCCCATTTGCGTTGGCATATCCGCGGTTTCGATCAGATCCTTGATGCCGATTGGCATGCCATCAATGTTGGAAAGCGCGCGCCCTTGCTTGTAGCGCGCGGCCGAGGCATCGGCGGCGGCGCGCGCGCCGGCTTCATTCAGCACCACAAAGGCGCGCACCACGCCATCCTTGGCGGCGATGGTATCAAGGCAGCGTTCCAGATAGGCGCGGGGATTATCCTGCCCGGCCAGGAAACGCGGCACGGCATCGTGAAAACTCAAGCCCTTGAAGCTGGCGCGGTCGTAGCTGCCGGATGACATGGCGGTTCCCCATTGGTGATGTGTTGGGCGCATGTTGCAACGCTTGGGCGCGCTTGTCTCTGCCGCCAAAGCCCTTATGCGCGCAGTGCCTCGCCGATGCGCGCCACCACGCCATCCCAATCGCCCGCGCGACTTTGGCGAAACAGGCGCATTTTGGGGTACCAGGGCGTATCCTCGCGGTCCAAAAGCCAGCGGAAATCCGGGGCGAAGGGCACCATGACCCAGGTGGGCTTGCCCAGCGCGCCGGCCAAATGCGCGACCGAGGTATCCACCGCAATCACCAGATCAAGGGTGGAGATAAGCGCCGCCGTATCGGCGAAATCGCCCAGTTCTGCGCTGAGATCAACAAGACCCGAGGCTTGCAGCGCGGCGCGATCCGCATCCCGCACTTCCTTTTGCAGCGAAACCCAGACATCGCCGGTCTCAAGCATGGGCAAAACCCTATCGAGCCGGACAGAACGATTGGCGTCATTCCCGTGGGTTTGGCTGCCGCTCCACACCAAGCCGATGCGTCGGCGGCCGGCGGGCAGGCGCTGATCCCAGCGCGCGACATCCTTAGGCGGCGCCTTGAGGTAGCCATTCTCCCAGGCGGGGATTGTTTCAAGCCTGGTGCTGAAGGCCATTGGCAGCGTCATCAGCGGGCAGTGCAAATCAAATTCTACCGCTTCGTCATTCTGCCCGATGATCGTGACGGAAGGGTCGAAATCCTTAAAAAGTCGAAGCAGCGGGTCTTGGACAGACAAAGTCACTTTCGCGCCGGCAGCAACGGCAAGCAGCGCATAGCGCGCGAATTGAATCGTATCACCTAACCCTTGTTCCCAATAGGCATGAAGCTGCTGATCCTTGAGCGGTTCCTTGCCCCACCAAAGCGGCCTTGGATATTTGCGCGCCGCCAAAGACTTGTGCCGAAGATTACGAGATTCATAGGCCAGCCACCCTTCTTCGAAGCGCCCCAGTGCCAGTAAGGCCAGCGCCCGGTCCCACAAGGCTTCCCTGTCATTGGGTTTGAGCCTCAGCGCGTCACCATAAGCGGCGAGTGCCTCTTGCAGGCGGTTCAGATTGCCGAGTGCGAAACCGTAGCCTCTATGGGCTGCAGCGTCCTGCGGCGCGAGTGTCCTTGCCGTCTCGGCGGCCATCAAGGCAGCTTCAGGCTGACCGAGCAGGATAAGCGCGGCGGACCGCCACAGATGTCCTAGCACCAACCCAGGCGTGATTTTGAGGGCGCTATCCGTATCTGCGAGACCTTCCGCCGGCCGGCCAAGTGCGAGCAACGCCTGGGTGCGCGCGATCAGGGCACCGGTATCCTCGGGCGTGATGCGAAGCGCCTGCTCGGCCATTGCCAAGGCTTCTGGATGACGTTGCAGATTACACAACACCAGCGCGATATTCACCATATATCCGGGGTAGTCAGGCCGTAGGCTGAGCGCCTTTTCATAGGCGGAAAGCGCGTGGTCAAACTTGTCCTGATCGCTGAAGGCGCCGCCACGATCATTATGCGCTTCCGCAAAATCGGGCTTCAATTCAATGGCGCGATCAAATGCTGCGACTGCCTGATCTAGGCGCTTCAGTTTCATCAGGGCGAAGCCCCGATTATGATGGGCGCTGGCGGCCTTGGGGTCAGCCGCCAGGGCGCGGTCCAGGCTGCTCAGTGCTTCTTCATATCGGCCAAGCCGGATCAGCGCGCTGCCGAGATTGCCCAGTGCGCCTGCGTTCCGGGGATTGATCGCCAGGGCACGGCGGATCAGGGTTGCGCCTTCTTCAAGGCGCCCGGATTGAGCTGCAACGACGCCCGCGAAATGCAGCGCGTCAAAATTGCGTGGGTCGCGTTTCATTATTGCCCGAAAACTGGCCTCAGCCGCGGCAAATTGACCCTGTTGGAAAAGGGCAATGGCCTCGGCGAGTTGTTGTTGAACGGGGCGGGGCGGTGGCTTCATTTGCGGCATCGGGCTCGCGTGTTGGGTAAATGGACCATGGTTTAGGGTAGCGGGCCTACATCGACGTGCCGTGTTTCTAACCAACTACCTCACGCGGCAGCGCAAAAACCCCGCTCGCGCGCAGAACGGGCCTGCCATCCGCCATGCACACCCCTTGCGCGAATACCAGCGTGCGCGTGCGCCGCAGAAGTACCGGTTCGCATTGCAGCCAGGTGCCAAGCAAGGCCGGCGCCAGGTAATCCGAATTCAGGCTGATGGTGGTGAAGAACCCTGTCACCCCAGCCAGATTGAAGCCGCCAATCCCGAGCGCCAGGTCGGCAAAAGTCGCCAACATGCCGCCATGGGCCATTTCCTTACTATTGCAATGCCGCTTTTCAATGCGGAGCCCGAACGCCAAAGGCCCGTGATCGCGCCGGATCATGATGGGGCCGATGGGTTCCAGAAAAGGGCCTCCGGCGGGGCGCGGCACGAAGCCTTCCGGAATGGCGGGGGAGGCAGGGTGATCCAAGGCAGGCAACTTTCAAACTGAATAGGGTCCGGAAACTATACCGGAAGCCGGCCCAGGGAAACGCCAGCCCGCCTTTGCCTTGGCTTTGCCCCGATTTGCCCCTAATCCCAGCGCGACGCGGAGTGATAATTGCCCATGAAAGCCAATTCCCCCCTGATCCTGCCCGTGATCCTGTCCGGCGGCACCGGCACGCGGCTTTGGCCGCTGTCGCGCGAAAGCTACCCCAAGCAATTCTGGCCGCTGGCTTCGGACAAAACCATGCTGTCGGAAACCGCCGCGCGCGGTTCCGGCGCCGGCTTCCTGCCGCCGATGGTTGTTTGCAATGAAGCGCATCGCTTCCTGGTGGCCGAGCAATTGCGCGACAAGGGCGCATCCATCGTGCTGGAGCCGGTGGGCCGCAATAGTGCGCCCGCCATCGCCGCCGCCGCATTGCTCGCCGAAGAAACCGCGCCTGGTGCTGTGCTTTGGTTCATGGCCGCCGATTCGGCGATTGGCGATGTGGCAGCGCTGCAAGCCGCACTTGCCAAGGCCGCTGCGGCGGCGAAAGCGGGGGCGATTGTCACCTTCGGCA
This sequence comes from uncultured Rhodospirillales bacterium, assembly GCA_903927465.1. Classification (GTDB taxonomy): domain Bacteria; phylum Pseudomonadota; class Alphaproteobacteria; order Acetobacterales; family Acetobacteraceae; genus Neoroseomonas. The sequence continues at coordinate 43,724 of CAIYMY010000081.1, read as the reverse complement.
TGCAGCCCACCGCGCCGGAGACCGGCTATGGCTATATCGAAACCGGTGATGCACTGCCCGGCAGCGCCGACGTCAAGCGTATTGCGCGCTTTGTGGAAAAGCCCGATGCCGCCCGCGCGGCGGAGTTTCTCAAAACTGGCCGGCATTTGTGGAATTCCGGCATGTTCGTCGCCACCGCGACGACCATGCTGGCCGAGATGGAAGCCCATGCGCCTGAGGTGCTGAAGGGTGTGCGCGCTGCCGTGGCCGGCGCCACGCGCGATGGGGATTTCATCCGACTGGAAGCCGCTGCCTTCACCGCCACACCTTCCATCAGCATTGATTACGCGGTGATGGAGCGCACGCAAAAATCTGCCGTTGTGCCGGCTTCCATCGGCTGGTCCGATATCGGTTCCTGGGCCGCGCTATGGGACATTCAACCGAAGGACGCTGCGGGTAATGCCACGCATGGGCCGGTGGCCTTGGTGGACACCAAGAATTGCTATGTGCGCAGTGAAGGTATCCTGACCGGCGTGATCGGGCTGGAAGACGTCGTGGTGGTGGTGACGGATGATGCCGTACTCGCCATGCATCGGGACCACGCGCAGGATGTGAAAAAGCTGGTGGATCAGTTGAAGGCGCGCGGCGCCAAGGAAGCCACCGAACATCGCCGCGCCTATCGCCCCTGGGGCCATTATGAAGGCCTGATCATGGGGGATCGTTTCCAGGTCAAGAAGATCGAAGTCCGCCCCGGCGCCAAGCTTTCCCTGCAAAAGCACTTTCATCGCGCCGAGCATTGGGTGGTAGTCTCCGGCACTGCCATTGTGCAGCGGGACGGGGAAGAAATCATGCTGCGTGAGAATGAAAGCGTCTATCTGCCGCTGGGGTGCATCCATCGCATGGAAAACCCGGGCAAGATCCCGCTGACCCTGATTGAGGTGCAGTCCGGATCCTACCTCGGTGAAGATGATATCGTGCGGTTTGAGGATACTTACGGGCGGAGTTGATTTTTATCATGTTCCTGCCGGGGTGAATGGTGCAGCCTGCGCGCTTTGCAGGGGGAATTCTGCATGGCCGAGCATCCCGAAGCGCATCATCACCGCCGACATATCCATTTGCGCACGGCCCTGTCGCGCGCCCGGGAAAGGCGGCGCGGCGAAGGACCGGCGCCGCCGCTGACGCTCGGCGAAAGGCTTTCCGACCTGGTGGCGGCAATAGTCGGGTCCTGGCGCTTTATCCTGATCCAGTCCGGGCTATTGGTGGCTTGGCTGATCGCAAACGCGGCCTTTGGCAGTAATGCCTGGGACCCCTATCCCTTCATCCTGCTGAACCTGATGCTGTCCTTCCAGGCGGCCTATACGGCGCCCATCATCATGATGAGCCAGAACCGCCAGTCAGATATAGACCGCATCCGGTCCATTGCCGATTACCAGGTGAATATCCGTGCCGAGGCTGAAATCAGCCTCCTGCATGAAAAACTGGACCTGCTGCGCGAACAGCAGGTGGCGGAGTTGATTTCGCTGCTTAAGGCATCCCTTGGCCGTATCGAGGCCTTGGAAAACCGTATGCTGCCCGGCCCGCCGTCAGCCACCTGAAAATCACCCTTCGACTGACCCGGCGGATATGCCAGACTGCCTCTCGGCTGTGGCACCCGCCGCGGCCGATGGGTGAGGGGCGCTTGGATGGAATGGATACTGCAAACCCTGATGATGATGGGCGCCGCGGCTGCGTCCATTTTCATCCATCGCGACTCCCCGAATTTCGAAGTTGTCCAGGGCATGATGGCCATTCTGGCGCTGGTCGGCTGCGTGCTGCTGATCACCTTCGCCTTCCGGAAAAAATAATCACATGACGGATCTTCGCGCCGCGCTGGAAGAAGCCCGCCGGGGGCTTTTGGACCTTTCCACGCGCAACCGGCTGCTGTCCCTGCCGAAGCCCGGCACATCTCGCGGCGTCATGATTATTGATGATGAGGACGCGGATTTTGTCCTTGGCGCGCTGCAAGCGGGCCGCGCCTTTGGCTTTGAGGCCTCGGCCACCGCGCCAGAAGCCGCGCCGGAAGAAGCCAGCCCCGGCAAGCCGCGCCGTGCGCGTAGCGTGAAGGTGAAGGCGGAAGGTGTTGGCAATGCCAAAGTCGATGCCGCACGCGAAGACTATCAGCGCGATGACAGGCTGCGCGTGCAGCTACCGCCGACAGACCTTGTGCGCCGGCTGCGCGACATCATGCAGGATGCACGCACGGCACGCGAAGAAACCGGCGTGCCAACACTGTACCTGGCGCTCGGCGCGCTGATCTGGCGCGATCCTGCGACGCCCGAGACCGAACGCCGCGCCCCTTTGGCGCTGCTGCCGGTGGCGCTGGAACGCGAAGGGGTTTCGCAGAATTTCAAGCTGCGCGGCGCGGCGGGGGATATCGCGGAGAACCTGTCGCTCCGCGAAATGCTCAAGGTGAATTTCAAGGCGACGCTGCCGGATTTTGATGCTGAGGCCTATACGCCAACCGCCTGGGCGGAAGCCGTCGCAGCGCTGGTGGCGGAGCGCGAGCATTGGCGTGTGGACGCGGATGCGCTTGCGATCGGGCTTTTTTCTTTCGCCAAATTCCTCATGTGGCGGGATTTGGGGCCAGAAGAAAATCCAGGCCTTGCTGATCACCCTATGGTGCGCGCGCTGGTGGGTGGCGAAGCACTCACCATCCCGCCAATTTTTGCCGATGACGCCGATGTGGATGTGGAAATCCCGGTGGAGCGGCTTGACCATGTGATGGATGTGGATGGCAGCCAGGCTTTGGCTGCGGAAGCCGTGCGGCGTGGCGGGCATGTGGTGATCCAGGGTCCGCCCGGCACCGGCAAAAGCCAGACCATCAGCAATATCATCGCCCAGGCGGTGCTGGATGGTCGAAGCGTCTTGTTCGTGGCTGAGAAACTCGCCGCCCTTGAAGTGGTAAAGCGCCGGCTGGAGAGTATTGGCCTTGGCGCTGCCTGCCTGGAATTGCATTCGGAAAAGCAATCAAAGCGCGCGGTGCTGGATGAATTGCGCGCGACACTTTCCTTGCCCATGCCGCCCAAGCCGGAGCGCGAAGCAGTGGTGCGCCGTCTGGGGTCGCTGCGCGGGCGGATCAACCGCCATGCGGCGGCGATGCGCGGAACGGTTGGCGCTTCGGGCATGGCGCTGCATCAGGTGATTGGCGCGCTGGTTGGCTTGCGGCAACGCGGTGTGGCGGCGCCAGATTTTTCCGTGAATGTCACGGAATGGGATGCAGCGGCGATTGAAGCGCGCCGCGATGCGATCAAGCTGCTGGCCGGCTATGCGGCGGATGGCGGCGCGCAAAGCCCCTGGCGCGGCGTGATGGCCGATATCGGCCCCGCCGATGCGGACCGGCTACTGGGCAGGCTGACTGCGTGGATTCGTGCCTTTGCGGCGGCAGGTGCGGCGCTTGGCGCGGAGGCCGGACCGAAGGCGGCGGAAAGCGCGCTTGCCTTGCGCCCGGCCTTGCTCGCGGCTCCGGTACATGACGCGGCGGCACTTAAGCATGAAGCCTGGGCTGGGGATGTGGCACCGCTGGAAGCTTTGGTGCAGGCGCTGGGCGCTGTGCAAAAAGCCAAGGCCGATCCGCAGCTTTTACCGGGTGCTTTGGATGTTGCTGACATTGTCGAAGCGCGCGCTACGCTTGCCGAAGCAGGTGGGGTTTTCGGTTTTCTTTCTGGCGCACGGCGCGATGCTAAAACGCTCGCGGCGCGCATTGCGCGCGATGCGGAAAACCCGCTGCCGGCGCTTGATGCCGCGCTGGCCGGGCAGGCCGCACGTGAGGCCTTGCGCCAGGGCGATGCAATGGGCCGCGGGGCCTTCGGCACGCTTTGGCAGGGGGAAGCCAGTGATCCCGCGCCGCTGACCGCCTTGCTTGCGTGGTGCAAAACCCATGGCGCGGCGGCGCTGGCGGCGCTCGCGAATGGCGCCAAGCCGGCCGAGGCCGCGCCGCTGCAAGCCGCACTCGATGCCTTTGGGGAATTGCAGCAGGCAACGAAGCTTGATGTGCGCATCGCGTTTGGCGCGGATGAACCCTCCTTTGCCGCACTTGCCACACGCTTGGGCGATTGGGCGGCGGCGCCGGAAGCGCTTGATGCCTGGCTTGGCTGGCGCCGCGCTGCAGCCTCGGCTGCGGGGCTGGAGCCCTTGCTGGAGCGCTTGGCTGATGGCCGCGTCGCGCCCGAAGCGGCGGAGCATGTGTTTTCCTTCGCGTTGTATGAAGCCTTGCTCCGCACTGCCATGGCGCAGCACCCGGAATTGGCGGCTTTTGATGGTGCGGCGGCGGATCGGTTGGTTGAGGATTTTCGCGAAGCCGATCGCGCGCGCATTACACTGACTCGTGCGGAAGCGGCCTATGCCCATGCGCAGCGCGTGAAAGAAGTGCGTGATGGCGCGCCCGGCATGACGGTTCTGCGCGGAGAGATGGAAAAGAAGCGCGGCCATTTGCCGGTGCGCGAATTGCTTTTGCGTGCTTCCCAGGCAGTGCAAAAAGCCAAGCCGATTTTCATGATGAGCCCGCTTTCGGTTGCGCAATTCCTGAGCCCCCCGCATGGGCTGAAGCCCGGGCTTTCCTTTGATTTGTTGGTCATTGATGAAGCGAGCCAGGTGGAGCCTGTGGATGCACTCGGCGCCATTGCGCGCTGCCGGCAGGTGGTGGTGGTGGGTGATGACAAGCAAATGCCGCCCACGCGCTTCTTTCAGCGCATGACAGGTGAGGAAGGCGAAGAAGCTGCTGAAAATAGTGGCGATGTTGTCGCGGCGCGGGATGTGGAAAGCATCTTGGGGCTTTGCAATGCGCGCGGCCTGCCATCGGCCATGCTGCGCTGGCATTATCGCAGCCGGCATGAAAGCCTGATCGCGACATCCAACGCGGAATTCTACGATGGCCGGCTTTTCGTACTGCCATCGCCGCGCGCACGCTCAGCCGCGCTTGGGCTTTCACTCCGCCGCGTTGAAGGACGGTTTGATACGGGCGGCACCGGCACCAATGCGGAAGAAGCGCGCGCAGTGGCTGAAGCTGTCATCGCCCATGCGCGGGAGACGCCCGGCGATACCTTGGGTGTCGCGGCGTTTTCCATCCGTCAGCGTGATGCGATCCTGAATGCCGTTGAAGCCGCGCGGCGTGACAACCCGGATACGGAAGCGTTCTTCGCCGCCCATACGGATGAACCCTTCTTCGTGAAGAACCTGGAAAACGTTCAGGGCGATGAACGTGATTCGATCATAATTTCGGTTGGTTACGGGCGCGGCGCTGATGGCAAGCTTGCCATGCGCTTCGGCCCACTTTCTGCCGATGGGGGTGAGCGCCGGCTGAATGTACTGATCACGCGTGCCAAGAAGCGTTGCATCGTGTTTTCTTCAATCGGTGCAGATGACATTGACCTCGCTCGCGCTTCGGGGCGCGGGGTGGCGACACTCAAAACCTTCCTTGCCTTCGCTGCGGCGGGGGAGGCACCGCGCGCGACTGCTGCAAGAATCCAAGCCGCGCCTTTGGCCGCCGCCATAGGCAAAGCCGTTGAAGCCGCTGGCAAGGAAGCCGTGCCGCGCGTTGGCATGGCGGGGCTATTCCTGGATGTTGCCGCGCGAGAGTCCGGCAATTACGTGTTGGGCATTGAAGCCGATGCGGGGGATTGGGCGGCGCTGCGTTGCGCGCGCGATCGTGAAAGGGGCCGCGATAGCGCGCTGCAAGCCATGGGCTGGAAGCTCACGCGCGCCTGGTCGCTTTCCTGGTATGGCAGGCCAGAGGCCGAGGCGGCGCGCATCGCTGCCCTGCTTGGCGCCGCGCCCGCCACCACGCCTGAAGCAGCAGCACCCGCACCGGAAACCGGCCTGGCTGAGCCCTACCGCGAAGCCGCGCCGGAGGTGCCGAAGGACACCGCCATTGCCGATGTGCCCTTCGCGACTTTGGCCGGTATTCTTGCGGAAATTATCAACGTTGAAGCGCCGATCACGACTGAGAGCCTCGGCGAACGCGTGCGCTTGCTCTGGGCTTTGGAAGCGCTGCCTACACCAGCGCGCGATGCGCTGCGCCAAGCGCTTGCGCTCGCGCGGCAATTGCATGGCGTGAAGGAAGAACAGGGTTTTCTGCTGGCCGAAGGTGCCGCGATTACGCCACGGGATCGTCGCGCGGCCGGCGCCCATTTGCGCCGCGCTGCGGCGGTTTCTCCGCGCGAAATTGCTGTTGCTGCCGAAAAACTTTTGGCGCTGCGCCCCGCAACGACAGAAGCGGAACTCGGCGCCGGTATTCATCGCCTGCTGGGGTTGGATGCCAATGCCGCTACGGCCATCGCAGCGCGTCTGGCAGGGCTGATTGGCGCTGGGGCAGTGAAGCTTTAGCGCATGAAGGCTGCTTCGCCATACGCTGTTATCCATTCGCGCGCGAATGGGTAGTGTCACCTCATCCCGTGGTGCGGCGCTGTTTGGCGCGCGCGATGCGGTGGGTGCTGCGGGCGTTGCCATGGCGGCGACCTTCCTCGCCTTCGGTGCTGCCGTGCGCGAAGCCGGGCTTTCGCCAGGCTGGGCGCTGCTGGCGTGTTGGGCGATTTACGGCATGCCAGGGCAATTGGTGCTGGTGCAAGCTGCCAGCACGGGTTTCATCGGCGGCATTCTGCCGGCCGTGATGGGTGCCATTGCGGTGAATGCGCGCTTTCTGCCCATGGCGATTGCCATCACGCCGCTTTTTGGCGTGGCAGAGCGCAAGCGCCTGATCCCCGCTATTCCCTTCATCGCCGTGACACCTTGGGCGGCGGCGATGCGCGCCTTTCCCGAAATCGCAGCTTCCGTCAGGCTCTCCTGGTTTCTGGGCTTTGGCCTGACAAGCTGGGTGGTGGCGGGGTTTGCGGCACTCGCGGGGTTTTACGTGGCGGGCATGCTGGATGATCACGCGCGCGCGGCGCTGTTATTCGTCAATCCGCTCTATTACGCGCTGCTATTGGCGGCGGATCTGGACAAGCCCGCGCCGCGCCGCGCCATTTTGTGCGGTGCGGCTGCGGCGGGGCTGACAATCATCTTGCCATCCTCCATGGGGCTTTTGGCGGCGGGGATTATTGGCGGCACCGCGGCCTTCTTGTGGGGACGCAAGCGTGGACAACGCTGATATCGCCCTCGCGCTGACTGCCCTTGCCTGCCTGTTGCTGAGGAGTGCGGGCGTTTGGCTGGCGGGCGGGCTTGGTGGCGATCATCCCGTGATTGCCTGGGCGACGGCGATTGCGCAGGCAACACTCGCGGCCTTTGTGATGCTGGCGATCATTGCACCAAGCGGGGCGCTGGCCGATGTGCCACTGGCAGCGCGGCTTTTCGGGCTTGGGGTTGGCGTTGCGGTGTGCCTGGGCTTTGGGCGCAATCTGCTGCCGGCGCTATTGGTGGGGGTGGCCGCGATGCTGGCACTGCGGGCGATACTGGCGGGGGTGGCATGATGCGGGTTTTCGCTGTGACCACAGCCAAATCCATGCCGGTCACGGCAAGCCTGGTGTTACTGCTGCTTGCGATGCTGTGGCCCTTCCAGTCAGCGCTGGCGCAGGAACGCCGCGTGGTGGCGATGGAGACCGAGGTGCGGGGCATCGTCTTTCGCATCCCGCGGGCGCATTTGCATATCCGCGATGGCGATGGGTCCTTCGATCTTGGCCTCCGCGTGGATAACCTGGCCCCGATTCGCCTGATTGGCCTGCCGCCGGAACGTTACTGGCGGGAGGCGATGCGCGTGCGCGTCAGTGTCGCCTGGAATTCAAGCTCAGCCGCGCACGTCAGCGGCATCCTAAGCGACCGCCACACCCTCGGCATAGTGCAAACCAAGGAGGCGAGCACCCATCTGGATGGCCCCAATGGTCCAGCGCCGCCTGATGGGTTGATCTATTTCCCGGCGCGCGGCAGCCCGGCGGAAACCCGCCCGTTGCCGCGCGATATCTTCAAGCCGGTCGAACTGGCCCGCAATCCGGAAACTGGCGAGGAATGGCCGGAATTCTTTGATTGCAATGTGAGCCCGCGTTTTGATCAGCAGCCTACCGAAACGCCTTTCCAGCCCATCAGCTGCCAATGGTACCGCGTTTTTCGCGGCCTCGTGGTGCAGACATCGCTGGACCGCCGCCAATTGGCCCAATGGCGCAGGATACGCGACGGCCTTGATCAGCTTTTGACGTCTTTCATTGTGCGCGGCCCGGAAGTGGCTGTGCCGCCCGTCCGCGGGGGGCCGCGCCCATCCGAAACCATCAATCCCGTTCTGATTTACGACAACGCCGAATAGCGCCGCACCTAACCGCGATCACCCGCCCCCGCGGCAAACCCCGCCACCAATTCGCGTATCCGCGCCGGGTCGCTTTGTTCCATCACGCGGCGGGCGAAGCGCGCGCAATCACCGATATCAAGCCCGCGCACCGCCTGCTTCACGCGCGGAATGGCCGATGCATTCATCGAAAAACTGCGAATCCCAAGCCCAAGCAATAAAGGAATAAGCTGCGGATTACCCGCCATTTCCCCGCAAATCGAAACCGGCATGCGCAGCCTGAGCGCCGCTTCGGTGGCGAATTGCATCAGCCGCAGCACGGCGGGGTGCAGCGGGTCATAAAGATACGCCACTTCCGCATCGCCACGATCAACGGCCAGCGTATACATCGCCAGATCATTGCTGCCGATTGAAAAGAAATCCGCTTCCAGCGCAATCGCATCGGCGGCCAGCGCCGCACCTGGCGTTTCAATCATGGCGCCCAGCAAAGGCAATTTTTCGGGCAGCTTGTCACCCCGTCGGCGGAGCCGCCGCGCGACGCGATCAAAAATATCGCGCGCCTGCTTCATTTCCTCAGGGATCGTCACCATCGGCAGCAAAAGCCGCACCTGGCCATCCGGCAATTCTGCCGCCACGCGCAAAATCGCGGCGAATTGCACTTCCAGCAATTCCGGCCGGCGCAGCAATAACCTGATGCCGCGCAGCCCAAGCGCTGGATTGGCACCGGCATGCGTCGGCGCGACCCCTTCGGCAAGGGCCGCGATATCTTTCTCCCCACCCCAATCCAGTACGCGAATGGTCACCGGGTCCTGGCCCATGGCTTCCAGGATTTGGCGATAGGCCGCGCATTGCGCTTCCTCATCGGGCAAATCCTCGCGATTCATGAACAGGAATTCGGTACGCAGCAGCCCAATACCCTGCGCGCCGGCTTGCGCGATCAGCGGCAATTCCTGTGGAATTTCCAGATTGGCCTGTAATTCCACGGCTTCGCCATCGGTGGTCACGGCTGGCAGGCGACGAAGCCGCCCAAGCCGCGCACGTTCCCGCGCATAAGCGGCCAGCTTTTCCTTCGCAGCCGTCAGCGTCGCCGCTTCCGGGTGAATGGCGATAGTCCCCGCTGCACCGTCCAACACTACCACATCATCGCGCCGCACCGATTCCGTCAGCCCCGGCACGCCAAGCACAGAAGGAATGCCAAGCGCGCGCAGCATGATGGCGGTATGGCCATCCGCGCCGCCCTCATCGGTCGCAACCCCTGCAATGCGCGCCGGGTCCAATAGTGCGGCGTCTGAGGGCGTGAGTTCCTCGGCAATCAGGATGCAGCCTTCGGGCAGGTTCTTCAGGCTGCGAAAAGGCGTCGCGGTCAGGTTGCGCGTGACGCGCCGCGCAATATCGCGCACTTCCGTCGCCCGGCGCGAAAGCCCAGCGCGATCATCATCCTTCGTGCCCAGGATGGCATCCGAAATTGCTGCCGCTTCATCGGTGATGGCGGTTTCGGCGGCAAGCAATTCGGTTTCAATCCGTTTGCGCGCGCCGCGGATTAGCCGCGAATTGCCGAGCATGAGCAAATGCGCATCAAGCAAGGGCGCGATTTCTTCCTGCGCTTCTTCTGGCAGGATCGCGATGCGGGTTTTCAGCTTGGTGACTTGCTTCCGTGAAAACGCCACCGCATCGGCCAGGCGCTGGCGTTCGGCTTCAATCGCCTCAGTTGTGATGCGCCGGCGCGGCGCATCTGCCGGGGCTTCGCTTGTGTCAAAAGCGGGGCCGATGGCGATGCCGGGGGAAACCGGAATGCCGCGCAGCAGTTTTTCCCGGCGCTTGGATGCTTTGGTGCTGCGCGGGCGGGCGGGCGTTTCACTCCTCATGGAAGCCTGCCTCCACCAAGGCTGCCACCGCGTCCAAAGCTTCCTTGGCGTCCCAGCCTTCCGCTTCAATCACAATTTCAGCACCGCGCCCGGCACCCAGCATCATCAGCCCCATGATGGAAACGGCGGGCACGCTTTGCCCATCACGCAATACATTCACGCAAGCCGAATAGCGTTCCGCCAAGGCAACCAGCTTGGCCGCCGCGCGGGCATGAAGGCCGCGACTATTCGGGATAACAACGCTGCGGCGAAGTACCATGCCGCCAGAAAAAGGGTCTGGGGCTGCTCCGTTCATTCCTTGGCGCTGCCATTTTGCTTGGCGGCCGCGACATCCCGCGCGAGTGCGATATATTTTCGGCCTGCCGCCTTGGCGTGATCCAACGCTTCATGCAGCGGTTCACTGCCGCGAATCTTAGCAAGCTTCACCAGCAAAGGCAGGTTCACCCCCGCCAGCACTTCCACTGACTTGCCCTTTTCCACCATCTGTACGGCCAGGTTTGAAGGCGTGCCGCCATACATATCAGTCAGCACCACCACGCCATCACCCTGATCCACGCTGGCGATGGAATTGCGAATATCCTGCCGGCGCAGATCCATATCATCATCGGGCCCGATGCAGACTGTCGCCACCGCCTGCTGCGGCCCGACAATATGTTCCATGGCCAGCCGCAATTCTTCGGCCAACCTGCCATGGGAAACCAGAACAAGACCAATCATGATTCTTGCGAAAGGGCCCCCTGGCCCGCAGCGGAGGAAGGGCCGGTGGCGCTAGACTGTCCACCGGCGATTTTCAATTCCCGATGGGCAAGATCAACCCGCCAACCAGATGCGCGAAGATGCCCTGCCAGGCGTTCCGCGACAAGGACTGACCGATGCTTCCCCCCGGTGCAGCCCACCGCAATCGTGAAATATTTTTTCCCCTCAGCAGCGTAACGCGGCAGCAAAAGCTCAAGAAAATCCCGTAACCTCTGCCAAAAGGCCGAAAAATCCGGATCAGCTTCAATGAAGGCAGCAACGGGCGCCGCCTGGCCCGTCATGGGGCGCAGCACCGGGTCATAATGCGGATTGCGCAAAAACCGGACATCAAAAACCAGATCCGCTTCCCGCGGCAAGCCCTTCGGATAGGCGAAGGAAAGCACGGAAACCGCGAGTCCCGCTGCCGCATCCGGGGCAAAGCGCCCTTCAATCATGCGCCGCAAATCGGCAAGCGGCAGGTCTGACGTATCAATCGTGAGGTCCGCCGTATCGCGCAGCGCTTCCAGCAGCGCCTTTTCCCGCGCAATCCCTTCCAGCACGCGTGAGCCCATGGGGCCGCCCGGCGCCAAGGGGTGGCGGCGACGCGATTCGGTATAGCGGCGGAGCAGCGCCTCATCCTCGGCGGTTGCAAAAATCAAGGAGACATTGATGTCAGAACGGAGCCGCAACCGATCCAACACGCGCAGCACGGCGGCCGCATCGAAATCCCGCGTGCGTGCATCAATCCCGGCGGCGAGTGGCAGAACGCCATCACCCACCAGCGATTCCAGAATGGCGACGGGCGGGTTGTCCACTGTCTCGAACCCCAAATCTTCCAACACGCGCAGGATGGAAGCCTTGCCCGCGCCGGAAAGCCCCGTGACCAGAATGATTTCGCGCATAGGGTTGCTCATGCCGCGAAGGCCCCGGCCTTTTGTTGTAAGCGCCCGGTGGCGGCGCCAAGCGCGTGAATGATCTTGTCGCAGGCGGAAGCTTCGAAGGCATGCAGCGTAATGCGCGGCACGGCGCCAGCCGGACCGTCCCAGTAATCCGGTTCCGGCAGGCGGGGCACGTCTTCGCGCGCCACCAAATCCACCATCAGGCAAAGCCGAGCAGGCGATGCGACAGGGAGTGCTGCAAAAATGCCAAGCCCGCGGATTTCCAGCATCCCGCGCAAGGCGGGCGGCGCGCTGAGTGTTTCGCCTTCAAGTATCACCTGATCATCCGCAACCAAATGCCAGCCGCGCCCGATCAAGCGCAGCACCAGATCGGATTTGCCCGCGCCGGATGGGCCGCGCAACAGCACTGCCTCTGACCCCAAAGCTGCGGCACTTGCGTGGATGAGCATTCTCCGCCAGCGCCATCGCGCCAGCCCCTTCCCGTGGCGGCGCCGGTTCCGCGCCTTTTCCGAGCGTGATCATGCCAGAAAGGCCCGGTCGCGGGAAGCGCTTGCCGAGGCAGGGCGCGCAGGGCAGGCTCGGCGCATGATTGCACAGACCGACATCAACGCCGCCATGGCGCGCATTGCCCCCCATATCCGGCGCACCCCCGTGCTGCGCCTGGCACCGCATGAATTGGGGACGGAACACCCGGTCACGCTGAAGCTGGAATTCCTGCAAGTGACGGGGTCCTTCAAGCCACGCGGGGCTTTTAATCGCCTGCTGTCGAATGCGGTGCCTGCGGCGGGCGTGGTTGCGGCATCCGGCGGCAATCACGGCGCGGCGGTGGCCTTTGCTGCTCAAAGCCTTGGGGTGCCGGCGGAAATCTTCGTTCCCGCGCCCACCCCCGCGGTGAAGCGCACGCGCATTGAAAGCTTCGGCGCGCGTTTGGTCGTGGGCGGGGCAAGTTATGAGGAAGCGCGCATCGCCTCCGAAACCCGCGCGGCGGAAACCGGCGCCATGCTGGTCCATGCCTATGACCAGCATGAGGTTCTGGCCGGCCAGGGCACGATCGGGCTGGAATTGGAACAGGATGCGCCGGAACTGACACATGTGCTGATCGCAGCCGGCGGTGGCGGCCTGTTTGGCGGCATTGGCGCCTGGTATGCGGGCCGTGCCGGCCTTGTGGTGGTGGAACCGGAAGCCTGCGCGACGTTGACGATGGCGCAAAAGGCGGGTGCGCCCGTAGATGTGCCGGTGGGTGGCATCGCCGCCGATAGCCTGGGCGCACGCCGCGCAGGGCGTTTGGCTTTTGAGGTGCTCGGCGCAACCAAGGCCACCTGCGTGACCCTGCCGGATGAGGCGATTATCGCGGCACGGCGTTGGTTATGGGAAAAGCTTCGGATTGTGGCCGAACCGGGTGGTGCTGCGGCGCTCGCGGCTTTGCTTTCCGGCGCGTGGCGCGCCCCGGCGGGGGCGCGGATTGGCATTGTGCTCTGCGGGGCGAATTGCGATCCGGGGAGTGTCGCGTAAGCGCTATCCTCGTGGGATCATGCCTTCTTCCCGCGCCTTGATCTGAAGCGCCAGATATTTCGAGTAGATGCGGCACTGCGCCAAGCTGCCGGCCATAAACCACAGCCCTTCTTGTGCGGTGGGCTTCCACATATTGGCCAATTCACCATCCTCACCCACGCCCCAGATCGGCCCGACCTTATCGGCGATGGCATCACCCATGAGCCGGCGTACCAATTCCTGCTGCGTGTAATAGCCTGTCGCGAGCACCAATAGATCGGCGGGGATGATGCGCCCATCCTTCAGCTTGGCACCTTCGGCGACGAATTCAGCGATATCGTCAAATTGCAGAAGGCCGATATCGCCATTGATGATCAGGCCAGAACAGCCTGCATCCAGGTAATAGCCGCCACCACGCCTGCGGTATTTCATTTGATGGCCGGTGCCATCTTCGCCCAGATCATATTTGAAGCCACGCGCCTTCAGCCCCGCGATCAAATCCTTGTCCATTTCCGCCATGCGCTGCACGGCTAATTGATAGCCATGGATGATCAGCGGATAGGTCCCGGAAGTCGCGATCAGATCACAATCTTCGAGCGATGGGCCTTCATCATAAAGCGCGTAATTCATCTTCGCACTTGGATCGATGCTGACAACGGTGGTGGAACCGCGCTGGATGATGGTGGTGGCAACATCATGGCTGTGCAGATCCTGCGCCACATCATGCCCGCTATTGCCGGTACCCAGCACCAGCGCCTTCTTGCCGCGCCAGGCCGCGCCGCTGGAGAAGCTGTGGGAATGAATCACATCGCCGGCAAAGGCTTCAAGCCCCGGCAGCTTCGGCACTTTGGGAATACCGCTAACGCCATTGGCAAAAATAACATGGCGCGGTGCCATTTCTCGTATCGAGCCATCTGCGCGGCGCAGCCTTACGCGCCAATGCCCTGCCTTGGCGTCATAGTCGCCGCCCAGGAATTCCGTGCTGGTCCAGACGTTGATTTCCAGCGCCCAGGCGTAATGCTCAAACCAATTGGCCAGCATGTCCTTCGGGATGTATTTCGGCCAGGTTGGCGGGAATTGCATATAGGGCAGGTGGTTCACATGCACCTGGTTATGCAGCGCCAGGGAATGATAGCGCTTGCGCCAATTATCCCCGATGCGACCATGCTTTTCGACCACAAGCGTATCCAGCCCAAGCTGACCAAGCCGCGCCGCCATGCCAAGCCCCGCCTGGCCCGCGCCAATTACCAGCACAATAGGGTCGCGACCTAAGAAGGCTTCTGCCTTTTCGCGTTGATCGAGCCAGTTATCGCCGCCGAAATTGCGCGAATAGGCTTCTCCGCTGGGCCGGCGCTTGCCGGTTTTTTCTTCAAAACCCGTGAGTTCTTCAAGCGTCGTCAGCAGCACCCAGGCTTGGCTTGGGTTTTCCGCCGGCAGGCGCAGCACGCCATCACCGCGCCCAAGCCGCGTTGAGAAGGTGAACAGCGCTTCGATCACCTCAATGCCCAGGCGCTTGACGCGCCGTGGTGGCGTGCGCCGTTCAGCCAGGGCGAAATCATGCGCGCCAATGCCGGGCGCTGCCTCCACGAAAGCCGCTGCGATATCAGCCGCGCCCGCATGGGGCGTGATGTTCCAAGTGAAGGCGAGCAAATCGCGCCAATGGCTCTCGGGCGCAAAAAGCGCGGCGAGGCGCCCCGCATCAGCCGCCTTCAGGGCGGCTTCAAAACGCTGCAGCCAACCGGTCACCAAAGCCGCATCATCCGCGACCGCGCTAAGCGCGCTATTGCTCACATGGTTCATGGTGTTTCTCGCCCTGGAATTTACTTGCGGTCAGCCTAACCTATCGCGCGCGATTGAAAAGCCCGCGCCTTTATGCCGCATCAAAGCGCGTCAGCAGCGCGCGTAGCCGATCCGGCACGGGGATGGGCCGCTTGCTTTTTTGATCGGTCCAGACCCAAACAATCTCACCGGTTGCAAGCAACCTATCGCCATCGGCATGGAAAATCGCCGGCTGGAACGCGATGGAAGAAGTGCCAATCCGCGTGGTGCGCACGCCAATCGCCAATTCCTCATCGTGCCCGATGCCGACCTTATATTCGACAAGGGCGCGCACAACGTGAAAATCCGCGCCACTTGCCTTGATCTCAGCGCGATTATCCCAACCGGCAGCGCGAATATAGGCGGATACCGCCATATCATACCAGGTCAGGTAATGCGCGTTGAAGACAATGCCCTGAGCGTCCACTTCATTGTAGCGAACGCTCAGGGGATAGAAGTAGCGCAAGCTGCTACGTTCCATGGTTCAGGCAGACTTGATGTCTTTCACGATAGCCTTGGCGGCATTGACCATGATCGCGACTTCGTTGGCAACGGTCACCAGCTTGTAGCCCATTTTGATCATGCGCTTGGCATAGGCGGAAGACCCGCAATGCAGCCCGGCTGAGACGCCGCGCTTGCCGCATTCCGCCAGCAGCTTTTCGTAGATGCCCAGGATGAAGGGGTCTTCCACATCCAGCTTCGGCTCCATCCCGTAGGAGAAGGAAAGATCCGAAGGCCCGACATAAATGCCATCAATGCCCGGCACATCCAGGATGGCGCCGATATTCTCGATCGCCTGCTTGGTTTCGATCATGGGAATGACGAGGATTTCGTCATTCGCGGTCTTTTGATAGGAAACGCCTTCGCCATAAAGCCCGGCGCGGATCGGGCCATTGGAACGCGTGCCGTGCGGCGGGTATTTGCAATACTGCACCAAAGCGCGGGCTTCTTCCGGCGTATTCACCATGGGGCAGATCACGCCATAAGCGCCGGCATCCAAAACCTTGCCGATGATGCCAGGTTCATTCCACGGCACGCGCACCATGGGGGTCACGGGATGCGGGTGCATGCCCTGGAAGCAGGCCACGCAGGAAAGATAATCCTGCACGCCATGCTGCATATCCACGGTTATGCTGTCCCAGCCTGATTGGGCGAACATTTCCGCCGAAAAGGCATTGGGGATGGCAAGCCACCCATTGGCCACGGCCTGGCCGGCCTTCCACATCTGTTTGACCTTATTCGGCATTGCCCTGTTTCCTCCTTGGGGACGTTAATGGCGGAAGGCTAGGCCAGAACCGCCTGGGCCGAAAGATGCCCCCGCTGGACGCGCCGCGCCGCAAGCGGCAAAAAGGGTGCAGCCCGCCGCCAGCCTTTCGGCGCCGGCATGAGGAAACACCATGAATGCCAGCGCCCCCGCCATAGCACAGGTCATTGCCAGCATCCGCGGCTTCCTGGGTGAAAGGCTCAGCACCGCCCAGGCCATGCGTGAACAGCATAGCCGGGGGGAAGACACCACGCCGCCAACCCTGCCCGATGCGGTGGCCTTTGTGCAGACCACGGATGAGGTCAGCCGCATCATGGTGCTGTGCCATCAGCATGGCGTGCCGGTGGTGCCCTTCGGGGCCGGCACATCGCTTGAAGGGCACGTCAATCCGGTGCGCGGCGGCATATCGCTCGATCTCTCGCAAATGACGGCGGTGTTGGAATTAAACACCGAGGATATGGATTGCCTGATTGAACCCGGTGTCACGCGCCAGGCGCTGAATGATTTTCTGCGCGCCGAGGGGCTGTTCTTCCCGGTTGATCCCGGCAGCCATTGTACCATTGGCGGCATGTGCGCCACGCGCGCTTCCGGCACCAATGCGGTGCGCTATGGCACCATTCGCGAAAATGTTTTGGGGCTTGAAGTGGTGCTGGCGGATGGGCGTGTCATTCAAACCGGCGGACGCACGCGCAAGGCCGCGAATGGCTATGACCTGACGCGGCTTTTCATCGGATCCGAAGGCACACTTGGCGTTATCACCAAAATTCGGCTCCGCCTGCATGGCATCCCTGAGGGCATCAGCGCTGCGGTCTGCCAATTCCCAACACTCGCCGCCGCGGTTGAGACGGTCAGCACCGTGATGCAAAGCGGCATTCCCGTGGCGCGGATTGAATTGCTGGATGAGGATCAGATGGAAGCCTGCATCCGCTATTCAAAGCTGGAAGGATTTGCCGCGACCACCACGCTATTTCTGGAATTCCACGGCTCGCCCGCCAGCGTGGTGGAGCAGGCGGAAACGGTGGAAGCCGTCGCCCGGGATTTCGGCGCCACCAGTTTTGAAGCGGCCACCGATCCTGAGGCGCGCAACCGGCTATGGAAGGCGCGGCATGATGCCTATTGGGCGGCGGTGGCACTCAAGCCCGGTCATCGCGGCATCACCACGGATGTCTGCGTGCCCATCTCTCGGCTGACAGAAGCGGTGGTGAAGGCGAAGGAAACTGCCGAAGCATCGGGACTGACAAGTTGCATCGTCGGCCATGTCGGCGATGGTAATTTCCATTGCCTGATCCTGTTTCCGGATAATGACCAGGCCGCGCTGGAAAAGGCCTGGGCTTTGGACCGAGAAATCGTCGCGCAAGGCTTGGCGTTTGGCGGGACTTGTTCCGGGGAACACGGCATTGGCCTTGGCAAGCGCGAATTCCTGGAACAGGAACATGGAGATGGCGCGCTTTCGGTCATGCGCGCACTGAAGGCAACGCTTGACCCCAAAGGCATCATGAACCCAGGCAAGATGTTCCGGAATTGATGATCGCCCCTACCCCATGAACCTGATATCCCTTTCCATCCTCGCCTTGACGATGGGGCATGTGTTTTCGAATGCGGTGCGCACCCTGCCCGCGATTGCCGCCGATGTGCTGCAACGTGATCTGGGCGTCACCGCCGATGGGCTTGCCGCTTTGACCGGCGCCTTCCCCGCAACCTTTGCGCTTGCCATGCTGCCCGTGGGTGTCGCGCTGGACCGCTGGGGCGTGAAACCCACCGCACTTTGCCTGCTGACCATTGCCGCGATTGGGGCGGTGCTGGGTGCTTATGCGGATAACGCCTGGTCCATGCTGGTGGCGCAAATGATCCTGGGCATTGGCTGTTCCGGGATGCTGATGTGCCCGATCACCTATGCCGCCAAGAATATGCCGGCGCAGCGCTTCGGGCTTTGGGGCGGGATTATTCAGGCCGTTGGCAATACGGGCATGGTGATTTCCGCGAGCCCGCTGGCCTTTCTGGTGGAGTATAGCGGCTGGCGCGCGGGCTTCATTGCCTGTGCGGGGCTCGCGATTTTCGCAGCGCTTTCGGTCGCTTTCGTGGTGCGCGAAACGCCGCCGGATGTCACAACGCGCCGCAGCCTGAAGGAAGATGCGCGTGATGTGATCCGGCTTGGCTTTTCGCGCGAATTGCGCGCGCCGATTGTCATGGCCTGGACTTCCTTCGCCATTGTCCTTGGTGTGCGCGGCTTATGGGGCGGCCCTTGGTTGATGGAAGAAAGGGGGCTGTCACGCTTGGAAGCGGGGCATGTGCTGCTGGTGTGCACCATTGCGCTGATCATCGGCCCTTTGCTCGCCGGCATTCTGGAACGGCGCTATCAAAAACATCGCGGCGGCATTCTGGCCGGCGGCCATATCGGCGCGGTGGCGGCAATCGCCCTCATGGTGCTTGGCGGCGCGCTTTCCTGGCCGGTGGCCGCCGATGCGGTGCTGCTGGCGCTGTTTGGGCTGTTGATCTCAACCCAGGTGATCTGCTTCGCCCTGGTGCGCGCAGCCACCCCGCCGGAGCGGGTGGGGCGTGCACTTTCGGCCATGAATGTCGCCTTTTTTGGTGGTGCCGCCATCATGCAGGCGGCTTCGGGTGTGGCGGCCAGCATTGGTGGCATTGGGGCGGCGCTGATGACCTTTGTGGTCGCGGTGCTGATCTGCTGCATAATCTTCATCATGCTGCGTGCGCGGGAGACTTGATGCACAGGGATTTCCGTCGCAGATGAACCCTTGAAAAGGCAGTGGCAAATCCGCCCGCCGGGACAAATAGGTGCAGAGCCATGGATGGCATGAATGACACGGTGGGCCGCTTCGGTAGCGGCCAGGCGGTGCGGCGGCTGGAAGATGGGCCGCTTTTGGCCGGCGCTGGCCGCTTCACCAATGACGAAGCCCTGCCGGGCCAGGCGCATCTGGTGTTTTTACGCTCCCCCCATGCCCATGCGCGCATAGCCTCGATTGATACCAGCGCCGCGCACGCCATGCCGGGTGTGGTGGCGATCCTGACTGGGGAAGATGTGGCCGCTGCCGGGTTGAAATCGCTTGGCGTCGCGCTGCCTTTCAAGCGCCCGGATGGGTCAGACCTGGCAGCGCCGCCGCGCCCGATCCTGGCGCAGGGGCTGGTGCGTTTTGTGGGCGAACCCGTCGCCGCCATCATCGCCGAAAGCGCAGCCGCGGCGCGTGATGCAGCCGAAGCCATCATGGTGGATTACGAAGAATTGCCCGCCGTGACTGGGCTGCGCGACGCTATCGCCCCCGGCGCGCCGCAGCTTTGGCCCGCCGCCGGCAACAATATCGTTGCCGAAACCCGCTACGGCGATCAGGCGGCGGTGGAAGCTGCCTTCGCGAAGGCAGCGCATGTTGTGGCGCTTGATCTGGTGAACCAGCGCCTTGCCCCGGTTTCCATGGAACCGCGCGTGGTGCTGGCCGAATATGATGGCGCGAGTGATCGCTTCACCATCCGCATGAGCACGCAAATGCCATCAGGCTTTCGTGATCAGCTTTGCAAGGAAGTGCTGGATATCCCGACGGATCGCGTTCGCGTGCTGGTGGGCGATGTTGGCGGCGGCTTTGGCATGAAAACAGGGCTTTATGCCGAAGATGCGGTGGTGGCTTTCGCCGCACGGCGGCTGGGCCGACCGGTGCGCTGGGCTGCGGAGCGGATGGAAGATTTCCTTGCCGCGCTGCATGGCCGTGATACGGATAGCAAGGCGGAATTGGCGCTGGATGCCGATGGCAAGGTGCTTGGCCTGCGCGTGCGGACGCTTGCCAATATGGGCGGCTATACGCGCAATTCTGGGGTCGCCATTCAATTGCTGATCGGGCCTTGGGTTTCCACCAGCATTTACGACATCACGAATATTGATTTCCAATTCACCGCTGTGCTGACCAATACCGCCCCCACTGGCCCTTATCGCGGCGCCGGGCGGCCTGAGGCGATTTACATCATCGAACGCCTGATGGATGCGGCAGCGCGCAAGCTTGGGCTTGATCCCGCGGAACTCCGTCGGCGCAACATGATCCGGCCAGAGCAAATGCCCTATAAAAACGCTATGGGCCAAAGCTATGATAGCGGCAGCTTCGAAAAAATCATGGACCAGGCCTTGGTCGCCGCGGATTGGCAGGGGTTTGCTGCGCGCGCCGCGCAATCCGCCAAGGCGGGCAAGCTGCGTGGGCGCGGCATTGCCACCTTCCTGGAATGGACAGGTGGGAATGTGTTCGAAGAACGCGTGACCGTGGCCGTGAAGGCCAATCGCGAAATTGAAATCTACGCCACCACGCAAGCCATGGGTCAGGGCATCGCCACCAGCTATGCGCAGCTTGCAGTGGATGTTTTTGGCGTT
The DNA here is from genome assembly GCA_903927465.1 of uncultured Rhodospirillales bacterium. Classification (GTDB taxonomy): domain Bacteria; phylum Pseudomonadota; class Alphaproteobacteria; order Acetobacterales; family Acetobacteraceae; genus Neoroseomonas. The sequence goes on along the minus strand of CAIYMY010000081.1, from coordinate 23,065 downwards.
GAACTGGACAGTATCAAAATCGTCATGGGCGATTCGGATCGCGGCAGCGGCTTTGGCAGCGCGGGGTCGCGTTCCCTGTTCACGGCGGGATCAGCGGTAAAGGTCGCTGCCGACAAGACCGTGGACAAGGCGCGTAATCTTGCCGCCGATGCGCTGGAAGTCGCACCGGTTGATCTGGAATATCTGGCCGGTGCCTTCCAGGTGGCGGGCACGGATCGGCGCATTGGGCTTTTCGACTTGGCCGCGAAGCAGCCGGAAGGTCGCATTTTCATTGATTCCACCAGCTCTGTTTCCGGCCCCACCTGGCCCAATGGCTGCCATATCGCGGAAGTGGAAATTGATCTCGATACGGGCGAGGTTGCCATTCCGCTTTATGTTTCCAACAATGATGCGGGGCGCGTGGTGAACCCCTTGATCGTCGAAGGTCAGGTGGTGGGCGGTGCGCTGCAAGGCATTGGCCAGGCATTGTGTGAGGCGGTGATCTACGATCCCTCCACCGGCCAACCGCTGACCGCAAGCTTCATGGATTACACCATGCCGCGCGCGGATATGCTGCCAACAGCGACAACGTTGCTTGATCAATCCATCCCCTGCCGCACCAATCCTTTGGGTGTGAAGGGTGTGGGTGAACTTGGCACCATTGGTGCCACGCCGGCGCTGGTGAATGCGGTGGCGGATGCGCTGGCGCGGCATGGGCGCGGTGCGGTGGCCGATAGCGTGCAAATGCCACTCACGCCGCCCCGCATCTGGGCGCTGCTGCAAGGCTGAAACGCCCATGACCCTTGGCAGAAGACGCAACCGGGAACGCCGCCAGCGTGCCACGCGCTGGCTGTGGCGCCTGTCCCAAGCCGCCATGCTGTTGCTGGTGTTTCTGGGCTTTGGCGTCATTGCCTATCGTGGCGCGGAGGAGATCGCGCGCGCCGAGGTCTCCACCCTTGAAGCACGTCTGGCGGCGGCGGCAGAACGCGAAAGTGCTGTGGCCGGCGAAAACGCCAGCCTTGTCGCCGAACTTGAACAAGCGCGCGCCGAGGCCAGCACCTGGCGCGCGCGCCATGATCAGGAAGTGCCGCGCCCGCCCTTCACGGATGTGCTGGCCACTGCCGCGCAGCGTATCGCCGCCGGTATTGCGCCGGAACGGCTGATGGAGGTGCTGCGCGCCGCCGATAATCCGCGCCGCTGTGAAGGCCGCCCGATCATCCGCCGCTTCGCCGTTCGCTTTGGTGGCGCGCCGAATGCGGAGGAAGGCACCAGCTTCATGGATGGCTTACTTCGCATCACCGCCGCCATGCCGGCCGGCACGGAAGATGCGGCGCGGCTGGCCAATGTGACGGTTACCACGGCCTGGAATGGTCGTACGGAAAACCTGACCGGCTTGCCGCAGCGCCTTGTTCTGCCCGTGGGCAATCTGGAACTGGACCTTGCCATTACCGCGAGTGATATGCGCGGCTTTGTCCAGGTTGCTCTTGCGACCTGCCCGCGGAACTGAAGGCTCTGGACAGGGGCTTGCATTAGCGCAACCATTTCCTGAAACTGACGGAGGAAACCCATGAATCGCCGTGACACACTGAAGGGCGCGCTTGCCCTTTCAAGCCTGGCTGCCTTGCCCGCTATGGCGCAGAATCTGGATCGGCCGGTGCGCTTCATTGTGCCCTTCGCCCCAGGTGGCACTTCGGACATCATTGCGCGCTTGCTTTCACCAGAACTCACCAAATCCTTCGGCCAAAATGTGGTGGTGGAAAACCGCACTGGCGCCGGCGGGAACATTGGTGCTGATCTAGTAGCGAAATCGCCGCCCGATGGTCACACCATGTTGATCATTGATGTTTCAACGCTGGCGACGGCGCCTTCGCTCTATACGCGCTTTCCCTTTGATCTGAAGCGGGATTTGGCGCCGGTGACGATGCTGATCTACGCGCCCTATATCCTTGCGGTGCATCCTTCCGTGCCGGTGAATAATGCAGCGGAATTGGTGGCCTATGCCAAGGCTAACCCCACCAAAGTGAATATCGGCCATGCCGGGATTGGCGTGGGCAATCACCTGACAGGGCTTTTGGTGACGCAGCATTGGGGCGCTGATCTGACACAAGTACCCTATCGCGGCGGGGCAGCGGCGCTGACCGCCGTGGCCACGGGCGAAGCGCAGCTGCTGATCAATGGCGCCACCGCAACCGCACCCTTCTGCAAGCAAGGGCAATTGCGCCCCATCGCCGTGACCGGCCCGCGCCGCCTGCCGGATTTCCCGGATGTGCCAACTTTCAAGGAACTCGGCTGGCCGGCGGCCGAAAGCGGCACCTGGCAGGGCGTGCTGGTGCAAGGCGGCACCCCGCCCGCGATGGTTGAACGTCTTTCGCGTGACCTCCGCGCTGCCATGGCCGTGCCTGCTGTTGCCGAACGCATCACCGCGCTAGGCGGCGAAAACCGCGCCGAGGGCCCGGATTCCTTCCGCCGCTGGCTGGATAATGAGATCGAGGTCTGGGGCCGCGTTGTGCGCGCCAATAACATCAAGCTTGATTGATGCAGATTGCCGGTAATTGCCGTGTGGAACGTGGCGAGCCCCCGCTTTTCTAAGGATTACGCGGGGCCTTCGCGAACAGAAGCCCGCTTACCCCCTTGCCATCGGCGCCACTTCGGCGAAGCATAAGCTACACATTGCTAGGGGCACCGCATGGCGCGCAACAAGACCTATCCGGATTTCGATGCGGCGGTCGCGGATATTCCGGACGGCGCGGTGATTGCCATTGGCGGCTTCGCCGGCCCAGGCACGCCGTATAATCTGATTGCCGCCCTGGCGCGTCGCGGCGCCAAGCGCCTGACCTGCATCGCCAATACCACGGGCGGCGCGCACAAGCCGCGCATGCCCGATATCGGCATGCTGGTGGAAAACGGCCAGGTCGCGAAGGTGATATGCTCCTTCACCGCCGCGACCCGCGCATCTGATGTACTGCCCTTCACCAAATACTATGAATCCGGAGAGGTGGAGGCAGAAATCGTCCCGCAAGGCACCCTGGCAGAGCGGCTGCGCGCAGCCGGCGCGGGCATTCCCGCCTTCTACACACCAACCGCGGTTGGCACCGAATTGGCGGAAGGGCGTGAAACGCGGGAGATCAATGGCAGGCGCTATTTGCTGGAATATGCGCTGCCAGTGGACTTCGCCTTTATTCGTGCCGCGCGGGCGGATAGCACAGGCAACCTTCGCTTCCATCGTAGCCAGCGCAATTTCAATCCCTTGATGGCGATGGCCGCAAAAACCACCATTGTGGAAGTGGAGGAAGACATCCTTCCCGCCGGCGCGATAGATGCCGATGATGTGCATACAATGGGCCTTGTGGTGCATCGGCTGATCCGCGTGCCACCACCACCCATGGGGCTTTGGACTCGCAAGCGGGAGGTCGCACGATGAGCTGGACACGCATGCAAATGGCCGAACGGCTGGTGCGCGAATTTCAGGATGGCTGGGTGGTCAATCTTGGTGTCGGCATGCCGACAATGATTGCCGATGTGCCCATGGGCGATCGCGATATCATTTTCCATGCTGAAAATGGCGTGATCGGTTATGGAGCGGTTTGCGCGCCCGGCACGGAAGACCTCAATCTGGTCAATGCGGGCGGGCAGAATGTTGTGCTCAACCCCGGTGCTTCCATTGTGCATCACGCCGATAGCTTTGCGCTGATCCGCGGCGGACGAATGGATGTGACGGTGATGGGTGCCTATGAAGTCGCCGCCAATGGCGATTTCGCCAATTGGAAGCTGAAGGGCGCCAAGGGCGGTGGCATTGGCGGCGCGATGGATTTGGCTGCCTCCGCACAGCGCGTTTTCATCATGCTGGAACATCGCACGCGTGATGGTGCTTCCCGATTGCTGCCGCGTTGTAGCCTGCCGATTACTGCCGCCGGCGTGGTGACGCTGGTGGTGACCGATCTTGGTCTTTTCGCGCCCTTGGGTGAAGGCTTCGCTTTGCGTGATCTTGCCCCCGGCGTGACGCTGGAAGAAGTGCGCGCCGCCACCGCCTGCCCCATCATCGCGTGAGGAAACGCCATGGCTTTGCTGATTGACTATTACGTTTCGCTCAATTCGCCCTGGACCCATCTGGGCGCGGCGCGGATTGAAGCGCTGGCCGCGCAGCATGGCGCGGAGCTTCGCATCTGGCCGGTGGATTTTGGCACCATCTTCGCGGGTTCTGGCGGCTTGCCGCTGCCCAAGCGTTCGCCGCAGCGTCAAGCCTATCGCTTGCAGGAATTGCAGCGCTGGCGCGATGCGCTTGGCATTCCGATCAATATTCATCCCAAGCATTCCCCGGCCAATGAATTACCGGGTGCGGCCTGCGTGATTGCGCTCCGCGAAACCCAAGGCCATGCGCCGGCAATTCGCTTGGCGCATCGCATCCTGAAGGCGCTTTGGCAGGAAGAACAGGATACGGGTGATGCCGCTACCTTGGCCACGCTGATCCGCGATTGCGGCCTGGATGCGGATGCGCTGCTGCGCCTGGCAGAAGACCCGCGCTGGCTTGAGCAACGCAAGGCCGATACCGCCGCCGCGCTGGAACGCGGTGTCTTTGGCGCGCCTTCCTTTGTGATTGGTGAGGATATTTTCTGGGGTCAGGATCGGCTTGAATTCGTCGCCAAGCGCTTGAACAAAGGCGCTTGATGTTCAGCGGAAAATCCATTGCAAGACTGGAAGATGCTCGGTTTCTGACCGGGCGCGGGCGCTATGTTGCGGATATCATTCCCGCTGATGCGCTGCATGCCGTTGTGCTGCGCTCACCCCATGCCCATGCCGTATTGGGTGACATCAACGCCAAAGCCGCGCGCGCCATGCCCGGTGTGGTGGGCGTTTTCACTGGCGCTGATCTTGCCGCCGATGATCTGGCGCCGCTGCCCTGTACGGCGGTAGTGGCCAGTGTCTCGCCCATGGTGGTGCCGCCGCGCCCGGTACTCGCCACGGGTCGCGTACGGCATTTAGGCGAGGCGGTTGCCTTGATCATCGCAAGCAACGCCGCGGCCGCGCGTGATGCGGCTGAGGCGATTGAGGTCAGCTATGACCCACTGCCCGCGGTGATTGATGGAGCCAGCGCCCTTGGCGCGGAGGCACCGCAAATCTGGCCGCAAGCGCCAGGGAATGAGGCGTTTCGTTTCCTGAAGGGTGATCGCGCCGCAACAGATGCAGCCTTCGCGCAGGCTGATCACGTCATCAGCCTCGATCTGTTCAATAATCGCGTTCATGCCATGCCGATTGAACCGCGCGCCGCGCTGGCGCATTTCGATGGCAGTCGGTTTGAATTGATCTTCACTGGCATGGGCGTGCATGGCATTCGCCGGCAACTTGCGACGGTGTTTCGCCTGCCGGAAGATGCCTTTCATCTTGTCTGCCCCGATGTGGGCGGCGGCTTTGGCGCCAAGAATTTTCTGTTTCCGGAATATGTACTGGCGCTTTGGGCCGCGCGCCGGCTTGGTCGCGCCATTGCCTGGCAGGCCGAACCCAGCGAGGAATTTGCCGCCGCCGTGCATGGCCGCGATTTGCGCGCGAAGGCGAGGCTGGCACTCGCTGATGATGGCCGCTTTCTGGGTCTGGAGATCAGCAGCATCGCGGATATGGGCGCCTATCTTTCCGCGGTTGGCCCGCATTGCCCGACCAATGCTTTCTCCACGGCCATGGGTGGCGTCTATGCGATACCTTCCATGCATCTGGAAGTACGCGGCGCCTTCACCAATAGCCTGCCAGTGGATGCCTATCGCGGGGCCGGCAAGCCAGAGGCGAATTACATTATCGAAAGGCTGGTGGATGCAGCGGCGCGCAGCCTGGGGCGCGATCCTGCGGCTTTGCGTTCCATGAATATGCTGCCCAATGCGCCGCATCGCACAGCGATGGGCATGGCCGTGGATGGTGGTCGGTTTGCCACCAATCTTGCTGTATTGGACAAAGTTTCTGACGCGGCAGGTTTCGCCGTAAGGCGGGCGGAAGCAGCACGGCGCGGCATATTGCTCGGCCGCGGCATTGCCTGTTTTCTCGAAACCGCGCGCGGTGCGCCGGGTGAATGGGCTTCCGTTTCCGTGGATGCTTCGGGGCAAGCGAGAGCTGCGATTGGCACGCAAAGCAATGGGCAGGGCCATGAAACAAGCTATGCGCAAATTGTCGCGGATCGGCTTGGGCTGACACCCGCAGAAGTGCATGTGCAGCAAGCCGATACGCAATTGCTGCCGAATGGCAATGGCCATGGTGGTGCGCGATCACTGCATTTGGGCGGCGGCGCGCTGGTGCTGGCGCTTGATGCGCTAATGGAAAATGCGCGCATCATTGCCGCGCATTTGCTGCAGGCCGATCCTGCGGCGCTTGCTTTCGCCGATGGGCGCTTCGCCTTGCCGAAGGGTGAGCGCTTTATCGCCTTGGTTGAGATCGCCCGCGCCGCCGAAGATACGGCCAGCCTGCCTGAAGGCATGGCGCCCGGGCTTTCCGCATCTGGTCACAATACCTCCGACCTCGTGACCTTCCCCAATGGCTGCCAGGCGGCGGAGGTGGAGATTGACCCTGAAACCGGCCATGCGCGGCTTACGCGCTATGTCGCGGTTGATGATTACGGACGCTTGGTGAATCCACGCCTGACGCAAGGGCAGGTGCAGGGCGGGCTGGTGCAGGGCATCGGCCAGGCCATGCTGGAAGACATTGTTTATGATCGTGAGTCAGGCCAATTACTGACCGGTTCCTTGATGGATTATGCGCTGCCACGCGCAGATGATGTGCCCGCGATTGAAGTGATCCTGGAAGGCACACCAACCGCCGCCAATCCGCTTGGTGTGAAAGGCTCTGGCCAGGCGGGCGCCATTGCCGCGCCGCAAACAGTCATGAACGCCATTGCCGATGCGCTTGCGCAGCGTGGCGCGATACCGCCTGATATGCCTGCAACACCTGAGAAGATTTGGCGCGCCCTGCGACACGCCGCCCCTCTCCCTGGAAGGAATTGACGCCATGACCTATCAAGTCACGCGAGATTTTATCGGCTACGGCGCAAATCCGCCGGACCCGCAATGGCCAGGTGGTGCGAAACTCGCCGTGAATTTCGTGATCAATTATGAGGAAGGCAGTGAGCCATCCTTTGAACTTGGCGATGGCTTCACGGAAAATGGCTTGACCGAAGCGCATGGCCTCAATCAGGTGAAATCAGGCCGCGATTTGGCGGCCGAGGGTATGTTTGAATATGGCAGCCGGGTTGGTTTTTGGCGCCTGCATCGGCTGTTCCAGGAACGCAATCTTCCCGTCACGATTTTTGGCTGCGCGCTGGCGCTGGAACGCAATCCCGAAGCGGCCGCCGCCATTAAGGCCGCTGGCTATGATGTCTGTTCTCATGGCTGGCGCTGGGTGAAGCATTTCGAGTTATCAGAAGAAGAAGAACGCGATCACATTTGCAAGGCCATCGAAAGCCAGCAAAAAACCGTCGGGCATCGGCCAGATGGCTGGTATTGCCGCTATGGACCTTCAGTGAATACGCGCCGGCTGGTCGTGGAAGAAGGCGGGTTTCTGTACGATAGTGACTATTACGGCGATGAATTGCCAATCTGGACACGCGTGAACGAAAAGCCGCATCTGGTAGTGCCGTATTCACTGACGAATAATGACGGCAAATATGCCGGCTGGATGGGCACATCCGATCAGTGGTTTTCCTATATCCGTGACGCCTTCGACATGCTTTATGAAGAAGGCCGCAAGGGTCAGCCCAAGATGATGTCGGTCGGGCTGCATATGCGCCTGATCGGCCATCCCGCGCGCGCGGTCGCGCTGCAAAGGCTGCTGGATTACATGTCGGAAAAGCGCGATGTGTGGATTACGCGTCGCGTGGATATCGCTCGTCATTGGATGGCGGTGCATCCCGCGAAGTAAAGTAGGCCCAACAGGCGAGCAAATGCGCGCTTGCCTGCCATCATCGCAGGCAGGCAGGCGGGAATTCTTGAGATTCTCGGACGTGCCCCCTCGACGCATAGACAGACCCGTGATGGACTAAGAACAATCACTTTAACCCGGAGGACTTCCCGATGCTGAAACAACTCTTTGCCGGTGTCGTCTTGGCAAGCGGCGTCACTTTTTCCGCGCTCGCACAGCTACCAACCCTACCGGCGGGCGCGCCCATTCGCATTTCTGCGGTAACCCAACCACTGCCGACACAGCCGCAATATACCCGCGTGGATATTCCGGTTCTGCGCGATGGCACCGCAGCGCGCAGCAATGGGCGCGTGCAAGTGCAGCTTTCGACCCATGCAGAACGCAATCTGGCCGGCAATGAAATCGTCCGCCTGGTGCGCTCCGGTCAGGTTGAAATCGGCGCTGGCACGCTGACGACTCTGTCCGGCGATGTTCCCATTCTGGATGGCATTGATTTGGCGGGCCTCGCACCAGACATCAACGACGCGCGCCGCATTGCAGAAGCGGTGCTGCCCGTTGCCAATCGGGATCTGGAACGCTTCGGCGCGCGGCTTGTCGCGATGTATCCCTTCCCGGCGCAGGTGGTATTCTGCCGCGCCCCCTTCACCAGCCTGAACGATTTGCGCGGTCGCCGCATTCGCACATTCGGTAATTCACTGGTGGATTTCTTCACCACCATCGGCGCACAGCCGGTCAGCATCGGATTCCCTGAAGTTTATTCTGCTTTGGAACGCGGTGTGGTGGATTGCGCCATCACCGGTTCCGGTTCCGGTGCCGCCGCGCGCTGGCCGGAAGTTTCCACGCATATCTCTGACCTGCCGGTTTCCTGGGCTGTTGCAGGATATCTTGTGAACCTGAATTGGTGGAACCGTCTGGAACCTGCCGTGCGTGACTTCATGGAAGCGACCATGAAGGAAGTGAGCAACCAGCAATGGGCGCTTGGCCTAGCTGCCACGCGCGATGGCATTGATTGCAATATCGGTCGCGCCGCTGGTTGCAGCATCCATAACCTCGCCGCGCGGCCCATGACGGAAGTGACAGCTTCCGCCGCCGATAAGGCACAAGCGAAGGAAATTTTCCGCACCACCGTATTGCCTGGTTGGGTGCGCCGCTGCGGCGCGCGTTGCGGTGAAGTCTACAACGATGTGATTGCGCCCATCAGCGGCGTGCGCTTCGGCGGATGAGCAACGGCGCCAGCACGGCCCCAGCATGGCTGCATACGGCGCGGCGACTCCGGCTTTGGGTCGCCGCGCTGGCTGCCGTGATGGCGCATATTGCTGGCTGGAATTATATTCTCTGCGCCTGCTTCATCACTTTTGACATTGTCGCGCGGAGTTTTTTCGGCTTTTCCTCCAAGGCTACGGTGGAAGTCACTGGCTATATGCTGGCGGGCGGCATTGCCTGGGCTTTGGCGCATACGTTGGCGCGGCGTGCGCATATCCGTGTGGACGTCTTCATGATGCGCCTGCCGCTTGGTCTGCGCGCCTGGCTGCATCTTTTCTCGCTGACCTTGCTGCTGGGACTTGGCATTTTCTTCGCCTGGGCCGCGCTGGAATTGGTGGATGAAAGTGCGCTGTTCAATGCCCATGACAATTCTGCGTTGCGGATTGAAATGATCTGGCCACAGGGTATTTGGGCATTTGGCATCATCACCTTCGCCATCATGGCCGCGGTGCTGATACTGGAAGCAAGCCTTTCCATTCTGGCGGGGCAGCCAGAGGAATTGGATGAGCTGCTCGGGTCCCGCACACTGAAGGATGAAACCGACGAAGCGTTAGAAGCTGTCGCCATGGCGCATGAAGCGCCGAGGCTGCAATCATGATTGCGATTGTCTTTCTGTTGGGTCTATTGGCAGTGACCGTTTTCGCCGCAGCAACCGGCGCGCAAGCCCTGCCCATTGCTGAAATTCTGATGCTGGTGGGCATTTTCGTGCTGTTTTTCGGCTCGGGTGTTTATATCGCAGCCGTGCTCGGCATTCTTGGCGTTCTGGTCGGCTTTTTGTTTTCTGATCGCCCCTGGTGGGCCTTCATGGGACAAACACTTTGGGCGCCATCGTCAAACTTCGTGCTGATTGCGGTACCGCTATTCCTGTTAATGGGCGAAATCCTGCTGCGCGCTGGTCTTTCTGATAGGCTGTATCGCGCGCTGAATGTCTGGCTGAACCGCATGCCAGGCGGCTTGCTGCATACCAATATCGTCTCCTGCGCGGTGTTTTCTGCAATCTCCGGCAGTTCAGTTGCAACCGCTGCGACTATGGGCTCGGTGGCACTACCCTATTTTCAAGATACGAAATATAGTCAGCGCATGGTGCTGGGTTCGCTCGCTGCCGGCGGCGCCTTGGGCAATCTGATTCCACCGGGCATCACCTTCATCATCTATGGGTTGATCACGGAAACCTCGGTAGGTGCGCTTTATATCGCCGCGATCATTCCTTCGCTGCTCGTCACCGGGCTTTTCATTATGGTGATCCTGGCGCATGGCCTGACGCATCCCATGGAAAAGCCGGCCAAGCTGCCGCTTGCCATGAAGCTCCGCGCGTTGGTTGATCTTGTGCCGACGATATTGCTGATTCTGCTGGTATTGGGCTCTATCTATGGCGGCTTCGCCACGCCGACCGAAGCTGCCGCGCTTGGTGTTGTTGGCGCGGCATTTTTCGCGGCACTTGATGGCAAGCTGACACTGCGCATGCTGAATGCCTCAGCCGAGGCGACGGCGCGCAATACGGCGCTGCTTGGCCTGATCTTGTTTGGCGCCTATTTGCTGAACTATATCCTGACGCTGATCAATGTGCCGCAAGCACTCGCGGGCATGATCTCTGGCCTGCCCATTCCACCCTGGGCCATCATGCTTTGCATCATTGCGCTTTACATTGCCCTCGGCACATTCATGGAAGGCTTTTCCATGATCATTACCACCGTGCCTGTAGTCTTTCCCATCGTCACAGCGCTTGGCTATGACCCTATCTGGTTTGGCGTTATCGTCACCATGCTGGTGGAAATCGCCCAAATCAGCCCGCCCGATGGGACAGTCATGTATGTCCTGCAAGGCATGCGAAAACGTCCCGGTCCCATCACGGATGTCTTCGCCGGCGTCATGCCCTTCCTAGCCGTCTATCTTTTGGCCGTAGCGCTTCTGATGATATTCCCTGGTCTGGCGCTTTGGCTACCAAGCGTCATGAGCTGACCTTTTCTCGACGGATCCAAACCTTGAGCATCGAAACCACCACGCGCCCGATTCGCATCGCTGTTGATATCGGCGGCACTTTTACCGATCTGCAAGTCCTGGACGCGCGCCTTGGCGTGGCGCAAGCATGGAAAACGCCGACAACGCCGGAAGACCCTTCGATCGGCCTTTTGACGGGCGTCAAGGAAGCCGCGGAACGCTTCGGTTTCGCGCTGGCCGATGTCGGGCTTTTGCTGCATGGCACCACCATCGCCACCAATGCAGTGCTGGAAAGAAAGCTCGCGCGCGGCGTTTTGCTGACCACGGCGGGTTTTGAGGATGTGCTCGAAATCAACCGCCATGTCCGGCGCGATATCTACGGGTTGGCGCAGGAACCTTTCCCAACGCTGATCCCGCGCAACCGCCGGCTTGGCGTGCAGGAGCGTTTGCGCGCAGACGGTAGCGCTGAAATATCCCTGGATGAAACGCAACTACCGGGGCTGCTGGATCGCATCCAACATCTTGGTGCCGAGACCATCGCGATTTCGCTGCTGCACGCCTATGCCAATCCAGCCCATGAAAAGCGCCTGGCTGCGCTGATCCAGGCCGCGCGCCCCGATCTACCCATTTCACTTTCTGCTGATATTTCGCCGGAAATCCGCGAATATGAGCGTTGTTCCACCACTGTGCTGAACGCGCTTCTGATGCCGGTGGTTAAAGCCTATCTGGACCGGCTTGAAAAGCGTTTGGGGGAGGATGGATTTTCGCCGCTTGTCTTCCTGGTGCAATCCAATGGCGGCGTATGCAGCCTGCGCATGGCGGCTGAACAACCGGCGCGGCTATTGCTCTCCGGCCCATCGGGCGGCGCCTTGGCGGCAGGGCGCATTTCGGAATTGCTCGCGCGTCCCAATCTGGTTGCGGTGGATATGGGCGGCACATCCTATGATGTCTCTGTGGTGCAAGGCGGGCGCGTTTCCGTGATTACGCAGGGCGAGATTGACCGTCTGCCCGTGCGCCTGCCCATGGTGGAAATGCGCACCATCGGCGCCGGTGGCGGTTCCATCGGCTCCGTTGACGCTGCCGGGCGGCTCACGGTTGGTCCGCGTAGCGCCGGCGCACGGCCCGGGCCGGTTGCCTATGGGCGCGGCGGTACGGAACCCACAGTCACGGATGCCAATCTGGCACTCGGCCGCCTTGACCCTGATTTCTTCCTTGGCGGCGCAATCAAACTTGATATGCCGGCCACGCGCGCCGCGATTGAAACACGCATCGGCGCGCCGTTGCATTTGTCGTTGGAACAGGCGGCAGCGGGTATGCTGACGGTTACCAACGCCAATCTCGGTGCCGCGGTGCGGCTTTCGCTATTCGAAAAAGGGCTTGATCCGCGTGACTTCGCACTGCTGTCCTTCGGCGGTGCTGGCGGGTTGCACGCCATCGAAGTGGCCGAGGAAATGGGCATCACGGAAGTGATCTTCCCGCGCGAACCCGGCACGCTTTCTGCCTATGGCATCCTTTTTTCTGATCTGGTGCAGGATTTGGCGCGCACGCGACTGACGCGCGCTGAACCATGCGGTCTGCCACAGATGCGCGACATCATCGCTGAATTGCGCCAGGCCGCGGATGCGAGACTGGCACAAGACGGCATTCCAACTGATGAGCGTGAAATCACGATTGCCGCTGACATGCGCTATCACGGCCAGGCCTTTGAACTGCTTGTCCCATGGGGCCAACTACACGCCCCGGATGAAGCTGCCTTGGCTGACCTGATCCAACGCTTTCATGCCACGCATAAGCAGCGCTTTTCCTATTCCAATCAGGATGAAGCGGTGGAAATCGTCACCTTCCGCGCCATTGCAAAAGGCAAACTTGCGAAACCAGTATTGCGCGAACCAACCCCGGCTGCCCGCCCGGCGCGCAAAGCAAAGCGCCGCGCCTTTGATGGCCAGCAATGGTGCGACGTGACCGTCTGGGACCGCGAAGCGCTTGGCGCCGAAGATCTGGTCGAAGGCCCTGCCATCATTGAAGAAGCCTTCGCTACCCATTGGATTTCCCGCGCCTGGCAAGCAAGGCTTGCAGCTGGCGGCGCCTTGATCGCCAGGAGGATCGCGCCATGAGCCTTGGTCCCATCGAAATCGAAGTGATCCGCAATGCGCTGACAGCGGCAGCGTCCGAGATGGATATCACCATCTGGCGCACCAGCCGCAGCACCACGGTGCGCGAATTGCTGGACTATTCGACAGCGGTCTTTGATGCTGATGGTAATAATGTCGCGCAATCCGCACGCATCCCGCAGCATTTGAATTCCATGGGCGCGGCGCTGCGCATATTGCTGGATCGCTTCGTGGATGCCGCGGATTGGCGCGAAGACGATGTTGTTGCCACCAATGATCCCTATTGCGGCGCACAGCACCTGAACGACATATTGGTCTTCAAGCCGGTTTTCCATGATGGCAAGCGCGTGGCCTATGTGGGCGCGCTTTGCCATCATATAGATATGGGCGGCATGGCGCCTGGTTCCTATGCCGCGACAGCAACGGAAGTCTTTCAGGAAGGGCTCCGCATTCCGCCGCTCAAGCTGATTGAAGGCGGCGTGTTGAACAAAGCCATCTACGCCATGATCGGGCAGAATGTGCGCAAGCCCGCCCTCATGCTGGGGGATTTGCAATCCCAATTGGCGAGCCTTGAGGTTGGCGCTGCTTCCATCCGCCGTATTGCCGCGCGCTATGGTGCCGCGACGCTGATTGAAGCAACGGGCCGTATCCTGGATCAGAGCGAAGCCGCAATGCGCGCCGCTATTAGCGCCATGCCCGATGGCACCTATAGCTTCGAAGATTTCCTCGATGATGATGGTGTATCCGGTGAACCGGTGCGCCTTTATGCCTCCATCACCATCAAGGGTGATGAGATTGAAGTTGATCTGACCGCCTGTGCGGATCAGCAGCGTGGTCCCATCAATTGCACGCCGGCGATGTCCAATTGTGCTGTCTATTACAGCATTATCGCGGCAACTGATGGCGCCATGCCGGCCAATGCAGGCTGCTATCGCCCCATTCGCATTCGGCATCGCGACGGTAGTGTCACATCCTGCCGCGCGCCGGCATCTGTTGCTCATCGTGTCGCGGTTTGTCATCGGCTGGCCAATGTCATGTTCGGCTGCCTGCACCAGGCGCTGCCGGACCGCATGCCGGCTGCCTATTACGGCGGTTCTTACGTGGCCACCTTCCAAACCGAAGCGGCGGATGGCGGGCGTGAAGTGCTGGTGGAAATCGAAATCGGCGGCACAGGCGCCAGCCCTGCCAAGGATGGCGTGAATGCCTGGTCCTTCGGTATGCACAACAACAGCAATATCCCGATCGAAATGATCGAAAGCCAAATGCCGCTGACCATCACGTATTACGGGCTGAAGCCTGACTCTGGTGGTGATGGGCAGTATCGCGGCGGGCTTGGCCTCATTCGTGAATGGCGCGTGGATAGCCCTGCTGGGATTTTCACCGCGAATATGGATAGGTTCCGTTTTCCACCCTATGGCCTTGCCGGCGGCAAGCCTGCCAGCCTTGGGCGCTTGCTGCGCATTCGCGACGGGCAGGAAACACCCATCGCACCGAAAAGCGATGCGGTGCGCTTGCTGAAGGGCGATATCGTTAGGCTTGAGACTTCCGGCGGTGGCGGCTTTGGTGATCCTACCAAACGTTCAGCGGAACGTCGCCACGCAGATCACGCGCTTGGTTATGTGAAGGGCTGACGCCCCTCTGTCCAGCTTAGCCTCCTTGCCCTAGGCTTCGGGTACGGAGGATTGCACCATGACCTTGCCTTTGCTTTTTACGCCTTGGACCAAACGTGGCGTTACGCTGAAGAACCGCGTGGTGGTCGCGCCCATGCATCAATATGCGGCTGATCGCGGCTTCATCACCGATTGGCATTTGATGAATGCCGGGCGCTTTGCTGCGGGTGGTGCCGGCATGGTGATGGTGGAAAGCACCAAGGTGGAACGGCGCGGCTGCGGCACGCTCGGCGATACTGGGCTTTGGGATGATGCCTTCATCCCCGGCATGAAGCGCGTGGCGGATTTGATTCGCGCCAATGGCTCAGTACCGGCGATTCAGATTGGCCATTCCGGCCGCAAGGCGCGGCGTTTTCGCCCCTGGGAAGGTGGCGCGCCGCTGGTGCAAAGCCCTGCGATTACTGATTGGGAGGCATGGGAACTTGTTGCCCCCAGCGCTGAGATTGGCGATGCAGGTGACCCCATGCCACGCGCCCTGACGCGCGATGAAATCCCACAAGTGGTGCAGCATTGGGCGGATGCCGCGCGGCGTGCGGATGCTGCTGGCTTTGACGTGTTGGAAATCCACGCGGCGCATGGTTATTTGCTTCATCAATTCCTTTCGCCATCAGCCAATCGTCGCAATGACGAATACGGCGGGACAGAGCTTAACCGCATGCGCTTCGCGCTAGAAGTGGTGGAAGCGGTACGTGCGATCTGGCCGGCGCATAAGCCGCTTTTCATGCGTTTTTCGGTCGAAGATGATTCGGGTTGGGATGTGGAACAAAGCATCCGCCTGGCGCGGCTTGTCGGTGCTGCTGGTATTGATGTGGTGGATTGCTCGTCTGGCGGTATCAGCGGCGGTCCGCCGAAGGCCACGCGACCTGGCTATGGTTATCAAGTGCCCTATGCACAGCGGCTTCGGCATGAAGCACCAATCGCGACCATGGCGGTTGGCTTGATTGTGCATGCCGATCAGGCGGAGGCAATTCTGCAAGCCGGCGATGCTGATCTGATCGCGATTGGGCGCGAGATTCTCTATAACCCGAACTGGCCAACCGATGCGGCGCGCAAGCTCGGCATTGAATCGGCTTTTGATGCCATGCCACCGGCGCAGAGCTATTGGCTCGAAAAACGAGCGAAATCGGTGAAGGATATGGAACCTTCCACCTATCGGCGGGGATTGCATCAGGCGTGACGCAGAGCCGCGCATGAGTAAAGGAAGCGGCCTGGCTCTGGTAGTTTTTTTGCTTGCTGGAGCGCAAACCTTGGCCACCATGGCGGTTTATGCCTTGCCTGTTTTGGTGGCCTATGCCGCGCCGGATTTCGGCATGGCGCGTGCGAATATTGGCTATCAGGTAGGCTTGGTTTATCTCTGCGCGGTTTTTGCTTCCGCCTATGGGCCGCGCTGGCTTGCGATATGGGGGCCGGTGCGCACGACGCAAATTGCACTTGCAGCCGCAGCAGTTGGTGTTGCGCTGCTGAGCTTTGCTGAACTTACCATCGCGCTGCCTGCAACGATGCTGATTGGCCTTGCCTATGGGCTGACCAATCCGGCTGCGTCACAATTACTTGGCAAGCTTGCGCCGCCGTCACGCCGCAATATGGTGTTTGGCCTGAAGCAAATGGGCGTGCCCTTCGGTGTGGCACTTGCAGGCTTGATGCTGCCCGGCACAGCAGAGCTTCTTGGTTGGCGCAATGCCATGCTGATTGCGGCAGCGATGTTGCTTACCATGGTGATCGGGTTGCAATTCAAGCGCGCGGACTGGGATCAGGATCGCGGCACTCCCGCTTTGCAGGCAGGGCCATTGCTATTGCTGAAATCGCCCGCGCTTGGCGTTATTGGCTTGGCGGCCGCTTGTTATGCGCTGGTGCAGATCGGCCTTGGCGCGCATATGGTCGCGATGTTGATTGGTGATTACGGCTGGGATTCGGTTTCGGCTGGTGCGCTTGTTGGGCTTTGTCAGGTGGTTGGCGGACTTTCGCGCATCGGCTGGGCTTTGGTGGCGGATACGAAACTGGGCGGGCAGCGCGTATTGATGATGATCGGCGCGCTGTCAGGAATTTTCCTGATGATGTTGCCCTTGGTAAGCAGTAGCCAAACCTTCCTGCTGGTGCTGCTTTTCATCGCCATTGGCGCGAGCACCGCTGGCTGGAATGGCGTATTGGTGGCGGAAAGCGTGCGCCTGGCCCCTGCAGGTGCTGCGGGCGCGGCTTCCGGTGCAGTGATATCACTCAGCTTCGCCGGTGCCGTGCTTGGGCCGCCGCTGATTGCGTTGCTCGGGCAGGAATTGCACGGCTATCGCTACGCTTTCGCGCTATTGGCGACGTTGCCGCTGGCCGGTGCGGCGCTGTGTTGGTTTGGGCGTCATGCCCGCAGGGGAGATTTCGCATGACACGCGATATGGTTGGCTATGGCGGCAAATGGCCTGATATGCGTTGGCCAAATGGCGCGCGGCTTGCCGTTTCTGTCGCGGTGAATTTCGAAGAAGGCGCAGAGCAGCAAGTGGGCGACGGAGACCCGCAATGCGAACGCATGGGTGAAGTGATCAGTGTCGTCGCCCCTGGTGTGCGCGACATGGGGCAGGAACAGATTTTCGCTTATGGCACGCGCGCAGGTTTCTGGCGGATGCTCGATGCGCTGGATCATCACACCATTCCCGCCACCTTTCTGATGTGTGGTCGCGCTGTTGAAAGGGCGCCCTCCCTCGCTGCCGAGGTAACCAGGCGCGGCCATGAAGCCGCCGCCCATGGCTGGCTCTGGCGCCCGCAATCGGATTACACGTCTCGTGAAGCGGAAGCCGCCGATCTTGATCGCTGCATTGCTGCCATTTCCAAAGCGTGTGGCGAGGCGCCTCAGGGGTTTTTCTGTCGCGGGTCGGAAAGCATCTGGACGCGCGGGCTGCTGCAAGAACGCGGCTTTACCTGGGTATCCAATGCTTTCGATGACGACGTGCCCTATGATGACCGCGCGCATCCTGGGCTTTCAGTGCTGCCCTATGCGCTTGATACCAATGACATGAAATTCTTCCATCCGAACGGCTTTGTACGCGCCAGTGAGATGGTTGAGTATGTGAATGATGCGCTTGATGTGTTGCTGGCGGAAGCCAAGCAGGGCAAGCCGCGCTTGCTCAATATCGGCTATCATTTGCGTATCGCGGGACGGCCGGCGCGCTTTCCCGCCTTTGAAAAAGTGCTGGCAAGGCTTGCGGAATTGGGCGATCAGATCTGGGTCGCGCGGCGCATTGATATCGCCAAAGCCTGGCGCGCCGCGACCCGCGCATAAACGCAAGCCGCAGCGCGCCAAACACTTTACCTCAGCCAGGCGGGGCAGTCTGCGCCATGGCCGGCATGGAGGATACCTTCGCGTACCAGGCTTCCAGCTTGGGATGCCCTGGCCGCCATGGTTCATTCGCGTAACGGAAATCCATATAGCCCAAAGCGCAGGCAATGGTGATTTCGCCAATATTCGTCAGCATTCCCAGGCCATCGGCTTCCGCTTCCAACATAGCCAGCGCCGCTTTCACCTTGCCTTGCTGAAGTGCGATGTAGGTCTGCCGCCCTTCATCCTGCGGCAATGCAATTTCGCGCCGGCGCGGCTGAGTGGCATCCAGAATGCCATCGCCCAAAGCTTCCTGACGCAACGCCTTCCAACGTGCCGGCCCCGCGGGCGGGAACATCTTCGGCCCATCGCCGACACTGTCCAGATATTCGCAAATCACCGGGCTATCATAAAGCGCGGTGCCATCATCCAGCACCAGGGTCGGCACTTTCGAAAGCGGATTGACCTTCAGCAGCGCCGGATCGGTCGTCCCAACCGTCCAAAGTTCCATTTGCTTGTCAATGCCGCGCTGGATCGCGAGTGCGACGCATTTACGCACATAGGGGCTATTGGGGGAGTAAGCGAGTTTCATTCTGCATTTCCTTCTTTTGAATCAGGGCAAAATCATCACGCCGGCGGTGTGCCGAGTGCATTCATCACAGCACCACGTTTTTCCATCCACCAGCCATGTTGCGGCGGCCAGCAGCCAAAAACTTCCTCAGTCGTGCCGGGTTCCAGCACGGCGCGCGCATGCAAGGGCCAATTCGGGTTGTTCATGCCTTCACGACCAACCGCAATCAGGTCAGCGTCACCCGCAGCCAAAGCCGCTTCGGCTTGTTGCGGGCCGATGATCAGCCCCACCGCCATAGATTTCATGCCAAGCTCTTGGCGGATTTGCGCGGCATAGGGAATCTGAAAACCATATCCGCGCGGCACGCGTTTGCTGCCGGTAGCGCTGCCGCCAATGCCGCCTGATGAACAATCCATCACATCAACGCCAAGCTTTTGACATTCGCGCGCATAGGCGACGCTATCAGACATTTCCCAGCCACCATCAGCGCCATCCACCGCGGAAATGCGCACAAACAATGGCAGGTTTTCCGGCCAAGCTTCGCGCACCGCACGCACAATCTCAAGCGGGAAGCGCATGCGCCCGGCAAGGTCACCGCCATATTCATCATTGCGCGTATTGCTGAGTGGCGAGAGGAATTGATGCAGCAGATAGCCATGCGCGCAATGCACCTCAATCGCCTCATACCCGGCAGCGAGTGCGCGGCGCGTGGCGGTGGCGAAAGCTTCGCGAATATCCGCCATGCCTTCCTTGGTGAGCGCTTCGGGCTGCACATGGCCTTCGCCAATGGCGGTTGCGGTCGGCCCCACCAGCGGCCAGGGCTTTTCGCCAATGGCAATTTCCGGCGCACCAAGCGGCCCATTGCCTTCAAAGGCGCGCTGCGAAGAACCCTTGCGCCCTGCATGGCCAAGCTGCATCGCCGGTACCGCGCCCTGCGCCTTGATGAAGCGCGCAAGCCGCTGCACCGGTTCAATATGCGCATCAGACCAAAGCCCAAGATCACCATGGGTGATGCGCCCTTCGCGCATCACGGAAGTCACTTCGGTGAAAATCAGCCCGAAGCCACCGACGGCGAAGCGACCAAGCTGCACCATATGCCAATCATTCGCCAAACCTTCGATTGCCGAATATTGGCAAAGTGGCGGCATCACCACGCGATTTGGTATCGTCACACCGCGAATGGTGAGTGGCGAGAAAAGCAAGGAACTCATGGGGCGTCTCCGATCAGGCTAGCGTTGCGTATAGCGTGATACAGCTTGGCGCGCGCGTCCAGACCGCGCGTAGGAAGGGCTGGTGACCCTGTTCTTTGTCAAAACATTCTGGGCCTGTTAGGGCGGATGGCTTATAATTAATGCCACAAGGACCCCCGCATTGAATGACCCGCTGCTTTTGGCGCTGCTTGGTTTCGCCTTGACCACCAGCATCACGCCCGGCCCTAATAACGCCATGCTTACGGCTTCCGGTGCCAATTTCGGCTTTCGCCGCGCCGTGCCGCATATGCTTGGGATTATTCTTGGCTTTCCGGCCATGGTGCTTGCGATTGGGCTTGGTCTTGGCACGGTTTTCTCCGCGCTGCCTTGGCTGCATCTGGCACTGAAGTATGTCGGAGCTGCCTATATGCTCTATCTGGCCTGGCGCATCGCAACAGCCGAGCGCGGCAAGGGCGCAGCCACCACCAAGCCCATCAGTTTCTTCGAAGCGGCGGGCTTTCAATGGGTCAATCCCAAGGCCTGGATCATGGGGGTCGGCGCACTCGCAGCCTATACCGTGCCCGACGCGCCTGTCTGGTCTGAGGCAGCGCGTGTAGCGGGGGCCTTTGTGGTCACGGGCATCATCTCTTCAGCGCTCTGGTGCGGCTTTGGGGTCGCGATTGGCAGGCTGCTCACCTCGGATCGCGCTTTTCGGCTTTTCAACTACGCTATGGCCTTGGCATTAGTGGCTTCACTCATTCCGATATT
Organism: uncultured Rhodospirillales bacterium; assembly: GCA_903927465.1. Taxonomy (GTDB): domain Bacteria; phylum Pseudomonadota; class Alphaproteobacteria; order Acetobacterales; family Acetobacteraceae; genus Neoroseomonas. The sequence continues at coordinate 2,384 of CAIYMY010000081.1, read as the reverse complement.
CATTCTCTAGCGCGAAAGGCCCAACGCTTTGCCCCAAGCCCTGCCAGCCATCATCGCGGCATTGCTTCTGCTGATCGGTGCGCTTGGGCTTGGGCTGCAATACGGCGCCAATCACGCGCTGTTGTGGGCGCTTGGCGCGGCGCTGGGCTATACGCTTTATCGTGGCTCCTTCAGCTTTGCCGGTGGTTTTCGGGAAGCCCTGGCGGATGGGCGCGGCGCGGGGCTGCGCGCGCAAATGCTCATGCTTGGCATTCTGGTCATCATCATGCTGCCTGCCATTCAGGCCGGCACGCTCGCCGGCGCGCCGGTGCGTGGTATTGTGTTTCCCGCAGGGGTCGCCGTTGTCATCGGTGCCTTCATCTTCGGCATCGGCATGCAATTGGGCGGGGGCTGCGCTTCCGGCACGCTCTACACCGCAGGCAGCGGCAATACGCGCATGCTGTTGACACTGATTTTTTTCATCGCCGGCGCCACCATCGCGGCTTATGATTCCGAAAGATGGGCCGATCTGCCAGCATTGCCCGCGACAACCCTGCCGGAGCTGATTGGGCTTTGGCCCGCGCTGCTTGGTAGCTTGGCGATTTTTCTTTGCGTGGCGCTGGGATCACGCGTGATCGAACAACGCCGCCATGGCCGCATTGAACCGATATTCAGCGCGCCATCGCTGAACGCATCACGGCGCTGGTCCTGGGCCATGGCCGCCATCATCCTCGCCGCGCTCAATATCATCACGGTTTGGGCAGCAGGGCGGCCTTGGGTCATCACAGCATCCTTCCCGCTCTGGGGTTCGCGCATCATTGCCGAATTCGGCTGGGATGAACCCGCCTTCTGGGCGTTTTGGGAAGACCCGACGCGCACGGAAGCCTTTCTTCGCCCGGTGCTGGCGGAACGCAGCAGCGTAATGAATTTCGGCCTGATGCTCGGCGCGTTTCTCGCGGCTGCCGTTGCCGCGCGCTTCAGCCCCGCGTGGCGCCTGCCTTGGCGGCATGTTTATGCCTCGGTCATCGGGGGGCTTTTGCTTGGCGCTGGCGCCGTCATGGCCTCGGGCTGCAATATCAGCGCCTATGTGGCGGGGATCGCTTCCGGCAGCCTGCATGGCTGGCTTTGGATCCTGCCGGGCCTCGCCGGCAATTGGGTGGGGCTGCGTCTGCGCCCGCTATTTCGCCTGGATCGCTGAGAAATATTTTCCAAATTTCGAAGTCGGCGCAGCAAGCCCTTTGTTTTGCTTGGTCCGTTGATAGCACTAAATTATCTCACTTGTGCCTGAAAGATACGGGCGCCATATCAAGCCGTAATGAGGCGCTGCACCGCCTAGCACTTGAGAAAACCTGCTGCGCCACTCACCCCGGTGGCGTGGTTTTGAGGTGATGATGATCGTTCGCAGAACCTGCCTCGCGCTTCTGGCGCTGCCCTTCGCCGCTGTGGCGCGGGCGGATGATGCGCTTTCCACCGCCATGCGCGAAACTATCGGCGACAAGCCCGTGACCGATGGCGGCATTCTGCTGCGCGTGCCCGCCCTTGCCGAGAATGGCGGGCAAGTGCCGCTTGGCATAGTGGTGGAAAGCCCGATGACAGCGCAGGACCACATCACCGCCATTCATGTCTTTGCCTCCCGCAACCCAACACCCGGGGTGGCGACCTTCCGCCTGACACCGTTGCTCGCCCGCGCCGAAGTGCAAACGCGCATTCGCCTGTCCGAAGATCAGCGCCTGATCGTATTGGCGGAAACCAGCACCGGGCGCGTCATGCGTGCCAGCGCGGAAATGCGTGTTGGCGCCGGGGGGTGCCTCTCATGAGCGCTTTGCCATCCCAGCCCCGCATTCGCATCCCGCGCAGCGCCCGCGCCGGTGAAGTGATTGAAATCCGCACCCTGATCGAACACCCGATGGAAACGGGGCTGCGCCACGAAGCCGGCCGCGCCCTGCCGCGCGATATGCTGACGCGGCTGATGGTGCGGCTGAATGGTGAGGCGCTGTTCAGCGCCGATTTCCAGAATGGCACCGCGACCAACCCCTATCACGTATTTTTCGTGCGGATTGAAAAACCGAGCCATTTCGAATTCATCTGGACCGATGAAAAGGGCCGCCAGGCGCGCACTGAAGCGCGCGTGGCGGTCGCCTAACACAGCTTCACGAAACCGGCTCAGGCTTATCCGCATTGGGGAAAAAAAGCTGTTCCCCATTGATACGATAGGAAGCAATCGCGGCCTGGCCGGCGGCTGAAAGCAGCCAATCAATGAAGCGCTGCCCATCCGCCGCCTTCACATGCGGATGGCGCTGCGCGTTCACCAGCATGACGCCATATTGATTGAACAGCCGCGTATCACCTTCAATCAAAATCCGCTGATCCTGCCGATTACGAAAGCTCAGCCAGGTGCCACGATC
>CAIYMY010000080.1 GCA_903927465.1 uncultured Rhodospirillales bacterium | reverse complement strand
GGCCGCGGGCCAGCGCCTTGGCATTGGCATGGTCATCCGCCAGCCGATCAATATTGTGATCCAGCGCATAGATGCAGGCGGCGGCGCAAATGCCGCCCTGGCGCATGGAACCGCCCAGGCGCTGCTTCCAACGCCAGGCGCGGCCGATAAACTCATTGCTGCCACACAGCACGGCACCAAGCGGCGCACCCAGCCCCTTGGTGAAATCCAGCCAGACACTGTCATAGGAAGCGACCATATCCTTGGGCGCCACACCGGCGGCGACACAGGCATTCATCAGCCGCGCGCCATCCATATGCGTGCCCCAGCCTTCCCCATGCGCCACGGCGGCCACGGCATTGAGCTGTTGCAGCGGCCATACCGCACCACCACCGATATTGGCGGTTTGTTCCACTTCCAAAAGCCGCTGCGGCGGGGTGTAGCGGGTTTTGGGCCTGATCGCGCCGCGGAGGTCATCCGCGGTGAACATGCCCTTCGGCCCACGCATTGGCATGATTTGCACGCCGGTCAGCGCCGCATGGGTGCCGCCTTCGCTATGCAGGATGTGGCTGGTTTCATGCGCCACAACCTCATCACCCTTTTGGCAATGGGTCAGGATCGCGATCACATTGCACATGGTGCCGGATGGCAAATACATCGCCGCTTCCTTGCCCATCAGCGCGGCCATGCGGTCGCATAGCTCATGCACGGTCGGGTCATCACCATGCTGCTCATCGCCCACTTCGGCGCGCATCATGGCGTCCTTCATGGCCGGCGTCGGGCGGGTTTGCGTATCGGAATAGAGATTGATGTGAACAGGCGGCGCACCTGGCGGCGGACGGTTCGGAGCATGGACCATGGCGGTATTCCCTTAATTGGTGGCGGCAGGATGCAACGTGCTGCGCGTTTCTGCCAGGGGGTGGCGCTGGCTTCCTATGCGGGGGCAAAACTGCAAGGCTTGGTGCCTGAAGACCGCAGGGGGAAGCCACCATGCCCGATATCCGCAAACTCGTTTATCTGCGTGAGGAAAGCTTCGCCGAGGCCGGGCGCGCGGCTCCGCGCCCCATCATCCGCGCCGTGGCGCTGATCCTGATCGGCAATCCCTTCGCCGGGCGATATCAGGAGGATTTGGCACCCCTGGTGGAGTTCGGCCCCGCGCTTTCGGCCCGTGTGGCACCGGAATTGGTGAAGCTGCTGGGCGGGCCTGCGGTTTCCTATGGCAAGGGTGCGATTGTGGGAGCGGCGGGGGAATTGGAACATGGCGCCGCCATTCTGCACCCAGCCCTTGGCCGCCCGTTGCGGGAAGCGATTGGCGGGGGCGCGGCCATCATCCCATCCTCGGCCAAGATGGGTGGGCCTGGCAGCGCGCTGGATCTGCCGCTGGGACATAAGGATGATGTCTGGTCGCGCGAGCATTTTGACGCGATCACCGTCAGCCTGGGGGATGGCCCGCGCCCGGATGAGATTCTGGTGGTGATTGGCCTGGCCGATGGTGGGCGCTTGCTACACCGGATTGGGGAAGGGGCGCCGCGATGATGCGCATATTGCTGTCCGGCTTCATCGCCGGCGCGCTTTCAGTGGTGATCTTTCATCAGGGCAGCGTCTTTCTGCTGCATCATATCGGCAATGATATCCCGGCTGTGGTGGCGGTTTTCGGCAAGGCGGCGGCGCCCTTCAATATGACCCCCACAAAGCCACTTGGCGTGCCGGCCATAGCCTCCCAATGTTTTTGGGGCGGGATCTGGGGCGTGGCGCTGGCCTTCATCCTATCACGCCGGCTTTTTCCCGCACTGGCCTTTGGCGCGATTTTCGGCGCGCTGGCGCTCACCGTGGCGGCGCTGACACTGGTGCCTCATCTGAAAGGCTTGCCTGGCTGGAACGGCAATATTCCCTGGCGTGGCTTGCTGTTTAATGGCGCCTGGGGTTTCGGCGCGGCGCTGCTGTTGCTGCGGCCGTTATCGCTGCGGGCATGATGGTATTCTGGTGGTTTGGGGGTTCTTCTGATCCCCGCTCGCCCGTTGCGGTGACGGAGGCGACATAGGCTGCCGGGATGAGGTAGCCAAGCGCCGGTGTGGCACCGGCTACCTCTAATCCTTTCTCACTATCACGCCGCGCAAGATGCTTTGCGAGTACCGCCCACGAAACCAATCAGCGAGCAGCCCGCGATGGTTGAGCGGACGGCTGTGGAGCGCATCTTTGACGCGCCAAGGTAGCCAAGTAGTCATTACGTGATTTTAGCGCTGCTTCTTCTTTTCCAGCGGCATTTTGGAAGTCCATCAAGAAGAGAGGCAGGATAAAGATCGCCCCCGCCACACCAGCGGCGACGTTTTGTGCGACCTTGGCGCCTTGTTCTGACCCCAACTCCGCAATCCGCTGAGTATTTGCGTTTACCTCGGCTTGTATAGCGTCGCAATTCATCGTCTCGTCCACCGGTTTTACCACGGCGACGGGATCGGGTGCGCGACCCGCGCAAGCGGCAGTGAGCACAGCCAAAGAAAGAACAACTAAAGAAAACGATCTAACCTTCATAACCCCTCCGGAAAGCATGAACATCAGGAGGCTATGAAGTTTTCGAAATTTAATCAATAAAGATTTTGGACTTCAAAAAAAGTGCCCTAAGCATTTTTCTGTTTTGAAACAGTTACTTAAAAAAATGGCTACAACACTTCGAAAACGACCCCCAAGGTGCTTGGGTGCCATATGGACAGCACCTTGGGGAACGCTGGATGACCTTACGCCGCCTGACTCTCCGCGCGGCGCGCATGGCGCTTGCGTTCATTCGGATCAAGGTAGCGCTTGCGCAGCCGAATGGCGCCGGGCGTCACCTCAACCAGCTCATCATCTTCAATATACGCAATGGCCTGTTCCAGGCTCATTTTACGCGGTGGGATCAGCAGCAGCGCCTCATCCTTGCCGGCGGCACGGATATTGGTCAGCTTCTTTTCCTTGATCGGGTTCACTTCCAGATCATTATCGCGCGAATGCTCGCCCAGGATCATGCCGACATAAACCTTCACGCCGGGGTCAACAAACAACGTGCCGCGTTCCTGCAGATAGAACAGCGCGTATTGAATGGTCTCACCATCCGAATTCGAAATCAGTGACCCATTGCGGCGGCCTTCAATGGAACCCGCCCACGGGCGATAGCCCAGGAATAGCCGGTTCATCATGCCCGTGCCGCGCGTATCGGTCAGGAATTCGCCGTGATAGCCAATCAAGCCGCGTGACGGGATGTGGAAGGTAAGCCGCACCTTGCCGCCGCCCGAAGGCCGCATATCCTGCATCTGGCCCTTGCGGAGCGACATCTTCTCCACCACCACGCCGGAATAGCCTTCATCCACGTCAATAAGCGCTTCTTCGAAGGGTTCTTCGCGTTCGCCTGTTTCGGGATTGTCGCGCGTCAGCACGCGTGGCCGGCCAATGGTCAGTTCAAAGCCTTCACGGCGCATTTGCTCAATCAAGACGCCAAGCTGCAATTCACCGCGGCCAGCCACTTCAAAAGCATCAACTTCTTCGCTGACCTTCACTTTGATCGCGACATTGCCTTCGGTTTCCTTGAGCAACCGATCACGGATCTGGCGCGACGTGACCTTTTTGCCCTCACGCCCACCCAAGGGGCCGTCATTGATGCGGAAGGTCATCGCCAGTGTCGGCGGGTCCACCGGAATGGCCGGCAGCGCTTCCGTCACTTCGGGGGAAGCGATGGTATCCGGAATGGTGGCATCGGAAAGCCCGGCAATGGCAATGATATCGCCCGCATGCACTTCTTCCACCGGCACACGATCAAGGCCCGAGAATGTCATGAGCTTGGTCAGCCGGCCGGTTTCCACGACCGACCCATCCTGACGCAGCACGCGCACCGGCATATTGAGGCGCGCAATCCCCTGTTCCACCCGCCCGGTCAGAATGCGGCCCAGGAAGTTATCGCTTTCCAGGATGGAGGCATTCATCGCGAAGGGCTTTTCCAGATCAACCTTCGGCGGCGGCACATGGGACAGGATCAGGTCAAACAGTGGCGAAAGGTCTTTGCGTGCGCCTTCCAATTCCAGATCCGCCCAACCCTGCCGGCCCGAAGCAAAAAGGGTTTGGAAATCAAGTTGCTCATCCGTCGCACCCAAAGCGGCGAAAAGGTCAAAAACCTCGTTATGCACCTCATCAGGGCGGGCATCCTGGCGGTCCACCTTATTGATGACCACAATCGGCTTCAGCCCGCGCGCCAAGGCCTTGGTCAGCACGAATTTGGTCTGCGGCAAAGGGCCTTCGGCGGCATCGCACAAAACAATGGCGCCATCCACCATGGACAGAATGCGCTCAACCTCACCGCCGAAATCGGCGTGGCCGGGCGTGTCCACAATATTGATCTTCACACCTTTCCATTCCACTGCGGTGGATTTGGCAAGGATGGTGATGCCGCGTTCGCGTTCCAGATCATTGCGGTCAAGCGCGCGTTCGGCGACCTGCTGATTGGCGCGAAAGGCACCGGCCTGGCTCAATAGCTTGTCCACCAGCGTGGTCTTGCCGTGGTCAACGTGAGCAATGATAGCGACGTTACGAATTTCCATGAAACACCTGAGAGATAGAAAACCGGGGAAAGGAGCCTGGCAAAACGCCACCTGCCCGACTCCCAAGGCTTGGGGGCGAGCGGTGGTTTCCATCCAGGCGTTTTGTTATGGCGGGGGAGATAGGGGGTCGCGCCGGAAAAAGCCAGGGAATTATCGTCAAATGGGGTCAATTTTGTTTGACACGGCCCTTTTGAGGGGCATACATTTTCATATGTAAACGACCCTAAGGTATCGCGAACCCATGCCAAAAGCTCTCTTTCCCCGTCTCGGCTTGCCCCTTTGCCTGTTCTTTCTGGCGGGTTGCGCACAATCCTTGCCGAAGCTCGACGCCGAAAAGCAGTGGCGGGAGGCCATGGACAACCTGGGGATGCTCGCCATCTATCCACCGTCCGAAGACATCATGGTGGGTGATGCGTTCCTCTTTATCCCCGGGGCGCAGTATTTCGATGCGGTGCGGCTCACCTCCGCGCCTGGGGAGCTTCTCGCTGAGCATTTCTGCTGGCAAGAGCAAGACAGGCCGAGGCTTGATGACCGGCCCCGGGCAGCGGTTGTGGCGGACCCGAAGAAAGGAGTGGAGGCCGAGCCGGCACGTCTCGGCGGCGCGGATGGTGGCCTGCCTGGATGCCTTTGGACCATTCCGCGTGTCGGGCAACGCAGCATTGCCCAAGATCAAAACCGCATCCGAGAGCTGCGTCGGATAGTCCCTTATGATGTTACGCCGGCGAACCATCATCTGACACGACTTCGGGAAGAAGCCATCCCAACGCTTGAAGTTGGACGTTTTACCGAGGGCGAAATCGGCGGCGCTGCAACCTTCGGCAATTTTGGCCTTAACCTCAATGCGGCATCGAAGAATCAAGCTGCAATGAGGGTTGAATTGCGCGAACTTCAATCCGCAACGCTTGAGGAAATACGCGGCCAACGTTTGATTGAGCTTATCGCGCTCAGCCGCTGGAGGCGCACGAACCGAGATTCCAGGCACGCTGAGGATTACCCCAATGCGCTGACACCGCTCAGGCTTGCGCGATCGCTGTCCTCGGCGGATGACCGTAACGGCACGTCGCATTTCGCGCATTTCTGCCGCGCTGACTTCGCTGCCTTGGACAGGGCGGGCACCCGGATTCTGATTGCAAACCGGGTCCTCTATGCTGGCGGCGTGACCTTTGACTTCATGTCACGGGATGTTGTTGCCCTGCGCGCTACGTTGGATTTCGCAAGTGTCCTGGCCAACCGGCCACAAGCGCCTCAAGTCGTACAATTTGGTACGGGGAAAGGGGCTCCTGATCCCCGACCCGGAGCAGGCGACGACAAAGAAAACAAGGGCGATTCCGCAGACAAAGCCTCGGAATTGGATAAGGAATTGGCACGAACCCTGGCCTTGACCAACAACATCCTCACCATGCCTGGCGCTGTGGGTCAGGCGCAGGCGCGGCTGACCATGGGCAGATTCGGCAATCTGGCCTTGCAGCGCGATTTCCGACGGCCCGCCGCAGTGGGCATGGGTGCCGCGCTGCACTTCCCCATTCGTAACGCGGCCTTGCCGGTACATGAAAGCCAGATTGTTGATGCCATCATGTTTTGCCGACAAAGAGGCTTCCGCAAACCGGATGAGGAGGAGCGGCTCAAGAACATTCTCCTCGACAATTTACGCTATGTGGAATATCTCGTGGCTCGCAATTTCGATAACAATTCACGCGGGCGGGACGCGCGATTGGTCCCGGATCTTGCCAGTCTTTCCGGCGCCCCGGTACCGGGATTGCCGCCCTCGCGCCTTTCAGCCCTGGGTAATCTCAGCACCATTAGGGTCAGGAATTGACGCCACGAGCTATCCGAGCGCTGCCGCCACCCCACCGGATTTGCCCCCAACCAGCGCCGCCAGATCGGCCTGCGGGCGGGCGCCGAAATGGGAAATCACCTCGGCCGCAGCAATGCTGCCCCAACGGCCGCATTCGGGCAGGGGCAGGCCACGGGTCAGCGCCGCCATGAAACCGGCGGCGTAGGCATCCCCAGCGCCGGTGCTATCCAAAAGCTTGGTGGGCTCGGCGCGGACCGCATGGGTCTCAGCGCCCGCGATGATCAGGCTGCCCTTTTCACTGCGGGTGAGCGCGGCAATGGCCACTTCGGCCCGCACGGCCTTGGCGGCGGCATCGAAATCATCGGTTTCATAAAGGGCGCAAATCTCGGCTTCATTGGCGAAGACGATATCGGCTTCTTCCTTGATGAAGGCGCGGAAGGCAGCGCGGTGGCGGCCCACGCAGAAGGGGTCAGATAGCGTGATGGCCACTTGCCGCCCGGCTTGATGGGCGATCAGGGATGCGGCGCGGAAGGCGGCCTGGGCCGCCGGCGGGTCGAAAAGATAGCCTTCCAGATAGACAATCCGCGCGCTGGCAATGGCGGCTTGGTCCAGATCAGCCTCCCCAAAGGTCACGCAGGCACCAAGGAAGGTGTTCATGGTGCGCTGGCCATCGGGTGTCACCAGAATCAGGCAACGCGCGGTGGGGGCGCCGCCGGAAAGGGGTGGGGTTGGGAAAGCTACACCTGCGGCGGTGATGTCGTGGCGGAACACCTGGCCCAGCCCATCATTCGCAACCTTGCCAAGATAGCCGACCTTCGCGCCAAGCCCCGCCGCCACCGCGCAGGTATTGGCGGCTGACCCGCCGCTGCTTTCAATCCCCGGGCCCATGGCGGCGTAAATCGCCTCGGCCTGGTCGGTGCCAATTAGCGCCATGCCGCCCTTGGCCATGCCGTGTTGGGCGAGGAAACCATCCTCGGCACGCGCCAGCACATCCACAATGGCATTGCCAATGCCAAGAATATCAAAGCTGGGGGTGGTCATGGTCTGGGCTCCGGTAAAGGTTGCGGCGGGATTAGCCTTGGGCGAGGGTGGCGTCCACCATGCCCCAAGCGCTTTTCCTTGCCTTCCGCCAAATAGGCGACCCCGCCTTTCGCCGCCCGCTGATCATGGGCGTGCTGGGCGCGGCTTTATCAGTGGCGGGGCTGATCTGGCTGGCAGCCTGGCTTGCGGGTTGGGCGGCTGCGGGCGGGCCGGAATGGCTTGCCTGGATCACCCAGGCGGGCGGTGCGGCGGCTGGCGTTTTCCTGGGTTGGTGGCTGTTTCTGCCCGTGGCACTCGCCATTGCAGCGCAATTCACTGACAGCGTGGCGGGCGCGGTGGAGCAGCGCCATTATGCTGGGCTTGCGGCACCCGCCGGGGCTTCCGTGATGGCGCAGGCGGGTTTTGGTCTGTGGTTCGGCGTGAAGCTGCTGGCGCTGCAAATCCTGCTTTTGCCGCTGTTCTTCATCCCGATTTTTGGAGCGCTGATCGCGCTGCTGATTGCCGCCCATGCGCTGGGGGCGGGATTGCTCCGGGAAGTGGCGCTCCGCCGGATGAATCTCGCACATTCGCGCATCGCTTGGCAGCGCTTGCGTTGGCAGGGCTGGTTGCTTGGCCTGGCTCTCGCGCTGATGGCGATGGTGCCGGTACTCAATCTGTTTGTGCCGATCATCGGCATTGCCGCGGCGACGCATTTGTTGATTCGTGGTTTGAGTGGTTTCGATAGATTTCCCAGCGCATCACCAGAAAACAGGGGATAACCTGTTTTCGCCCGTTGTGGCGCGCCAGAGTCGCATGCTAGCCGAAGGCATCAACAACGCGAATCACCAAGGGGGCCAAGATGTCGCTTTTCCGTCGCAAGGATGAAGCCACCACTCCGCCAGCACCGGAACCAACCAGCGTGCCAACGGCGCGCGATCCGGACCTGGCCGTGCCGCCCTTCCGCCCGGCCGGCATGGTGCCGCCGGCTGCCAGCGCAACTGCCGCGTCGACCAAGCCAAACATGACGCCATCGCCCACTGCGCGCCCAACCATGCCGGGCGCCGCTGGCCGCCCGACTGGCCGGGCCGAAGCAGGTGAAAAGCGCGTGCTGCAATTGGGCAAGGGCATCAGCATCCAGGGTAGCGTGACGGAAGCTGAACGCATCGTCATTGAAGGCACCATGGAAAGCCAGCTTTTGCAGTGCCAGGAATTGGCCATCAGCCATTCCGGCGTCTTCAAGGGCGAAGTGCAGGTTGAAGATGCCGATATCGCCGGTGTTTTTGACGGCACCTTGACCGCCACAGGTAGTCTGACCATCCGCGCCACTGGCCGCGTGTTGGGCGTAGCGCGGTCGCGTCGCTTTTCCGTAGAAGATGGCGGCCAGCTTACCGGGCATATGGAAATGATCACCGATGCGTCGGCCAGCACCCCTATGCCGGTGGCGCCGCCGATGCGCGCGGTTGAGTCAAGCGACTCCTAATTCGGCGCCGGGTGCGTCGAGCAATGTCGCCGAAAAGGTCGCCATTACGGCGCCCCTTTTTGGCGCGAGCTACCCCGCTTGGATCGATTGGCGTCGCCAGCTTTGCGCTGGCAGCCCTGCTTATCACCCCCGCCTGCCGCAAGGCTGAGGCTGAGGGCGCAGCGCTTGGCATCGAACAAGCGCTGCGCGATACAAGGGCGAGTTTGGCTGCGATTGGCGCGCCGCCGACGGTTGCAGCACCACCTGTCGCGAGCGCAGCTTCATTGCCCGCACCACCAAGCAGCAACAGCGAACCGCGTCGCCTAGGCGCCAGCCCACCTGCCGCGGCTGCCGCTTTGCAGGGGCGCGAGCCAGACGCTGTGATCTCCGCCCTTGGTGAACCGGCGCTCCGCCGTCGTGAAGGTACTGCTGAGGTCTGGCTTTATCAGGCGCCAGATTGCCGGCTTGATTTGGTATTTTATCCGGAAGATGCGCGGCTGGTGCTGGCCCATGCCGCTGCCCGAGCCTTTGGTGCACGGCGCCTGACGGAATCGGCCTGCATGGCGGCCATTGCGCGCGCGCCCAACCCGCCGCCCTGGACCGTGCCCACCAGCGGCGGGGGCTGAACAAACCGCATGAACCTATGGCTGGATGCCTTCGTGCCGGCTTTCGCGCTGCTTGGCTTGGGCGCTTTGCTGCGGCGTGTGCTGCTGCCCTTGGATGCGGTTTGGGCGGGCATGGAAAAGCTGATCTATTGGGTGTTGTTGCCCAGCCTGATCCTTTCTGCGCTAGCGGCGCTGGATCCCGCCAGCCTGCCGCTGGGCGCCATGGCCTTCACCATCTGGGGCGCGCTTGCCACCGGTACGCTGATTTCCGTGCTGCTGGCGCGCTTCATGGGGCATGGGCATGCGGCCATGACCTCCATCCTGCAGGGCGGCATTCGTTTCAATAATCTGATGGGCTTCGCCATTGTGGGCGCGATTTTCGGCGCCGAGGGCACCAGCTTTGGCGCGGTTGCGACAGGCATCATCGTGCCCTTTGTGCAGAGCGTGACCACGCTCGCCTTCGCCATGGATGGCAGTCGCGGCCGGCCGAAGCCGCTGGTAATCCTGCGGCAATTGATCCTGAACCCGCTGATCATTGCCTGCATCCTGGGCTTCACCGTTGCGGCCTTGGGCGGCTTTCCGCCTGGCGTGAAGCCAACCATCCAGGCCTTGGGCCGGGCGTCTGTCGCGCTTGGCTTGCTGTGTGTTGGCGCGGCGCTGTCCTGGGAGAGTTTTACCGATCGGCTGCCAACTCAGGCGCTGACGGGCGTTTTGAAGCTGATCGGCATGCCCGCCATCACCTATGCGCTGGGGAGCTTTGTTGGCCTGCCGCCCTTGCCACTGGCGGCGGCGGTGATTTTCATGGCGCTGCCAACGGCCGCCACTTCTTATGTCATGGCGCGCGCCATGGGGGGCGATGCCAAGCTGATGGCCGCCATCACCACCACAGAACATATCGCCTCCATCCTGACCTTGCCCTTTTGGGTCATGTTGGTGTTAGGGTAGATCGAAGGTTGAAAAGCCATCGCCATGAAAAACCCTTGGGAGTAAGACGCATGTATCACTGGATTTTCGCATTCCTGCTTGGCCTTGGCGGCGCCAGCCTGGCGCAAAGCCTGCCGCCCCCTGTGCCGATTGCCCCCGGCGCCGCGGCGGCGAGCGACGCGCCGGTTGCCGCCGCGCCACAAGCCGCAGCCCCGGCGCAAGCCCCTGCTGCCGCGCCGGCGGACCCCAGCCTGACCGAGCGCGCTGGCGCTGCGGTGGGTAAGGCGGCAGAAGAAACCACTTCGGCCTTTGGGCGCGCCATGAATTGGACTGGCCGCCAATTGGAAGGCGCTGGACAATGGACTGCCAGGCAAGGTGAAAACATCGCAAGCGACAAGCCGGAAACGGCTGCCGCCCCCGCGGCACCTGCCGCGCCAGCGCAGCCCTTGCCGCCGCCTGTGCCGGTGCGCTGAGCGGATTCCGCGCTACGCCTGATCCGGTAGCGTGATGTCCAACCAGCCGCGCGCATCCATGCGCGCGGCATCACCCGGCAGCAGCAGCACCGTGGTGGTGTCGCTTTCCACAATCGCCGGCCCCGCCACCGCCTGATCCGCGCCAAGCGCGGCGAAGTCATAGACCGGCACATCAGCCAAGCCGCTTTCCAACATGACGCGGCGCGACCCGCGCGGTGCCACCATACCGCCCGCTGCCTTGCCTGCCGGTGCCGGCATAGGCGGCAAGCGCCCAATCACCGCGAGCCTGGCATTCACCAGCACCACTTCTTCCTGCCTGAGCGCATAGGTGAACAGCGCTTCATGCCGCGCATGGAAAGCATCGCGCAGCCGATCGGCAAGCCCCGCCCCTTCCCAGGCAACCTGATCCAAAGGCACAGCGATATCGAAAACCTGTTCGCCATAGCGCATATCCGCTGCCCGCCGTGTTTCCACCGCACCGCCAAACCAGCTTGCGACCCTCGCGCGGCCTTCTTCTTCCAAGGCGGCCCAAATGCCGCGCAGTGAAGCATCATCCGGCACGCCGCCCGTGTTCAATTCGCTGCGCGCCATCTCGTACCGCAAATCCGTATGCAGCATGCCCCAGGCGGAAAGCCCCGCCGCGAAGAAGGGCACCGCGACGCGCTTCATGCTCAATTCGCGCGCCACCGCGCTGGCGTGCAGTCCTGCCGCGCCGCCGAAAGCGAGCAGGCAGTAATCACGCGGATCAACGCCGCGCCGCACGGTCGCCACGCGAATCCCATCCGCCATGCGGATATTGGCAAGCCTGTGCACGCCCGCCGCCGCCGCCATGGCATCCAGCCCAAGCTTGGCGCCGAGGCTCGCAAAGGCGCGTTCCGCCGCTGCCATATCGAGCTTGCGCTTGCCGCCCAGGAAATTCGCGGCATCCAGATAGCCCAGCACCAGATTGGCATCCGTCACCGCTGGTTCCGTGCCGCCCTGCCCATAAGCCGCTGGCCCCGGCACCGCGCCGGCGCTGCGAGGACCCACCTGCAACGTACCGCCCGCACCGACGTGGCCGATGGAACCACCACCCGCGCCAAGCGTCACGATATCGAGGCTTTCAAGCGCGATGCGTTCACCGGCTATATCGCGGCCCCGGCCAAGCGCGGCATCGCCTTCCTGGATCAACGCGATATCAGTGGAGGTCCCGCCGACATCGAAGGTGATCAAATCCTGCCCCAAACCGCGTTCCGCCAAGGCCACACCAGCCGCCACACCGCCCGCCGGTCCTGACAGCGCCGTGCCCGCCGCCAAGCGCGCCGCCTCTTCCACCGGCGCCACCCCACCATGGGAAAGGATAACGAAAACCGGCCCGCCATAGCCCACCTGTTCCAAGCGCCCGCGCAGCCGCGCCAAATAGCGCGAGACAATGGGGCCCACATAGGCATTCACCGCTGCCGTGGAGAAACGTTCAAATTCCTTGATCTGCGGCAGAACCTCGGCAGAGGTGGTGACGAAAACCCCAGGCAAGGCTGCGCGTAATGCCTCGGCTGCGGCGTTTTCATGCCGTGCATCGCGCCAGGAATGGAGGAAACATACCGCGACCGCCTCGACATTTTCCGCGCGCAGTTGTGCGATGGCAGCATTGAGTGAGGCGTGATCCAGCGGTACTTCAACCCGCCCATCCGGGCGTAGCCTTTCGCGCACCGCAAGCCGCAAGCGGCGCGGCACAAGCGCTGGCGCGGCAGGCAGGCGCATATTGTAGCGTTCGGGCTTCAGCCCTTCACGCATTTCAATCACATCGCGATGCCCTTCCGTCGTGAGCATCGCAATCTTCGCCCCCTTGCGTTCCAACAACGCATTGGTGGCAACCGTGGTGCCATGCACGATGCGTTCTGTCTGCCGCAGCAGATCAGGAAGTGTCACGCCAAGGGTTTCGGCCAGAACGGCAAGCCCAGCGACCACGCCTTCACTTTGATCCGCAGGTGTGCTGGCCGCCTTGGCAAGCGTTGTGGTGCCATCCGCCGCCACGCAGACTACATCGGTAAAAGTGCCGCCGACATCAACGCCGATACGATAAGTCATACCAAGCCCTCCGCCACATCCGCCGCGCGTGCGGCAGGGTCGCGTTTTTCAGGCGGCCCCCAACCGCCGCCGCCGCCTGAGAGCACATGCAATTGATCCCCGGGTGCCAACGGAATGCCGACTTCCTTGGTGCGCAAATCGCGCGAGGTGCCATCGGCGCGTTCCAGCCGATAATGATGCGGCAAGCCATCTTTGCCGCCCAACATCCCCGCCGCACCATAACGCACGCCATCACCCGCGGTATTCGCCACTGATGGACCATCAGTTTCCAGCTTCAGCAACAAATCTCCGCCAAACCCGCCGCGATATGTGCCATCACCCGCACTGCCGGGGCGGAATTCATGGCGCGCAAAATATAGCGGGAAACGCGCTTCCGCCATTTCCACACTGCCGAATTTCAAACCACCGGCGGAATGCCATTCGCCCGCAGTGGACCAGCCATCGCCCCCCGATGAACCGCCGCCACCTGGCCGCGCATGGAAAAGATGCCAAACAAAAAAGCGCCCAGGCCGGCGCGGATCGCGCCCCTTGATCGCCACCCGAAAGCGCCGGCCCCACCCGCCCATGGCGCGATCCGGGCAAGCATTCGCCAACGCCTTAACCACCGCCTCCACAATCTCATTCGAACAATGCGATGTGCACATGGTCACGGGCGCGCCTTCACTTGCCCAAACCACCGTGCCTTCGCGTGCCTTGATCGTGAGCGGCCGGAAGCAGCCATCATTCTTCGCCACTTCCGGATCAAGCAGGAAGGCGAGCGCCATGCGCACCGCACTCGCCATATTGGGATAGGATGAATTGACGAAGCCTGGCGTTTGCGGCGCGCTTTCCGTGAGGTCCACGGTCAGATGATCGCCCTGTTTCGTCACACGTGCGCGAATGGCGATATCATTGCCGCCAAAGCCATCATCATCCAGAAATGCCTCACCAAGCCAGGTGCCATCGGCCCAGGTGGAAATGATGCGCCGTGTGTGCGCTTCCGCCAGCGCCAGAATCGCATCCACCGCCGCCACGGTGGTATCCGCGCCATAACGCGCCAGCAGCGACAGCAGGCGCTTTTCACCAAGATGCGCGGCGCCGATCATGGCCATCAGATCGCCGCGCACATCGCGCGCAAGTCGCGTATTGGTGATGATCATGCGCACCAAATCTTCGCGCGGAATGCGCCCCTGGCCGAGCAGAATGGGCGGCACGCGCAGCCCTTCCTGCCAAATCTCCGTCGCGCCTGGATTATAACCGCCATGCGTGGCGCCGCCGATATCCGTATGATGCGCGCGCACCACCGACCAGAACACGATGCGCCCTTCGGCAAAGACCGGCACAATGGCGGTGAGGTCCGGCAAATGCGACCCACCATGATAGGGGTCGTTCAACAGATAGATATCGCCTTCTTGTACGCTATCGCCAAAGGCATCGCGCACCGCCTGCACAGCGAAGGGCATGGCGCCGACATGCACCGGGATGTGGTCCGCCTGCGCCACCAACCGCGCTTCGGCATCACACAGCGCGATGGAGAAATCGCGCGACGAGTTCAGGATTTGCGAATAGGCGGTGCGCAGCATCGCCTC
>CAIYMY010000079.1 GCA_903927465.1 uncultured Rhodospirillales bacterium | reverse complement strand
ATGGGCGGGCCGATGACCAGAACCGGGCGAAGAAGGAGAAGAATGGAACCGGGAAGTAGCCGTCCCGGCCAGGGGCGCCGTAAGGGCGCTTCGGCTGGGCTTCGGAGCGGATCGGCGGAGGGGCTTGAAATCTCCGTGATCTTGGCAGCGCCAGGCTGGCGCGCCAGCATTAAACGGCCTGAGGCGCTGGCGCGCCGCGCCGCCCATGCCGCGCTGCTTGAAGCAGGGGCGCATGGTGCGATGACGCTGCTGCTGGCCAATGACACCACCGTGAAGCGGCTGAATGGCCAGCATCGCGCGAAGGCGAAGCCGACGAACGTGCTGTCCTTTCCGGGGGGCGTGCCGGGTTATCTGGGCGATGTCGCGCTGGCGCTTGGTGTGGTGCGTCGCGAAGCGCGCGGCGCCGGGCGGCGCGTGGCGGCGCATTTCGCGCATCTTGTGGCGCATGGCGCCTTGCACCTTGCAGGGCATGATCATTTGCAAGCCGGTGAGGCACGGCGGATGGAACGCGCCGAGGCGCGCGTGATGCGCCGGCTTGGCCTGCCCAATCCCTGGCGGGGCGCAACATGAGCGACGCCGGCCAAAGACCCGGGCTGTTCTGGAAAATCCAGGGCATGCTCCGCCGCAAGGAAGCGGAATCCATTCGCGATCAGGTGGAAGAACTGATCGAACGCCAGGAAGCGCCAAACGAAGCCAGCAAGGGCGATGGCCCGATGGTGGCCAGCCTTGATGCGGAAGAACGCGCGCTGCTTGGCAATGTTCTCCGGCTGCGCGGCAGTACGGCTTATGATGTCATGGTGCCGCGCGCCGATATCATGGCGATTCCGGAAAGCCATTCTTTGACTGAAACCATTGCCCTGATCCAGACCGAAGGTCATAGCCGCTATCCGATCTATCGCGGTGGCTTGGATGACATTGTGGGCATGGTCCATATCAAGGATGTCTTCGCGGCCATCGGCAAGGAAGCGGAATTTTCGCTGGCGGCCATTCTGCGCCGGCCGCTTTTCGTGGTGCCGTCCATCCCCGTGCTTGATCTGCTTTTGCAAATGCGTCAGGCGCGCGTGCATATGGCGCTGGTGGTGGATGAATATGGCGGCATAGATGGGTTGATCACCATTGAAGATCTGGTGGAAACCATTGTCGGCGATATCAGCGATGAACATGATGAGGAGCAGGCGCAACAGATCACCGAACGCCCCGATGGCGCGCTTGATCTGGATGCGCGCACGCCAATCGCGGCCTTTGAGGCAAGGCTTGGCACTGTGCTGACGGATGAGGAACGCACCGCCGATATTGATACGGTAGGCGGGCTGGTCTTCACCCTTGCCGGGCGCGTGCCTGCGCGCGGGGAATTGGTTTCCCACACATCAGGCCTTGAATTCCGCATTCTGGAAGCTGATCCGCGACGCATTCGCCGGCTTCGTGTGCGCCGCCCTGGTGCCAATCCGCGCGTTGCGGCGGAATAGGTCGTGCGGGCGTGATAGGGCGGATCTGGAATGCCCTTGGGTTGCGGCGTGGCTGGCGCGCCATGGTCACCGCGTTCGGGCTAGGCATGCTGGCGGTCTTGGCCTTGCCGCCCCTGCACATCATTCCCGCCCTGTTTTTCGCCATTCCGGGGCTGATCGCCATGATTGGCGGGGCAGCAAGCTGGACCGCCGCCTTTTGGATCGGCTTTGCCTGGGGCTTCGGGTTTTTCCTGGGCGGGCTTTACTGGATCACCTCGGCCATTCTGACGGATGTGGCGCGCTATTGGTGGCTGGTACCCATTGCCGTGCCGGCGCTGGCGCTACCGCTCGCGTTTTTTGTCGCTGGTCCGGCGGCGATTGCCTGGGGTGCCAGGCCCGGCTGGCCGCGCGTGCTGGTTTTTGCCGGCGGATTTGTTGGTTTTGAATTGCTGCGCGGCGAAATCCTGACGGGTTTTCCCTGGAATCTGATGGGCAGCGTCTGGGCCTTTGACGCGCTGCCCATCCAAATGGCGTCGGTGATTGGCGTGCATGGATTGTCGCTGATTACGCTATTGGTGGCGGCGACGCCTATTTTGGATCGGCGCGCCTTTCTGGGCGGCGTGGCCGTACTCGCCTTTTGCGGCGCCTTCGGTTTTGCCCGGCTTTGGGCGCCGGAACCTGATCCCCAGCCTGTTGGCCTGCTGATCGTGCAGGGCAATATCGCGCAGGAATTGAAATGGCAGGAGCAATCCCGCGTGCCGATCCTGCGCCGCTATGTGGAAGCAACCCGCGAAGCCGCGCTGTCGGCCTTGCGCGATCTGCCGCCCGGGCATCGGCTGGCGGTGATCTGGCCGGAAACGGCCGTGCCCTTCCTGCTGCCCAATGACCGGGAGGCACGGCAATTAGTGGCCGGCGCCCTGCCGCAAAACACCCTGCTGCTGACTGGCACCGTGCGCGGTGACTTTACGCCGGAAGGCTATGCGCGGGATTTGTTCAATAGCCTTGCCGTGATTGGTCCCGATACGCAGGTGCTGGCGGTGACCGACAAGATGAACCTGGTGCCCTTTGGCGAATTCATGCC
This sequence comes from uncultured Rhodospirillales bacterium, assembly GCA_903927465.1. Classification (GTDB taxonomy): domain Bacteria; phylum Pseudomonadota; class Alphaproteobacteria; order Acetobacterales; family Acetobacteraceae; genus Neoroseomonas. The sequence goes on along the minus strand of CAIYMY010000079.1, from coordinate 40,781 downwards.
CTTCAGGGGCCTTTTGCCGATCCGGCTGGTGCAAAGCTCGCGCGATTTCACCCCGGCCGAGGAAAGGCGCCGAGTGGTAGCCGGCTGGCTGCCGCCCTTTGTCGGGCTGATTTGCTACGAGGTAATTTTCACCGGGCGGATTATGCCGGCGCGCCGACCTGATTGGATTGTGAATGTGACGAATGATGCCTGGTTCGGCATCACAGCCGGACCTTGGCAGCATCTGGCGTCAGCGCGGCTACGCGCCGTGGAAGAAGGCTTGCCGCTCGCGCGTGCAGCGCAGACGGGGGTTTCGGCGGTATTCGATGCGCGCGGGCGGGTGGTGACGCGTGGTCCATTGGGCGAATCGGCGATCATTCGGGCGCCTCTGCCGGCGCCGCGGGCACCGACCTTCTATGCTGGGCTAGGGTTGGCCACACCCTTTACGCTTGTACTGCTTGTTTTCGCCTCAGGGTGGTTTTTGTCCGGCAGAAATCGCCCGTAGGATTTCAGTTTTGCTTATAAAAGAAAAATATTTGTTTCTTTTTTGAGAATATGGAAAAACCTATAGACGTTATGATGTCAATTAAGGTATTCGCAACCTGCTTAATCACTGGCAAGCAGCGTTCTGCTTCTCACTTGATGCAAGCAAAACTCCCAGGCGCCACTCTCATTGCGCGCCAAAGTTGCCGTTACGGCAGGAAGAGGCAAAAGATGAAATCGGTAGTTGCCATGAACGATGCAGACGATTCTGTCGCCAAGGTCGAACGCGAGCACCGGGCGAGCCCGATTGATGCCCATGTAGGCAGCCGGGTGCGCCTGCGCCGTACCCTCCTTGGCATGAGCCAGGAAAAACTCGGCGATGCGCTGGGCCTCACCTTCCAGCAGGTGCAGAAGTATGAACGTGGTGTGAACCGCATAGGCGCCAGCCGTCTTTTCGACCTCGCACGGGTGCTGGATGTACCTATCGGCTTCTTCTTCGATGACCTTCCCCCGGAAATGGGCGGTAACATAGCGGTGCGCAGCCGCCCGACGTTCTATGGCTTCTCCGAAGCCCAAAATGGCGTTGAAGACGACAGTATGAACAAGCGCGAAACGCTTGAATTGGTGCGCGCCTATTCGCGCATCACCGATCCGGCCGTGCGCAAGCGCGTCTTTGACCTTATCAAAAGCCTCGCGCCGACTGAGTGATATTCCGGCTGACCGGTCGGGGTTACCTGTCCGGCCCGGCCCGGCGCAGCATGAACAGCGCCTGTTCGCCGAACAGATTGGCCATCCTGAGTGAGCGCCGCCATGGCGCCTTCAGCCCTTGGTCATCCACCGCCAACCAGCGTTCCACTGCGTAACCATCCAGCGCACAAAGCTCGGTGAAATCCGTGATGGTGCAGGGGTGGATATTGGGTGTTTCGTACCAGGGGCGGTTCCAGGTTTCCGTATCTGGCATGCGCCCGCCCCACAACAACCGCCAGCGCATCTGCCAATGGCCAAAATTGGGGAAGGACACAATCGCGTGCCGCCCGATACGCAGCAATTGGCGCAGCACCTCACGCGGTTTTTCCACCGCCTGCAAAGTGCGTGACAGCACCACATAATCAAAGGCACCATCCGGATAAAACGCCAGGTCATTATCCGCATCGCCATGGATAACGGCGAGCCCGGCGGAGACCGCCTTGGTCACCTGCGTCATGTCAATTTCAATGCCGCGCGCATCGGCGCGTTTTTCGCGCGCCAGATATTCAATCAGCGCGCCATCACCACAGCCAATATCAAGGACGCGCGCGTCAGGCGGGATCATCTCCGCGATCAGGCGAAGATCAAGCCGCATATTCTTCGCGACATATTGAACGCCATCCATGGCCATAGGCTAAACCCCAAGGCGTTCAGCGCAGCCGGCGAGGAAGCCGCCAAGCGCGCGATGGAAATCCGGTTCTTCCAACAGGAAGGCGTCGTGGCCTTTGTCGCTGTCAATCTCAACAAAGCTGACATTGGCCGCCGCCATGTTCAGCGCGCGCACCAGCGTGCGGCTTTCGCTGGTGGGGAACAGCCAATCACTATTGAAGGACGCCACGAAAAACCGCGTCCCGGTCCCGCGAAAAGCCTTGGCCAGATCGCCTTCATAATCGGCTGCCAGGTCAAAGAAATCCATGGCGCGGGTGATGGTCAGATAGGAATTGGCATCAAAGCGGCGCACAAAGGTGGAGCCCTGGTGGCGGAGATAACTTTCCACCTCAAACACATCTTCAAGGAAGGTCAGCGCTGCGGCACCGCGCAGCCGGCGGCCAAATTTTCGGGTCAGCGCCTTTTCGGATAGGTAGGTGATATGCGCCACCATACGCGCGACAGACAGGCCCTTGGCTGGGGTGATGCCTGCTTCCCAATAGCGACCGCCGCGCCAATCGGGATCGGAATGGATGGCAGCGCGCCCCACTTCGTGAAAGGCGATATTCTGCGCGGAATGATGCGCCGCAGCCGCGATGGGCGCGGCAGCATAGACCGCTTCAGGATAGGTCGCGGCCCATTCCAGCACCTGCATGCCGCCCATGGAACCGCCAATCACGGCAAGCCAGCGGCTGATCCCAAGCTTTTCCATCAGGCGCTTTTGTGCGCGCACCATGTCGCGGATCGTCACCGAAGGAAAATCCGTGCCCCAAGGCCGACCAAGCCCGCGCCCTGCCGCATCGGTCATTTCACTGCGCGGCCCGGTGGAACCCATGCAGCCGCCCAGCACATTGGCGCAGACCAGAAAATAGCGATCCGTATCCAAAGGCCGGCCGGGGCCGATGATGTTTTCCCACCAGCCGGGCTTGCCGGTGATGGGGTGGGTTTCGGCGACATATTGATCGCCCGTCAGCGCATGGCAGATCAGCACCGCGTTGCTGGCCGTCGCATTCAAACGCCCATAGGTGCGGTAGGCGACCTTCAGCGGCGCGATGACCGCGCCGCATTCCAGCGCAAGCCCATCCGGAAATAGGGCGGCCTGATGGTCCACATCGGGCAGCGGGGCGATGGCTTGGCTCATGAACGATCTATTACGCTGCCCCTCACCCGGGGCGCAACCTTGGCGTGTGACATGAGGGACGCTTGGCGTGCGGCGATGTGCGGTTTATTGAAGCCCCAAAGATTTGGTCCCGCATGAACGATAAGCCCCCTGCCACCCCCACCGCTGATCCCGCCCTTCAGGCGCTGCGCGCTGAGATAGATGCGTTGGATGATGCGATGCATGATCTGCTGATGCGCCGCGGTGCCGTGGTGGCGCGCATGGCGGGTAGCCGCACAAAGACAGGCGCGGGGTCTCCATTACGGCCGGGGCGGGAAGCGGCGGTGCTGCGGCGCCTGCTCGGGCGGCATTCCGGCGCGCTCTCACGCGGGGCGGTATTTCGCATCTGGCGGCACATCTTCATGGCCCATACCGCCATCCAAGGCGCCTTCACCGCGGCCGTCTCGGCACCTGGTGAAGCCGCACCGGCCATGCCCATGGCGCGCGAGCATTTCGGTAGCGCGACCCCGCTGCACATCTACGCCTCGCCAGCTCAGGCGCTGGCAGCGGTCAGCGCTGGCAAGGCATCTGTCGCGGTCCTGCCGGCGCCGGCAGGCGAAGGAGATGGCGCCTGGTGGCAGACCCTTGAAGCGCCGCGCCTTGCCGTGGTGGCGCGCCTGCCCTTCCTGGCCGACGCCGCGCATGCCGATGCGGCGCTGGTCGTCGCACCCGTGCCGCCAGATGCCTCCGGCGAGGATCGTAGCCTGCTCCGCCTGGAAGCGGGCGCTGATGCCTCACGCGAAAGCTTTGCCCGCCTGCTGACCGAAGCGGGGCTTGCCGGGCGCATCCTGTGCCTGACGCGCCAGGATGGGCGCAGCCTGGCGCTGGCCGAAATTGATGGGTTTATTGCCGCAGGCGATGAGCGGCTTGCTGCCCTTCGCTGCGTATTGCTGGGCACCTATGCCGTGCCAGTTGCTGGAGATGTGCCATGACCGTGATGCCGCGCCCTTCGATCCTTTCGGTGGAACCCTATGTTGGCGGGGAATCGAAAATTCCCGGCGTCAACCGGATTGTGAAACTTTCATCCAATGAAGGTGCTTTCGGCCCGCCGCCAGGCGCCATTGCCGCCATTGCCGGTATGGCCGCCGATGCACATCGCTACCCCGATGGTGGCGCCAAGGCGCTGCGGGAGGCGATTGGCGCGCGCTTTGGCCTCGACCCCGCGCGGATTGTCTGCGGCAATGGTTCGGATGAATTGCTCGCTTTGCTGATCCTTGCCTATGGCGGTGAGGGCACCGAGCTTGTGATGTCTGCCCATGGCTTCATGATGTATGACATTACCGGGCGTTGGGCCGGCTGCCGCATCATCAAGGTGCCGGAACGTAATCTGACGGTGGATGTGGATGCGATGCTGGCCGCGGTCGGGCCGCGCACCAAGCTTGTGTGTCTTGCCAATCCAAATAACCCAACAGGGTCCATCCTGCCGCAATCGGAAATAGTGCGGCTGCGCGCGGGGCTGCGCGATGACATTCTGCTGGTGCTTGATTCCGCTTACGCGGAATACGTAACGCGCCCGGATTATGATGCGGGTGTGGCGCTGGTGGATGCGGGTGGCGGCAATACGGTGATGACGCGCACCTTCTCCAAGATATTCGGGCTCGGCGGGATGCGGCTTGGTTGGGCCTATGCGCCGGAAGCGGTGGTGGGTGTGCTTGCGCGCGTGCGCGGGCCCTTCAATGTGAATGCTGCGGCCATGGCGGCGGGCATTGCCGCCGTGCAGGAACCGGATTGGATTGAAAGATCCATCGCGCACAACACCGAATGGCGCGGCAAGCTGGCGGCAGCGCTGACCGCTGCCGGCGTGAAGGTGTGGCCGAGTGAGGGTAATTTCCTGCTGGCCGATTTTGGTTCTGCGGAGAAGGCCAAGGCTGCCGATGCGGCACTGAAAGCGCGCGGGCTGATCATGCGCGCCATGGGTGGCTATGGGCTGCCGGCGTGCCTGCGGATCAGCATTGGCACTGGCGAGGAATGCCAGATGGTGGCGGACGCCATTGCTGCCTTCATGGCGCAACATGGCTGAACCGCTGTTCAATCGGCTTTGCCTGGTTGGCATTGGGCTGATCGGGTCTTCCATTGCGCGGGTTGCGCAAAAGCGCGGCGATATTGCGAAGACTTTGGTAGTGACAACGCGCCGGCCGGAAACGCTCGCGCGCGTGCGCGAATTGGGCTTGGCTGATGTGGTGGAAGCGGATGCCGCGCGCGCCGTTGAAGGCTGCGATGGCGTGATTTTCTGTATCCCCGTTGGCGCCTATGCGGAGGCCATGCGCCATATCGCACCGCATCTGGCACCGGGCGCGGTGCTGACCGATGTTGGTTCCACCAAGGGCAGCGTGGTGCGAGACTTGGCGCCGCTGCTGCCAGCCGGCGTGCATCTTGTGCCGGCGCATCCCATGGCAGGGACCGAACATTCGGGCCCCGATTCGGGTTTTCCGGAATTATTCGAAGGCCGTTATTGCATCGTAACACCGCTGCCAGACAGCGACCCGGCGGCGGTCGAAAAGGTGAAGGAGCTTTGGCGGCGTTGCGGTTCCATGATCGAGACCATGGACCCCATCACGCATGACAAGGTTGTCGCCATTGTCAGCCACCTGCCGCATCTGATCGCCTTCACCATTTGCGGCACGGCGGATGATTTGGCGGAAGAAACCAAGGAAGCGGTGCTGAAATTCGCCGCATCCGGCTTTCGGGATTTCACGCGCATCGCGGCATCGGACGTGGATATGTGGCGCGATGTTTTCCTGAATAATCGCGAAGCAGTGCTTGAGATGCTGTCGCGTTTCTCTGAGGATGCGCATGCCTTTGGCCGCGCTATTCGTAGGGGAGAGGCAGGCTTCATTGAAGACCGCATTGAGCGCGGGCGGAAAATTCGGCGTAGCCTGATTGAGCGGAAGCAGGCGTGACTTAGGCCTGGTCCGCCTTCAGGACTTCACCCGCCAGATAAAGACTTCCCGCAATCAGCACGCGCCCCGGGGTTGCGTTGGCGGAGATTTTGCCAAGCGCTTCCGCAACGGTGGGGCCTGGTTCGGCGATACCACCGCTGGCGGTGATAATATCCGCGACACTCATCGCCAGATGCTGGCCGGGTTCAGCCACCGCATGAATGGTGCTGGCGAAGGGTAGCAAGGGGCGGAGGAATTCGGCACTCGCTTTGCCCTGCTTCATGCCGATGACAAGATGCAAAGGCTGATCGCGCCATTGCGTGAAATGCTGGGCCAGCGCCTGACCCGCCCCGGCATTATGCCCGCCATCGAGCCAGAGCGAAAAACCTGTTGGCAGCAGCGCAGAAAGCCGACCCGAAAGGCGCTGCAACCGCGCGGGCCAGGACGCCTTGGCAATGCCCTCAGCAATCGCTGCATCATTCAGCCAGGGCAGGCCAGCGGCGCGCAGCGCTGTCACGGCGATGCCGGCATTATCCGCCTGATGGGGCCCGATCAGCCCCGGCGGCGGCAGCGCGAGTACGCCTGCGGCATCGCGGTAGTGCAGACCTTCTAACGTAGCCTCACAGAACCAATCCCGTCCGCGCCGCAGCAGTGGCGCGCCGCGTTCGGCTGCCGTGGCGCTGATCACTTCCAGCGCTGCCGCGGCCTGCGCGCCCGTGGCGCAGGGCACGCCAGCGCGCATGATGCCCGCTTTCTCACCCGCGATCTTGCCAAGCGTATCGCCCAGAAAATCCATGTGATCCATGGAAATGGAGGTAATGGCCGATGCCGCCGGGCGCGGCACGACATTCGTCGCATCCAGCCGCCCACCCAACCCCACTTCCAGCACCAGCAAATCAGCCGGCACACGGCTGAACAGCACAAAGGCCGCCGCCGTGGTCACTTCAAACACCGTAATCGGAGCGCCGCCATTCACCGCTTCCACTTCTTCCAGCGTCGCGGTCAGCGCCTCATCCGTCACGTAGTCTCCCGCAAGCCGGATGCGTTCGTGAAAATGCACCAGATGGGGCGAGGTATAGACATGCACGCGCTGCCCCGCTGCTTCGCCAATCGCGCGCAAAAAAGCGCAGGTGGAACCCTTGCCATTCGTGCCCGCCACATGAATGACCGGCGGCAGGCGCCGTTCCGGATGGCCGAGCTTGGCGAGCAAATCCTCCATCCGGCCCAGGCTCAGATCAATAAGCTTGGGGTGGAGCGTATGCAGACGCTCCACAATCGCTTCAGCGCGGGACAAGGGATTTATTCGGCGGGCGCCGCGGCTTCGGCTTCTTCGTCACTGCGTTCAAGCAGGGGCTGTCGCAGCAGGGAAATGACGCGCGCCAAGGTTTCGCGCATTTCCCCACGCTTCACCACCATGTCCAGAATGCCGTGTTCCAGCAGGTATTCGGCGCGCTGAAAACCTTCCGGCAATTTCTCGCGCACTGTCTGTTCAATCACGCGCGCGCCGGCGAAGCCGATCAGGGCACCAGGCTCAGCGATTTGGATATCGCCCAGCATGGCGAAGCTGGCCGTGACACCGCCCGTGGTCGGGTCGCACAATACGGTAATGAAGGGCAGGCCGGCTTCCTTCACCATGCGCGTTGCAATCACCGTGCGCGGCATTTGCATCAGGCTGACGGCCCCTTCCTGCATGCGCGCCCCGCCCGAGGCGGTAAAGACGATCAGCGGCGCATTCTGCAGCACGGCAAGCTTGGCGGCGGTGACAATGGCCTCACCCACGCCAGCACCCATGGACCCGCCCATGAAAGCGAATTCGAAGGCGGCGACGACCGCGCGTTGGTCATTGATGGTGCCATGCGCGACCGCCACCGCATCATCCATGCTTGTCTTGGTTTGGCTTTCGCGCAGCCTATCCGCATAGCGGCGCTGGTCACGAAAGCGCAGCGGATCAGCCGGTGCCTTGGGCAATTCAATGCGTGAAAAGCCAGGGTCCAAGGTGGCTTCCAGCCGCTGCACGGCGCCGAGCCGCATGTGATGCCCGCAATGGGAGCAAACGCGCAAAGCCTTTTCCAGATCCCGATGGAAGATCATCTGCTGGCAGGCAGGGCAATTATGCCAGAGGTTTTCCGGCGATTCCCGCTTGAACAGGCCCTGGATCTTCGGCAGGGCCCAATCGCTGATCCAGTTCATGGCATGTCCTTAAGCTTGGGCCGGAGCCCCTTGGGGCGGAAAATAGCGCACTTGGCCCCCCGGGGGAAACCCGGCTTTATTCCCTGGGTTTTTCGGCGCTGTCTGGCTTGGGGGGCGCTGCCGCCGCATCCAGCGCCCGCGCCTTGGCCTTGCGCCGGCGCAGATTCTCCCTGAGCGCCGCCGCCAGCCTTTCTTCGCGGGACGATGCGGGCTTGGGCGGGGTTTTGCCGTGCTTTTCCATGCGGGCATGAATTGGCAGCGCATTCTGCCGTCATCAAGGGGTTGCGGGACGCCCCAGGCTGGGGCTAGAGGATGCGCGTCCGCCAGGGCCTTGGCTGTTGTAGCTCAGTGGTAGAGCACTCCCTTGGTAAGGGAGAGGTCGAGAGTTCAATCCTCTCCAACAGCACCATGCATCACGCCGGGCGCCCTCCATGGGCTTCCATTCGCAACACTGTGGAGCGCCCCTTAATGGGATATGTGACATGACGCAGCCGTTCACCCGATGGCAAAATAGAAATTTTTTGATTGCCAAGCAATGACTTAGTGATGCTAGCGTGACTCCGCCCTTTAACTTAAGGTTGCGAGAAGTTAAACCGAATGTAGGTTCAGACGCATGAGCGCACGAATTGCAAACATTTCTGAACTTAGTGGAGTGGGGGTTCTTGGCGATCGGACACGAGCAGATTCGAGCCTTGGGTTCCTCAAATACAACTTAATTTATGGTTTTAATGGCTCTGGAAAGAGCACGCTCTCGAGGTTGTTCGCGAGTCTTCAAGGCGGCTCTAGCGATCCCATGCTGCCTGAAAATTGTTCTTTCGAATTTGAAATGGAAACCAAAAGTTATCTCAAGGCCCCAGGTAACCTTAAGGGTATTGAAAAGCATATTTTAGTATTCAATACGGACTTTGTTGATCGCAACCTACAATGGAACAACAGCGCGGCTAATCCTATATTTTATATCGGCCGCGAGCAGGCTGAGGCTGCCGCAGACCTCGCGCGCAAAGAAAATCAACTTACCGAAATTATTAGAGAGAGCGCGGAAGCTGTAAAACTTCAACAGGCCGCCGAAAAAGCTCTCAGCACATTCAAGAGAGGACGCGCAAAACTTGTTTCTGAGCAGGGGCGATTTGTTGGTCGTAGTTACGAGGCTGGACAGTTGGAGCAGGATTTTGCAGATCTGTCCTCCGAATGCGATGCTCCAATGTCGCAGGAAGCGCTGGATGTCGCGAGATCTATATGTGCCCGAGAAAGCATTGATCGGGTTTCCGCGCTCGTGGAAGAAGCCGAACTGAAGGCAGATATTTTAGCTGAGATCATTAATCTCTCAAATGAAACGCCCGGTACCATTGTTCTTGAGGGCCTTCAGCGCCATCCCGATATGCTCCTTTGGGTAAAGAAAGGGTTTGAGTATCACCAGGGCAATGGGCTTGAAACCTGCCTCTTTTGCGATAACCCAATTACGCCTGAGCGAACAGAAGCCTTGGAGCAAATATTTAATGATCATCTAGATCAATTTCTTCAACGCTTGAGATTTTGTCGTGAGCAAGTTGTGGTGATAACTCAGAGTTTGCTCGCACTACAAAGTCGTATTCCCGCCCCCTCACTTCTTTTGGGAGAGTTTTCGTTTGATTACGAACAGGCGCAGACCCGGTTGGTTGAAGAAATAGAAACCGCCAAATCTCTGCTCACAGGAGCTGGCGACATTCTTCAGGAGAAAAGCGAATATCCGACGCGAAAAATTAACGTCCAAGCCTTCCAGGTCATCGTCAGCCAATACAATATTACGAACCTAGATGATGCCATAGCTCGAATCAACGAAATTATCAGAAAACACAACGGAAAAGCTTCAACGTTTACGCAATATCAATCGGAATCGCGCTTGAGTATCCGTAAACATAATGTAGCAGAAGCTAGAGCGGAATATGATGGTCTGGTCAAAAATGTTGAGGATGCGAAAGTTAGCGCAAGTGAGTCTGGGGCGAAGATAGCCCAACTGAAGGCGGAAATCGCTTTGCTAAAAAGCGTCATTCGCGAACACAGCAAGGCAGCCGAGATTGTAAACAAACTTATAGCCTCATACCTTGGACATCACGAACTCACAATCCGTCCCACTACCGAGGGATATGAAATTCAGCGACACGGAAGACGCTTGATTGGGCCGCCTAGCGAAGGTGAGAAGACAGCGATCGCGCTCTGTTATTTCATTTCAATGTTGCAATCAGATGGACGGAAGCTGGAAGATACTATTCTGGTGATCGACGATCCTATCTCAAGTTTAGATAGTAAGGCTTTGAATTACGCATGTACTCTCGTTAAATCTAGAGTAGAGCAGTCGGCTCAAGTTTTTATTCTGACCCACAATCTGCCTTGTATGAATGAATTCAAGAAGTACTGGAAACAACGTGCCAAACCGGATGATGCATCAAAACAACCAACGGCACGGTTCTTTTTCCTGAATGTTGGACTACCAAGAAACTGTGCAACGCGAAAAAGCACGTTTTCTGAAATGTCGAAACTTTTGCGTGAGTATGATTTTGAGTATCATTTTCTTTTCAAGCACGTCGTAGATTTCGAGAGTCAGGGGATTGACTATGAGTATGCTTATATGATGCCTCATTTACTTCGCCGAGTATTAGAGGTGTTCCTGACGTTCAAATGTCCAGGAAGCGCCGGCCTCGCAAGCAAGGTTGACCAACTTTGCAGTGATTATTCATTGGAGACGGTTCGTATGAAGGCTCTCGACCGGCTTACTCAGGTCGAATCACACTCGGATAATCTAGATGATCTAGTGGGCTTTTCCTCTATGACCTTAGAGGAGTCTTATGAGGCAGCAAAAGCGCTCATAGAAATGATGCACACCGCCGACCCAAAGCACACCGACCATATGCTAAGACTATGTAGATAGTCGCGTCCACGAAGCCGGTTTGTCTGTTAATGGTATTGAACTGCGCCGCTGTGGTCGAAGCCTGCTAATGGGTGGGGGTCTGTCATTGTCTCTGGGAATTTCCTTGAAATGAGAAACAAGCGTATTTGACTCTCACTTAAGGTAGGCAAAGTTGTTTGTCTATCAAATTTAGCCGTCTTTGATAGACAAGCAGGTCTTCTTCTCTCTTCCCTGTCTAAACCCCGCGCCGCATCCCCCGCAGCACCAGCCACGCCCCCGCCGCGATCATCGGCAGCGACAGCAATTGCCCCATGGTGGCGCCCGCAAACAGAAACCCCAAATGCGCGTCCGGTTGGCGGAAGAATTCGCCAATGAAGCGCGCCACGCCATAACCGCCCAGGAACACGCCCGAAAGCACGCCGACACGCGCCCGCACTGAAGGGCGGTAAACCAGCACCATCAGCAGGGCGAAAAGGCACAAACCCTCAAGCCCCGCCTGGTAAAGCTGCGACGGGTGGCGCGGATCAGGCCCAGCGCCTGGAAACACCATGGCCCAGGGCACATCAGCCACCCGGCCCCATAATTCGCCATTGATGAAATTTGCGAGCCGCCCCAGGAAAATCCCAATCGGCACCACGCAGACCACGCGATCAGAAAACGCCACCCAATCCAGCCCTTGGCGGCGCGTGAAGAAATACAGCGCGACAATCACGCCAAGCGCGCCGCCATGGAAGGACATGCCGCCCTGCCATAGGTACAGAATCTCCCAAGGCGCTCTCAAGAAAATGTCAGGGCGATAAAAAATCACATAACCAAAGCGCCCACCCAGAATAATGCCAAGCGTGACCCAGGTGACGAAATCATCCACCTGCTCGGGCGTCGCGACTTTTGGCCCCAGCACCACCAACCGCCGCGCCAGGCGCCAGCCCAGCACAATCCCGGCGATATAGGCCAGCGCATACCAGCGAATGGCAAAGGGCCCGATTTGCACCAGCACGGGGTCAATCATCGGAAAGGGCAGGGCGAAGAACATCAGGCGAAGGGATCCTCGGCGCGCAGCAGCACATCACGCACATAGGAAGCGACGCCGGCTTCCAGCGTGGTCGGGTTCTTGCGAAAGCCAGCCGCGCGCAGGCGTTCCATGCGCGCTTCGGTGAAGTATTGGTAGCCACCCTTCAGATCATCCGGCATCGGCACAAAACGGATATCGGGCGCGCGGTCCAAGGCCGCGTAAATCGCCCGCGTCAGGTCAAGGAAACTGCGCGCCGTGCCGCTGCCCATATTGAACAGGCCCGAGGTGCCGGGATTGTCATGCAGCCAAAGCATCGCGGCCACACAATCATCCACATGCACGAAATCGCGCATCTGTTCCCCATCCGCGACACCTTCGCGGTCCGAGGCGAAAAGGGTTGCGGCCTCACCCGCCATGATTTGGCGGAATTTATGAAGCACCACACTCGCCATGCGGCCCTTATGGTGTTCATTCGGGCCATAGACATTGAAGAAACGAAGCCCCGCCCATTGCGGTGGCCTGGCCCGCCCGCGCATCAGCATCTGCGCCACGCGCCGATCGAAGGCGAGCTTGGACCAGCCATACAGATTCAAAGGCCGCAACTTGGCAAGCGCCGCTTCCGATGCGTCATCATCAAAACCCAAGGCGCCATCGCCATAAGTCGCGGCGGAAGACGCATAGATGAAGGGCACGCCGCGCTTAGCGCACCAATCCCATAAGCGCTGAGACAGGGTGATGTTCACCGCCGCCACCAGATCGCCGTCGGTTTCCGTGGTGGCGCTGATCGCCCCCATATGGAACACCGCTTCCACCGGCGCGCCGGCGGCCAGGAAATCCCACAGCGCCTCGGGCGGGATCACGCCGGCGATGGGGTGTTTGGCGAGGTTCCGCCACTTCACCCCTTGGCGCAGGCGGTCCACCACCATCACCTCCGCCCCTCGGGCGCAAAGTGCTGCAACCAGGTTGGAGCCGATGAAACCGGCCCCGCCAGTGACAATATGCATGGACGGTCTTTGCAGCCTCGGCCTTGAGCGATCAGGCTATAGCGTATAGGCCGTGGGTGAGTGGACCGGCAAGCAAGGGCCGAAAGGGCAAGGCGATGAAGGATCAGGGTGGCGGGCGTGCCCGCATGATGGACGATCTGGCCGGCGTGGCGGGCGGCGCCTTTTCGGTGCTGACTGGCATCCGCGCGGAGATTGAGGCCATCGCCAAGGCCCAGGCGGAAGCCATTATCCGCCGGCTGGACCTGGTCCGGCGGGAAGAATTGGACGCGGCCATGGATGTGGCCCGCCGCGCCCGGGAACAGGCAGAGGACCTCGCGGCCCGGGTGGAAGCGCTGGAAGCCAAAGCATTTTCAAGCCAAGTGGCATCACTTGGCGACTCGGAAAATGCGACAAAGCATTCCAAGGCGGTTCCGAAATCTGGCGGCAAATCCTCATCCGGTACTTGAAGACAGGATTGTAACTTATTCGCCCTTGCGGCGGGATTCCGCACCTGCGTAATCTCCGCTTGTGGTCGACGGCCCGATTCGCACACCAGATGTTGGGGTGCAGGCCGGCTGATCGGAAAGGGGGAGTTTCCGATGTCCGCCTCTTTGCATACTGAAATTGATCGCGTTATCAATCCCTTAGACGTGCTGGAACAGATTATCGCCGGCAATGAATGGGAATTTGAACGCCGCTCCGATGAGGAGATGGCGGCCGAGGCGCCCGGGAAGTGGTGCGATTACGGGCTGCATTTCTCCTGGTCCTCGGAAATGAGCGCCATGGCCTTTACCTGCGCCTTTGATTTGAAAGTGCCGGCGGCGCGGCGGGAAAAGCTTTATGAATTGCTGGCCTTGGCCAATGATAGGCTCTGGATCGGGCATTTTGGCATCGAATCGGAAGAAGGTGTCCCGGTGTTTCGCCATTCCGTGCTGCTGCGCGGCGCGCCTGGTGCCTCGGCAGAAAGCCTGGAAGATATGGTGGATATCGCGCTGACCGAATGCGAACGCTTCTTCCCGGCTTTCCAATTTGTGCTTTGGGGCGGGAAAAGCCCAAATGATGCGCTGGCCGCGGCGATGCTGGATTGCATTGGCGAAGCCTGAGGCGCTGGGCGCGGGGGTGATTGCCCGCGCCTCATTTCAAAGGCAGTCTGGGGGCATGAGCGAAAAACTTCCCCCGATCCTTCTTATTGGCTGCGGCAAGATGGGCGGCGCGATGCTGTCCGGCTGGCTGGAACAGGGCCTTGCTGACGCTGTGGTGGTTGAACCCCATGCGCCGGCGGTGGCCGCCTTTGCCGGGCGTGTGCGCGTGGTGGCGGATGCTGCCGCCATCCCGGCCGATTTCCGCCCCGCCGCGGTGGTGACGGCCATCAAACCGCAGGAAGCGCCAAGCAGCGTGCCCGCCTATGCGCGGTTTGCGGGGCAGGGGGCCTTGTTTCTGTCCATCATGGCCGGGCGTTCGATCGCTTCCATGCAGGCAGCGCTTGGTGCGGGCACTGCGGTGGTCCGTGCCATGCCGAATACGCCAGCCGCCATCCGCCAGGGCTTTACGGCGGCCTTTGCCGGGCCGGGCGTGACAGCCGCTCAAAAGGCGCTGGCCGATGCGCTGCTGGCAGCGATTGGCGAAGTGGCCTGGGTGGATCAGGAAGATCATATCAATCCAGTCACGGCGGTATCGGGCGGCGGCCCTGCCTATGTGTTTCTGTTGGCCGAGGTGCTGGAAGCCGCTGCCGTGGAACAGGGCCTGCCGCGCGATTTGGCCAGGCGCATGGCGCGCGCTACTGTAGCGGGGTCCGGTGCGCTGCTGGGCGCCAGTGAACAGGACGCCGCTGAACTCCGCCGCGCCGTGACCAGCCCCAAGGGCACCACGGAACGTGCCTTGGCGGTGCTGATGGAACCGGATGCCTGGCCCAAGGCGATGTCGCGCGCCATTCATGCGGCGACGGATCGGGCGAGGGAATTGGCGGGGTAAAGGAAGATAGGCGATGCAGCTTGGCCGGGCAGCTTTCAATCCCATCACGGACCGTGAAGCGGCGAAGCGATACTTTGCCAGCACGGTTGGGCGGGTGGAGGTTGAAACCCATTCCTATTGCAATCGTCGCTGTTCCTATTGCCCGAATGTGGTGGGCGACCGGCTTGGCGAAAATGTGCGCATGGAAGAACCGGTTTGGCGCTTGGTGCTGGATAACCTTGCGGAAATCGGCTTTTCCAAAAACTTCGTGATGAACAGCTACAATGAACCGCTCGCGGATCGCGCTATTTTGGATCGCATCAGGGAAGCACGAGAAGCACTGCCCAATGCCAGGCTGATGATCTACACCAATGGCGATTATCTAGACCCAGCGTATATTGAAGCCTTGGCGGATGCCGGGCTGAATTACATGCATATTTCGATCCATATGCGCAAGGATGACCAGTATTCCGATATCTATGCCATCAACCGCATGCTGGAAATTTCAGTGCGTGCAGGCATTGCGGCGCGCATCCGTACCATTCGTTCGAATGAATACATCATCGCCGCCATGCCGCATCCGCACCTGGAAATCGAAACCCGCGCCATCAATTTCATGCGCAATGGGACAGATCGCGGCGGCCTGCTGCCGGACATTACGCCTGCGGCGAAACGCTCGGCGCCCTGTTTCTTCCCCTTCGCACATTTCATCATCGGCTTTTCGGGCAATATCGTGCCCTGTTGCCATATCCGCAGCGACCGGCCAGAGCATGAAGATTATCTGATCGGCAATTTGAGTGAATACGGCAGCATCTTTCAGGCCTTTGCGAGTCAAAGGGCGGCTGGCTGGCGGCGCGAATTGGTGAGCGCTCAGGAAAAAAAGAAGCCCTGCGATACCTGTACCGCCGCCTTCCTGCAGGGGCCGCAAGCTGCCGCTGCCTTTGATCAAGCCTGGCGGGAGCATGTGCTGCCGTCGGCGTCGCCAGCGCCGGCCCTGGCGAAATAGGCATTGAGCGCCATATCCCTGCCATGACCAAAACCGCCAACGACGAAGCCCTGATCGCCGCGCTCTGGCGCGTCATTGCCGCGCATGGCTGGCCTGGGCTGACGATGCGCCACCTGGCCGCAGAAGCGGGCACCGATACCGCCACCTTGCGCGAACGCTTTCCAACCCGGCTTGATTTGTTGCTGCTGCATGGACGGGTGATGGATCAGGCCGTGCTGGCCGGCACCATTCCGGGCCAGGGCGGTTCGGCGCGGGACCGCGTGTTTGATGTGCTGATGCGTCGGCTGGATGCAATGCAGCCGCATCGGGCGGGGATATTGCGCCTGTTCGAAGATATGCGCCGCGACCCTGCCATTGCGCTGGCGCTCGCGCCGCATATCGGCGTTGCCATGCGCTGGATGCTGGAAGCGGCCGAGATTGAAGCGAAAAGCTGCCAAGCGCGGGTGCTGGCCATTGGCCTTGCCGGCGTGTGGCTGGCGACCATCCGCGCCTGGGTGCGCGATGAAAGCCCGGATATGGGCAGCACCATGGCCGCGCTCGATTCGGCGCTTGATCGGGCAGAGCGGATTGCGCGCCCGCTTGGCCTGCTGCGCGGCGGTGCCGAGCCGGCACCCGAAGCGGAAATTTCGTGACCTGAAGCACGGGCGGTCTATACTGGCCGTCCACCACCGGAGCACCCCCATGACCGACCCGTTCAGCTTCAAGCCCAATATGGACATGACGAAATTCTTCGCGGAGTTTCGTCTGCCCGCCATGCCGGATATGAGCGCGCTTGCGAAGGCGCAGCAGAAGAATCTGGAAGCCATCTCGGCCGCCAATAAGGTGGCGCTGGAAGGTGCGCGCGCAGTTGCAGAACGGCATATGGAAATCGTGCAGCAATCGGTCGCTGAAATGCAGGATGCCATGCGCAGTATGGCGAGCCCGACCGATATACAAGAACAGGCAGCGAAGCGTGCGGAAATGGCCAAGGCCACTTATGAACGTGCTGTCGGGCAGATGCAGGAATTGGCTGATCTGATCCAAAAATCGAGCGGTGAAGCTGTTTCAGTACTGCACTCACGCTTTGCCGAGGCGATGGAGGAGGTGAAGAGCCTCTCCACCGACAAGAAAGTCTGATATTATCGGCGCGGGGCGTGCCCCGCGCTGCTATCTTTCAGCCAAGATGCTTGGCAAAAAACGCGAGCGTGCGTTCCTGCGCTAGCGCGGCATCCTTCGCCACGTAAGAACCGCGCTCATCGCAGCCGAAACCATGGCCGGCGCCCAT
Organism: uncultured Rhodospirillales bacterium; assembly: GCA_903927465.1. Taxonomy (GTDB): domain Bacteria; phylum Pseudomonadota; class Alphaproteobacteria; order Acetobacterales; family Acetobacteraceae; genus Neoroseomonas. Next base: position 23,597 of record CAIYMY010000079.1, on the reverse strand, counting down.
ATAGACGAAGACTTCCACTTCCTTCCGCGCGGCGCGGACTGCTTCCACATCGCTCATCGGGATTGAGGCATCGGTTTCGCCGAAATGGAGCTGTGTCGGGCAATTCGGCACTTCATCCTTCGCCGCAGCAACGCCGCCACCATACCAGCCGACGGACGCAGAAAAGGCGCTGGTGCGGGTTGCGCCATGCCACGCGACCGTGCCGCCCCAGCAATAGCCAACAATGCCGCGCTTCGCTTGGCGGGGCAGGGCAGCCGCAGCCGCCAGCACATCCAAAACGGTCTTGCCCGCATCAATCTTGCCGCGCAATTCGCGCCCGCGCGCCAGATCGGCGGCGTCATAGCCAAGCTCCGCATTGCGTTCCGCGCGGTCAAAAAGCTGCGGTGCAATCACGGCATAGCCGGCAGCAGCGAAATCATCGCAGAGCTTCCGGATATGGCGGTTCACACCAAAAATTTCCTGCGTCACCACCAAGGCGCGATCCGAATCTTGGGGGCCAGTGCGATAGGCTTGCAGGCGAAAACCATCGGCGGCGGTAAGAGAGATCAAGGGCATGGGCGTTTTCCTTTCGGGATGTATTCACCTATCCTGCGTGCATGGCTGAAATCGTCAACCTCAATCGCGCCCGTAAGGCCAAGGCACGCGACGCCGCCGAAACAAAGGCCGCGGAAAATCGCGCCAAATACGGGCAGACCAAAGCCGAACGCGCGCGGCTATCCGCCGAAAAGGCCAAGCAGCGCGCCGTAACCGACGGCGCGAAGAAGGAGGAATGAAGGGCTATCTCACCCCTTGCGCACAATGCTCATCCAGCCATGCGGGTCATTGCTGCGGCCATATTGCAGGCCGGTGATGGCATCATAAAGCCGGCGCGTGACATCGCCGATTTCACCACCATTGATCAGCACATCCTCGCCCTTATAGCCAAGCGTCCCGACCGGTGAGACCACCGCCGCCGTCCCCGTGCCCCACATTTCCTTGAGCGTGCCGTCACGGCCGGCGGCCATGACTTCATCAATGGCAATCTGGCGTTCGGTGACCCTCAGCCCCCAATCGCGCATCAATTGCATGGTGCTGGCACGCGTCACGCCATCCAGAATCGTGCCCGTCAGTGGCGGCGTGATCACCTCATCACCGATTCTCAGCATGATGTTCATCGTGCCGACTTCATCGAGGTATTTGCGGTTCACGCCATCCAGATACAGCACTTGCGAATAGCCAGCATTGGCGGCATCGCGCTGGCCGGCCAGGCTCGCGGCATAATTGCCGGCAGTTTTGGCTTCCCCGGTGCCGCCTTTCACCGCGCGGACATGCGTGTCTGACGCCAGGATTTTCACCGGCTTCACGCCTTCCTTGTAATAGGTGCCAACGGGCGAAAGGATCAGGAAATACAGGTAATTATGCGCCGGATGCACGCCCAGCATCACATCGGTCGCGATGATGGTCGGGCGCAGATAAAGCGCGGTGCCGGGCTTGCGCGGCACCCATTCATGTTCAAGCCCAACCAGCGCATCAAAGCTTTGGCGAATGATATCCACCGGCAATTCCGGCATGCACATGATCTGGCCAGAGCGGTTGAAGCGTTCCGCATGGCGATCTGGGCGGAACATGCGGATCTGATCATCATCGCCGCGAAACGCCTTGAGCCCATCAAAAATCGCCTGGCCGTAATGCAGTACGGAAGTCGCGGGATCCAGGCTGAGCGGCCCATAGGGGACGATCCGCGGCGAATGCCAGCCCTTATCTTCCTGATAATCCATCAGGAACATGTGATCGGTCAGCACCTTGCCGAAGGCCAAATCATCATCGGCGGGCTTCACCTTGGGCGTTGTGGTGCGGGTGATCGGGAAGGAAGCCATTGCTGCGTATCCTCGGAGTTTTTTCTAAGCGCGATCAGGTTAGCGCGGGTCTGGGTGAAAGGTAAGTAGTCCTTACATAGTTTTTTGCGTGGGTTACCCCATCATGGCGGTAAGCTTCGCCTCAAGCCCGGTCTGCGGCGCCTGCACCACGCGGCCAGGGGCGCGGCCATTGGCGCGGCCAGCTCGGCAGGCCATGACCAGCGCGCAATCAAGGCTATCCAGCACCGGCACGGGCAGCATTGCGGCAAGCTTTGGCGCAAGGCCCACCAGGCCAGCCCCGCCCAGCACCACCACGCCAGCGCCATCCGCCACCGCTTGGCGTGCTTCTTCGGCGATCAGGTGCAGTGCTTTTTCAGGTTCGCGCGCGATCATGTCGCCGGTGGGGGGCACGGATCGCACCTGCACGCGGTCTTGCCCATGGCCGCGGATCAGCGCGAATTCTTCCAGCATCGGCACCCAGGCGGCACCCCCGGTCAGCAGCGCAATGCGCGGTGCCTTTTCCAGCGCCAGCGTAATTGAAGCTTCCGCCATGCCGACCACGGGAATGGGCAGCAATTCGCGCGCCGCTTCAATGGCGGGCTCGCCGAAACAGGCAATAATGGCGGCGCCAAAACCTTGCGGATTATCCTGGCCGATATGCTGAGCGAGGCCCGTCAGCACCGCATGGCCGGCAATGGCGACTGCCGCACGGGTTGCGATATAGCGCGCGCCAAAGGGGGCGGTCGCGGGCACCAGATCGCAAGCGGGCAGGCCAAGCCGGGGCAGGGCTTCCTGCGCGCGGGCGGCGATCAGGGCGGTGATGGCGGGATCGGTATTGCCGTTCAGAAGCAGGATGCGCATGGCGCGCTTTTGCCGCTTTGCCGGTGGGGCTGGCAAGGGTGCTGGGGGCTCCGAACTTCCTATCGCGCCTGGGCGTGCGGCGCCTCATGATTGGGCAGTGCTGCCATTAATTTGGGCATGGATGAAGACCCCTGACCGCCAGCCCAAGGCTGGGGGGTGGCACGGGCTTTGCTGCGTTTAAGCACTGTCTTGTCGTCCGGGCCTTGGCCCTGGGGGCGAGCGTAGCAATAAAATTTAGGCGGCAGTTTCCCCCGAAACTGCCCAATTGCGACAAAGGGAGAGTGACGCAATGCGTTTGAAGAAATTCTTGATGACAGCCTGCCTGGTGGCGCTGCCGGTGCTCGGGGCGTCCATCGCACAAGCCCAGGGCACGCTGCGAATCGGCATGACGGCTGCGGATATTCCGCTGACCCACGGCCAGCCCGACCAGGGTTTTGAGGGCAACCGCTTCACCGGCATTCCGCTGTTTGACGGCCTGACCATGTGGGATTTGTCCTCGGCAGAAAAGCCTTCGGTTGTCATCCCCGGTCTTGCGAGCGAATGGGCGGTTGATGCCACTGACAGAACGCGCTGGGTGTTTCGGCTTCGCAGTGGTGTGAAATTCCATGACGGGTCGGATTTCAACGCCGATGCCGTGGTGTGGAATGTGCGCAAGATCCTGGACCGCGAAGCCCCGCATTATGACCCGCGCCAGGTGGGCCTCACCGCGACCCGTATGCCAACGCTGCGCCGCGCGGAAAAGATTGATAATCTGACGGTGGCGCTGTTCACGTCTGAACCGGATAGCCTGCTGCCAATCAACCTGACTAATCTTTTCATGGCGAGCCCCACGCAATGGGAGCGGCTACGCGCCGCGAACCCAACCGCGGAAGCGACCTGGAACGCCTTTGCGCGTGAGCCATCGGGCACCGGCCCCTTCCGCATGACGCGCTTTGTCCCGCGTGAACGTGCGGAATATGCGCGCTTTGATGGCTATTGGTCGGACAAGGCGAAGCTTGATCGCATTGTGATCCTGCCGATCCCCGAAGCCAATGCGCGCACTGCCGCACTTTTGTCCAACCAGGTGGATTGGATTGAAGCGCCTTCACCGGATGCCATTCCGCAGCTTCGCCAGCGTGGCATGGTGATCACCAGCAATGCGCAGCCGCATGTCTGGCCCTGGCAGCCCTGCTTCGCTGAAGGCTCGCCGCTCCGCGATGTGCGCGTGCGTCAGGCCATCAATCTTGGCATTGACCGCGAGGGGCTGCGCACCTTGCTGGGGGGCATGATGTCGGTGCCAGTCGGCACAGTGCCGCGCGGCCACCCCTGGTTCGGCAACCCGAGCTTCAATATCCGCACCGACAAGGCGGAAGCGCGCCGCTTGCTGGCGGAAGCGGGCTATACGGCGCAACGCCCGCTGACGCTGAAGGTACAAATCTCGGCTTCCGGTTCGGGCCAGATGCAGCCGCTGCCCATGAATGAATTCCTTCAGCAGGACCTGAAGGGAATCGGCGTGAATGTGGAATTCGACGTGGTGGAATGGAACACCTTGTTCGCCAATTGGCGCCAGGGCTGCACCCATGCCTCTGCGCGCGGGGCACATGCCACCAACGTGTCCTTCGCCGCCATGGACCCCTTCTTCGCCATGGTGCGCTTCTGGGATTCGAAAATGGCGCCGCCGGTTTCCAACAATTGGGGCTTCTTCAACAATCCGCGCTTTGACGCGATGATCGCGGAAGCGCGCAATTCCTTCGAACCGGCAGCGCGTGATGCCGCACTTGCCCGCTTGCATGCGGCTGGTGTGGATGAGGCGCTGTTCATCTGGATTGCACATGACGTGTCTCCGCGTGCCATGAGCCCGCGTGTGCGCGGTTACGTGCAGCCACAAAGCTGGTTCGTGGATCTGCGCCTGCCCTTCATTCAGTAACATCTGATCGCCGGGCGGCCATCACCGCCCGGCGATACCTGGAGAGACGATGTTCTTCTACCTGATCCGCCGCATTGCCTATGCCATCCCCATCGCGCTTGCGGTTGGGTTCGTTTGTTTCATGCTGGTGCAGATCGCACCTGGTGATCCGATCAACGCTATCGTGCCGCCCGATGCGCCGGGCGACGTGGTGGAACAGGTGCGGCGCGATTACGGGTTGGATAAGCCACTGCCTGTGCAATTTGGGCTTTGGCTGCTGAAAGTGGTGCAGGGCGATTTGGGGCGGTCACTCGCTTCCGGCCGGCCGGTCTGGTCTGATCTTTCAAGCGCCATCGGCAATACGCTGATGCTGGCGGCTTCCGCTTCCCTGCTGGGCTTCATCCTTGGCTGCGTGCTGGGTGGGCTTGCTGGCACCTTCCGCGGTTCCTGGCTTGATCGCGCGGCAGTGACGCTGGCGGTCGGCGGCGTTTCCGTGCCGCATTATTGGCTTGGCATGGTGATGGTGGTGATTTTTTCCGTCCAATTGAATTGGCTGCCGGCCATGGGTGCGGGGCCAGGTGGGTCTTCCGATTGGACCTGGAATTGGGAGCATATCAAGCACCTGATCCTGCCAACCGTAACGCTTTGCGTGATTCCCATGGGGATCATTACACGCACGGTGCGCGGCATTATTGCGGAGATCATGAACCAGGAATTTGTGACCGCGCTGCGCGGCAAGGGCCTCACGCGGCGCGGCGTATTCCTGCATGTGGTGAAGAATGCCGCCCCCACCGCGCTTGCGGTGATGGGCTTGCAGCTTGGCTATCTGATGGGCGGTTCAATTCTGGTTGAGACCGTATTCTCCTGGCCCGGCACTGGGCTTTTGCTGAACAACGCGATCTTCCAGCGCGATTTGCCGGTGCTGCAAGGGACCATTCTGGTGCTGGCCATGTTCTTCGTCGGACTCAATCTTCTGGTGGATCTGATGCAAACCGCGCTCGATCCGCGCATCAAGCGGGGCTGAGGCAATGTCCAATAGCGCAACCACCCCATCGGCGGCGGAAGCTGAACTTGCGGTCCAGGCGCGGCAGGCGGCAGAAAGCTCCACCGGCTATTGGGCAGGTGTCTGGAAACGCGTGCGGCGCGACCCGGTGACGATCTTCTGTGCGTCGGTCTTGCTGCTGATGCTGCTCGCATTCGTCTTCGCGTCGCTGATTGCGCCGCATGACCCTTATCAGGGCAGCATGATCCGGCGCCTGCGACCTGTTGGTACGCCGAATTATATCCTGGGCACGGATGAACTTGGGCGAGATATGCTGACGCGCTTGCTTTATGGCGGGCGGCTTTCCTGGTTCATGGGTATTACGCCTGTCGCGCTGGCCTTTGTGATTGGCACGGTGCTGGGCGTGCTGGCGGGTTATGCCGGCGGCAAGACCAATATGGCCATCATGCGCGTGACGGATGTGTTCTACGCCTTCCCATCCGTGCTGCTGGCGGTGGCGATCTCAGGCGCGCTTGGCGCGGGGATTATCAATGCAATTCTGGCGCTGACCTTGGTCTTCATCCCGCCCATTATCCGCGTGGCGGAAACAGTGACCACGGGCGTGCGCAATCTGGATTTCGTGGATGCGGCGCGCGCCTCAGGCGCCAATGCCTTCACCATTGTGCGCGTGCATGTGCTGGGCAATGTGCTGGGGCCGATCTTTGTATATGCGACATCGCTGATCAGCGTTTCGATGATCTTGGCCTCTGGCCTTTCCTTCCTTGGGCTTGGCACCAAGCCGCCGGAACCGGAATGGGGGCTGATGCTGAATACGCTGCGCACCGCGATTTATGTGCAGCCTTGGGTCGCGATCCTGCCGGGGATTTGCATTTTCGTGACCTCCATCTGCTTTAATCTGGTGAGCGATGGGCTGCGCCAGGCGATGGATGTAAAGGGCTGAGTCGCAGCACTTTGACGCCGGCTATTCGATCAGGTTCGGCACCTTGCCGGGCCTTCCCAGCAGCCAGCCCTGCATGGCGTCACAGCCGGCCTTCTCCAGGGCACGAAGCTGCGCCAGCGTTTCCACGCTTTTCGCGACCACAATCGTGCCCAGCGCATGGGCGGTTTCCACCTGGCCGGTGGTGAGCGCCAGCGCGCGCCGCGCCGAGAGAGCTTCCCCATCCAGCCCGGCACAAAGGCTTGGGTGCAGCTTCACCATGGGAAAGGGAATCGCGCGCAAGGCCAGGATGGTGCCGCGCGCCACACCGAAATCATCCAGCGCCGCGACAACGCCAAGCCCGCGCAGCCCGGCTGCCAGATTGGCCGCCGCATCATGCCAGAGTGAGACCGCATTGGCCGGCAGTTCTACCGCCAAGCCACGGGGGTCTGTATCCGCATCATAAAGCGCGCGGCGCATCAAAGCGGTGCCATCGCCGCGCAGGAATGCCTCGGCTGTGATATTCACGGAGACATAGGGGGCGGAACGCGGCCAGCGCGCGCGGATCCGGCAGGCCTCATTGAAAACCCAGGCATCCAGCGCGGCAGCCATGCCCGCCTGGGTTGCAGCATTGACCGTTTCCATGGCCAGGATGGGGCCAAGATCGGGGTGCACCCAGCGCAGCAGCGCCTCATAGCCCACGGTTTCCAGGCCATTGGCGCTGCAGACGGGCTGCAGATCAAGCCTGAGGCCGGCGCCATCATTGGCCAAAGCCTCAGCGATGCCCTGGCGGAGTTCCGCCGGCGAATGGGCAAGCTCCAGCCCCGCCGCCGCCCGATCGCCCTGACTGCCAAACCCGTCGCTCATGCCTGCGTCCTCAATCACTTGAGGGCGCATTAAACACCGGAACTACTTACGGGCTGGTTACCAGCTGCGCGGGAAGTGAAAGCGGCTCAGCCGACGATTTCGCTGCCGGCGAAGAAATAGGCGATTTCGATGGCGGCGTTCTCGGCGCTGTCGGACCCGTGGACCGAATTCGCTTCAATGCTTTCGGCGAAAAGCTTGCGGATGGTGCCAGGGGCGGCATTGGCGGGGTTGGTCGCACCCATCAATTCGCGGTTGCGGGCGACCGCGTTCTCACCTTCCAGCACCTGCACCACCACGGGGCCGGAGATCATGAAGGACACCAGATCCTTGAAGAAGGGGCGTTCACGATGCACGCCATAGAAGCTTTCGGCCTGCGCTGGGGACATATGAATGCGCTTTTGCGCCACAATGCGCAGCCCCGCTTCTTCGAACACCGCATTGATTTTGCCGGTCAGATTCCGGCGCGTGGCGTCCGGCTTGATGATGCTGAAGGTGTGTTCGATGGCCATGATGGCAAACCCCTGAATGTCTGGAAAAGGAACCGGGCGGATAGGCGGGATGGGTCGCTTGCGCAAGCCCCGCCCTATGTTTCGTGGCGCGCGGCGATCAGGAATTCCTTATTCCCCTCTGGCCCCGTGATGGGACTTTCGGTGATGCCGAGCACCTGCCAGCCGGGCAGCGCCGCCCACCATTCGGCGATCATGGCGCAGATGCTGCGATGGAGCGCAGCATCGCGCACCACGCCGCCCTTGCCCACCTGGCCTTGCTCCGCTTCGAATTGCGGTTTTATCAATGCCACCGTAAAGGCGCCCGGCGCACAAAGCGCCAGTGGCGCGGGTAGGATGGTACGCAGCCCAATGAAGGAAGCATCGCAGACCAGGGCACCAATCGGCTCCGGGATGGCGCTGGCGTCAAGATAACGCGCATTGGTCTTTTCCAGTACCACCACGCGCGGGTTCTGGCGGAGCTTCCAGGCCAATTGGCCATGCCCGACATCCACCGCATAGACCCGCGCCGCGCCATGCTGCAGCAGCACATCGGTAAAGCCCCCGGTGGAGGCGCCAAGGTCAAGGCAAACCCGCCCTTCCGGGTTCAGCCCGAAATGCGTGAGCGCATGTGCAAGCTTGAGCCCACCGCGGGACACCCAGGGGTGGTCCTGACCGCGTACTTCAAGCGGCGCGCCATCGGGCAGCAGATCCCCCGCTTTTTCCACCCGCTTGGTATCGCTGAACACCTTGCCGGCCAGGATAAGCGCCTGCGCCCGGGCGCAGCTCTCCGCCAGGCCAAGCGCCACCAGCAGCAGGTCGGCGCGCTGTTTTGGGCTGCGGGGCATCTGATCAGCGGTCCTTGACGGGCATTCGGAAGGAAGAGATTGGCACAGGCCGCCCGTGGCTGATAGATTGATACATTGTCAGGATTTGAAAGCCGAAATTGATGATCGAAAAGCTGGCAAGCATTGCCCTACCCAGCCCGCATTTGCGCCTGAAGCATTGCCGCCATGGTGTCATGCTCTACAGCGGGCGCGATAAATATGTGGGGGGATCGCTTGATCGCTATGGCGAGTTTTCCGAGCTTGAGGCGCAGCTTTTCTCCGGCCTTATCAAGCCTGGTATGATGGTCTTAGAAATCGGCGCGAATATCGGCGCGCATACCGTTCACCTTGCCAAATTGGTCGGTGAGAATGGCGGGGTGGTCGCCTTTGAAGCGCAACGGGTGATCTTTCAGATGCTCTGCGCCAATCTGGCCTTGAACGGCATTGAAAATACGGATGCCAAATGCCTGGCAGTCGGCGCCACAGCGGGGGAGATCACGGTGCCGCGCATGGATTATCGCGGTGACAATAATTTTGGCGGCGTTGCACTCGGCGGTGATGATGGCGATGTGGTTGAAATGATCGCCATTGACAACCTGATGCTGCCTGCCTGCCACATGATGAAGATTGACGTTGAAGGCATGGAAAAGCAGGTACTGGATGGCGCGCGCGAGACAATTAGGCGCTTTCGCCCTTATCTGTATGTCGATGATGATCGGCTCGACAAGCACGCTGAGTTGATTGCGACCCTTTTGGACCTTGATTACCGCATGTGGTGGCATCAGCCCTGGCTCTATAACCCAGGAAATCTGGCCGGCGATAGCGAGAATTTGTTTCCAGGCATTGCCTCCTTTAATCTGATCTGTTTACCAAGTGAGGCAGCGCCCGATGAACTAGAAGGCGGGGTCGAAGTGAAGGCTGCGACCGATCCGCATCCGCTACAGCGTTAGGATGTGATCCGCCGCGGCGGATCACATGAACACGTCAGCCCTTACTCAACCCCGAGTAACTCAACTTCAAAGAGCAACGTCGCATTCGGCGGAATGACACCACCCGCGCCGCGCGCGCCATAGCCAAGCTCGGGCGGGATGATCAGCGTGCGCTGCCCGCCGACCTTCATGCCGGCAAAGCCCTGATCCCAGCCGCCAATCACATGGCCAGCGCCCAGCATGAAGGAAAAGGGTTCAGCGCGGTCGCGCGAACTATCAAATTTGCGGCCCTTGTTTTCGGGTGCTGCGGCATCAAACAGCCAGCCCGTGTAATGCACCGTGATGTGCTGGCCCGCCGTGGCTTCGGCCCCGGTGCCCAGTTTTGTGTCGATCATGGTCTTCTCCTGTCGTGATGCGGCTTCCCTGAAGCGCTACGTGCCAAAAAGCAAGGCCCAGAGGCTTGCGCCCCCGGGCCTGATAGGCTTTGCGCTGAAAGGCGGCTTATTCGGCCGCCTGATCCAGCTTTTCCAGAACCCGTGGCGGTGACATGGGCAGCGCGTAGAAGCGCTTATGCGTCGCGCGATACATAGCGTTGGAAATCGCACCCAGTGGCGGCACCAGCGGCACTTCACCCACGCCACGCACGCCTTGCGGGTGCTTGGGGTTCGGGATTTCCAGCATCACCGCATCCAGCATCGGCAGGTCCGAACACACCGGCATGCGGTAATCAAGGAAGGCGGGATTATCCACCTGGCCTTTGGCGTTGTAGATGTATTCCTCGTTCAGCGCCCAGCCGATGCCCTGCGCCGCACCGCCCTGCATCTGGCCTTCAACATAGGCCGGATGAACCGCGCGCCCGACATCCTGGAAGGATGTGTAGCGCAGCACCTTCACGGTACCGAGTTCCGGGTCCACTTCCACATCGCAGATATGGGTCGCAAAACCCCCTTCGGCGCCGGTTGTGTTCAACTGCACGCCCGCGCCAATCGGCCCGCCCGTTTCGCTGGCCTTGGCGGCGATATCCTTCAGGCTCAGCGGCGGGAATTGTCCCGCATTGGCGCCCGCAGGACGGGCTTCGCCATTGTCCCAGATCACCGCTTCGGGGTCGATCTTCCAGATCTTCGCCGCGCGTTCCTTGAGCTGCGTGATGACTTTCTCCGAAGATTGCGTCACCACCATCGCGGAAGCAAACAACACGCGGCTGCCGCCTGTAAGGTTGGAATAGCCAATGGTCGCGGTATCGCCGATCAGCACTGAGACGCGCTTGTAATCAATGCCAAGCAATTCCGCAGTGATATTGGCGATGGAAGCGCGCGAGCCACCGATATCCGGGTGCCCCGTGGTCACTGCAACATTGCCATCTTCCGTGATGTTCACCTGCGCGGAAGATTCACCGCCAGCATTGAACCAGAAGCCGCTGGCAACCCCACGGCCCTGATTGGGGCCAAGCGGCGCGCTGTAATGCGGATGCGCCATCGCGGCTTCAATGGTTTCCTTCAGGCCAATACGCGGAAATACCGGGCCATGCGCGGCCTTGGTGCCTTCCTCAGCGGCGTTTTTCAGGCGCAGCGCCAGCGGGTCCATGCCAAGCTTTTCGGCCACTTCATCCAGCACACATTCCACGCCATAAGCACCAATCGGCGCCCCTGGCGCGCGATAGGCCGCAACCTTGGACCGGTTGGACACCACATCAAAGCCCTGCGAATGCACATTCGCGATATTGTAGGGCGCGAAAGCGCAGCCCGCCGCACCACGAATGGGCGAACCGGGCAGCGCGCCAGCTTGCAGGTAGAAAGTGCCCTGCGCGGCGACCAGGGTGCCATCCTTCTTCGCACCGATCTTGATGGTGCTGAACGAACCCGAGGTTGGGCCCGTGGCGCGCATCACTTCTTCGCGCGTCATCACCATCTTCACCGGGCGGCCAGATTTCTTGGCCAGCAGCAGCGCCACCGGTTCCAGATAGACAATCGTCTTGCCGCCAAAGCCACCGCCGATTTCCGCCGGAATGGCGCGGATATCGCTTTGTGGCAGGCCAGTGAGGTAAGAACACATCGCGCGGACCATGAATTGGCCCTGGCTTGAACTCCACACCGTTGCCTTGCCATCGGCCACACTCACCAGGCAGGCATGGGTTTCGATATAACCCTGATGCACGGGCGCGGTGCGGAAGCGGCGTTCGATAACGACGTCGGCTTCAGCGAAACCCTTTTCAATATCACCAAGCTTGTGTTCCAGCTTGCCCGCGATATTGGAAGCCTTGCCGTCGAACTTGATGAAATCATGCAGGATCGGCGCATCGGGCTTGATCGCGTCTTCCGCGTCAATCACCCAAGGCAGAACCTCATATTCCACTTCGATCAGTTGCAGCGCCTCGGCCGCCACTTTTTCCGAAATCGCGGCAATGGCGGCAATCGGGTGGCCATGGAACAGCACCTTTTCGCGCGCCATGATGTTGCGGCACATCCAGCGCATATCCTGGATGCCGAGCATCACGGATTTGTCGAGCGGGAAATCCACCAAATCCTTGTGCGTCACCACGGCCTTCACGCCGGGATGCGCTTCCGCCTTGGCGGTATTGATGGAAATGATGCGCGCATGCGGATGCGGGCTGCGCAGCACCTTGCCCCAGATCATGCCGGGCATATTGGTATCGGCGGCATAGGCAGCGCGGCCCGTCACCTTTTCCGCACCATCGGGACGGATCGTGCTTTTGCCGATCCATTTGTTGGACATATCGTTCATCAGGCAGCCCCCCTCATTTCAGCGGCGGTTTCAAGCACGGCGCGAACAATCTTGTCGTAACCCGTGCAGCGGCAAAGGTTGCCAGCAAGGCCGAAACGGACTTCGGTTTCGGTTGGATCCGGGTTTTTTTCCAGCAAGGATTTCGCGGCAATCAAAACGCCTGGCGTGCAGATGCCGCATTGCAGCGCTGCCATTTCCAGGAATTTGCGTTGCAGCGGGTGCAGATCACCGCCCTGCGACATGCCTTCGATGGTGCCGAGTGATTTGCCTTCGGATTCCACCGCCAGCATCAGGCAGGCGCAAATCAGGCGGCCATCCACGGTGATGGAACAGGCGCCGCAATCACCGGTGCCGCAGCCTTCCTTGGCGCCGGTCAGGCCAAGCGGGCCGCGCAGCGCATCCAGCATGCTGTCATGCGCTTCACACAGGAACTCCATTGGTTCCCCGTTAATGGTGGTCGAAACATGCATCTTGGACATTGTTCAGCTCCGGCTGGCGCGTTCGGCGGCGATGGCAACGGCGCGCTTCAGGAGCACGCCGGCAACCTTGGTACGATAGACAATGGTGCCGCGCGTGTCATTGATGGGGCGGCAAGCGGCGCTGCAAGCGGCAGCGGCGGCGGCAACAGCGGCGGGTTCAAGCTTTGTGCCGATCAGCGCCTTGGCGGCTTCTTCCAACAGCATCACGGTCGGCGCCACGGCGCCAAGCCCAATGCGGGCGGCGGTGCAAACGCCATCCTTCATGGTAAGGCTGACGCCGCAGCCAACAACCGCGATATCCATTTCCGTGCGCGGGATCATGCGCAGATAGGCATCACCCGAACCGGCGGGGCGCGCGGGCAGGGTGAAGCTCACCAGGATTTCACCGGGGGCGAGGTTCGTTTTGCCCGGGCCGGCCGGGAAGGCTTCGACCGGCATTTGCCGACGGCCTTTCGGGCCCTGCACCGTCACCACCGCACCGGCGGCGATCATGGCCGGCACGCTGTCACCGGCGGGCGAGCCATTGCAGAGATTCCCACCCGGGGAGGCGCGGCCCTGCACCTGCTTTGACCCAATCAGGTTCACCGCTTCCAGCACACCCGGCCACACCGTGCCGAAGCGCGGATGATCAGCGAGCGAGACTGCGGATACCGCCGCACCCACGGTGAAACTGCCATCGGCATTTTCCGTGATGCGGTTCATTTCGTCGATTTTCTTGATATCCACGATCAAACCGGGTGTCGCGACGCCGGCGCGCATCTGCACCAGCAGATCCGTCCCGCCCGCCAAAATCCGTGCAGCCCCCTGGGCCGCGGCAAAGGCGCTGACCGCTTCATCAAGCGTCTGCGGCGCCAAATATCGAGTATCTGTCATGAGCGTTCCTATTGTCCTTGCCTTGCCTGTGACACCCCGGCTGAGGGGTTGCCTCTTCGTCAGGTAATTACATTGGGACAAGGCTATAGTGGCGCGCAAGATCGGCATAGCCCCCGGCGGATATTCAGGCGCGATTCGCGTGTTTCGGGCTTTACCGTGCGGTTCATGTTAAAGGATGCTTGGCGACAGGGAGGACAACATGACCAAGCATCTTTTGGGCCGTCGCGCGGCCCTGATCACCGGCGGGGCGCTTTTGGCGGCGCCGCGCCTGGCCCGCGCCGCCTGGCCGGAACGGCCTGTGCGCATCATTGTGGCCTTCCCGCCCGGCAGTTCTACCGATGTGGTGGCCCGCGCATTGGCGATGAGGCTGGAAACCCTGTTGGGCCACGCAGTCCCGGTGGAGAATCGTGGCGGCGCCGGGGGCAATATCGGTACCCAGGCGGTGAAGGGCGCCACTGATGGCCATACGCTGCTGATGCACAGCACGGCTTTTTGTGTGAATCCATCGCTTTATCGCGCGGCGGGCTATGGGCTGGATGATTTCGCGACCATCGCCGTGGTGGCGACCGCGCCCAATGCGTTTTTCGTCCATCCTTCCGTGCCGGCGCGCAACCTGACCGAGCTGCTGGCCCTTATGAGGGCCTATCCCGGCATGGCCTATGCCCATTCGGGCACGGGCACCACGCCGCATCTGGGGGCAGAATTGCTGTTCCGAACGCTGGCAAAAGTGGAGGCTACTCCAGTTGCCTTCGGCCCTGCCCAGGCGGCGACCGCGGTGCTCGCCAATCAGGCGCCGATCGGCAGCACCAGCCTGCCGCCCGCCTTGCCGCTGATCCGTGAAGGCCGGGTGCGCCCGATCGCGGTGGCGGGCGCCGAGCGTGACCCAACGCTGCCCGATGTGCCGACCATCGCCGAACAGGGCTTTCCGGGCTTTGCCGCTTCTACCTGGTTCGGACTTTTTGCCCCGGCGCGGCAATCTTCCGAGGCTTTGGCGCGGCTTGCCAGCGAAGTGCCGCGCGCCATGGCCGACCCAGAATTGAAAGCGCGGCTGGCCACACTTTCGCTGACTGATCCTGGGCTTGCGGGTGCGGCGGCGGCGGGTTTCGTGCGGCGGGAAGCGCAGATCTGGGCCGATGTGGTGCGCAGTTCCGGCGCCACGGCGGATTGATCATTTAATTGGTGAGGCCGAAATCGTTCAGGATCGGCATGTGCGTCGTTGCGCATATTTTATGTTGATGTTTTTCACCGTTTTAACGCTGCCTTGACGGCATTTGACATGCAAACCGGCTGAATGCCTGACGATTTGACGCCCATCATGCGCCCTTATCACGGTGGTCATACTCCCCCCCTGGCATGATGACCTCTGATGATCTTTTAGTCACGCTGCCTTCAGGCGCCAGATTTCGCGGAAAGGGATACCATGTCAGTGATCAAGCCGACCGAGCAGGATGCCCTTGATGTATTGAGAAAATCGGCAAGCCGGGAAACCAACGAAGTTGACAAGTTTGTTGGTGAACGCATCCGGCTTTACCGATCCATGGTCGGCATGAGTCAACAAAAACTGGCGGAGAAACTTGGCGTCACCTTTCAGCAATTACAGAAATATGAGCGTGGCGTGAATCGTATCGGCGCCGGAAGATTAATGGTGATAGCGACGGTGCTTGATATTCCCATCACTTTTTTGCTGGATGAAGAAGGGTTTTCGCAACGACACGCGACAGAACATTTAATGACAGGGGACGTGCTTAATGCTGCGCGCGATGCCTATACTATCGGGCGTGCTTTTTCCCAGGTAACGGATCCTGATGTCAGGCGATCAATTACGACGCTGGTGCAGAGCCTGTCACAGCAGTCAGAAACGAGCGATGTTTGAAAAATCAAGCTTTGGTAACTTGATCCGATAGGACATCGTCCCAGCCGATCGCGGCGGGCAGCAGATTTGCTGCGGCTATGGCGCGCGACAATTCGGGCAAGGCTTCGATTTCCTGGCGGCTGAAACGGCGTTCCACATCCATTGCTGCAGCCCATAGCCCTAGTACGGCTAATTCAAGCGTCGGCGTAATGAGTTTGTTTCCAAGAAGATCATCACCATCGCGGGGCATCGGGGCTTCCTCTATTCAGGCTCACTATAGTTTACGCAAGCTAAAGCAAAAAACAATATCATTCTTGCGAATTTGTGAGTTATGAAAAGGGTTTTTTCCGATCAGTAATCAGCAAACTTCATGCAGTGGGTCTGTTTTTTGCCGGAAATCGAGATGATGAGAGACCCGTAGCGCTCAATTATTCCTTGGCCGGGTCATCACGGTCCTTCGCGCGCTGAGTTTTACGAATACCCACGGCATAATCGCCAAGCTTGCGGTGCGGGTCCTTGTTTGGGCGTACAATGGTGTGGCGAAAATCATTCCATTCGGCTTCGCCAAAGCCCGATAAATCCTCAATGATCGAAAAATTCTCGGCCGCCGCGCCATAGGCCTCCCGCGGGAGGGGCTGCACTTGCAGAAAGGGAAAATTCGGATCGAATTCGATCGGGTGATGCGTGCGCGTCAAGCGCACATTGATGAAAAGCGGGCCGAACCAGTTGCTGGTTTCGACAATACCTTCATAGCATTCATAGCCGCGGTTGCGCACAAAATTGGCCGGCGCGCGGATCAGCGCGGCCCAGCCTGGGGCGGTGCGCATTGCAAGGCCGCTCCAGATCTGCACCAGGCCTGGTTCGATGAAGGTGCTGAGGAAGGGGGGCGAGTAGCCCTTGATATCTTCCGGCGCGGCATCATCGAAATGAGGCGCGAAATTCGGAAACTGCGCGGTGGTGAGGGGGTACCAATCCTCCACACCATCATAGGTCCAGATCACATCCGAACCATCCCACATCAACTTGAAGCCTATGGGCGGAAAAATATACCACCCGAAGGAGGAAGCGGTTGTCATCGCCTCACAAAACCGAAAGGCCCTGGTTGGCATGCTGCCCGCAGCAGATCTATCGGCGCGCTGTGGTGGGCGCGCCGAGGGAATCATGCGATAGAATGTTGCGAGCGGTGCTTCGGGTTTGCGATTTTCAGTCACGTCAACACCTGTTTTGCGGTGGGGAGTTGGGGAAAGACGAAGTCTTCACCAAATCCCCCCAAACCGCTATCCGGACCTGAGCCCTGACCAGGAGTTGCGCTTGGTTCAGCGCGGCATGCTCGGGGCATGGCCGCCAAAGCGAACCTTGCCGGCATCGGCGACGGCTTCAGCGGCGATGCGCACCTGCGGTAGGCTCGGGGCATGGCCGCCAAAGCGAACCTTGCCGGCATCGGCGACGGCTTCAGCGGAGATGTGCACCGCAGGCAGGGCTGGGGCATGGCCGCCAACGCGAACCTTGCCGGCATCGGTTGCTGCGTTATCGGAGATGCGCACCGGCGGCAGGCTTGGCGCAAGAGCACCGAAGCGAACCTTGCCAGTATCGGTTGCTGCGTTATCGGAGATGCGCACCGGCGGCAGGCTTGGCGCAAGAGCACCGAAGCGAACCTTGCCAGTATCGTTGATGGCGGCCCCACCCAGGGAGACCGGCTTCATGGAGGGAAGCTGTTGAATGTTCATGTCACTCATTTTAACATCTCCTGCGTTTGGGGGCTCGACCAAAAAACCACCAGAGGTTGAGGTGGAGCCGCCGGTTTGCGGTGGTTTTTTGCAGATTGACGGCCCGGCGTGAAAGAGCCGTGAAGTGAACATCATGGCAACGTTAAAAAAACGCTTGATGGGCGTGAAATAACGCTTGCCCTATACAACCATAGGTAATAGCCTTCCCAATGTGACGTCCTAAGGGACCTTTTTTGGGGGTGAGGCATTGGCGCGACAACATGCCAATCAGAACAAGCTTGTGGCGCTGGATGTCGGCGCCCGGCAGGCTGCTGTTCGCATCCATCTTCTCGGCGCGCTGCGTGCCATTAGCTACCTCGGCGAGGATTTGGTGCCCCGGGGCCGCAAGGCGCGCGCCATTCTGGGTTATCTTTGCCTGCATGCCGGGCAGCGGGTGCCAAGGGCCAAAATAGCCTCTCTGCTCTGGGACAGGGTACCCGACCATCAAGCCCGCGCCAGCCTCAGGCAATCCCTGCGGGAGCTATTGCTGGCCTTCGGGCCGCTCGCGAATGAAATTCTTGAAACCGATGCCGAGATGGTGCGGCTCAACCAACGTGCCTGCTGGGTTGATAGCGCCGCCATTCTGGCCGGCCCGCACCCTGCCAATCTGCTCAGGACCGATTTGGCTGCCCTTTGCGAAGGGGAATTGTTGGAGGACCTGAACGGGATATCGGAAGCCTTTGACGAATGGCTACTGATGGAACGTGCACGCTTCGCGACTGAAATCACTGGGGTTTTTGACGAAGAACTGCACCAGATCGCGAAGGCAGATATTCCTGCCGAAAGACGTGCTGGCCTTGCGCGCCGCATTATTGCCTGCGACCCAACACATGAAGGGGCCAGCCGGATCCTGATGACGGCGCTGGCTGATCTTGGTGAAAAAGCCCAGGCGCTGCGCGAATTCGAACGCTGCCGCATGGCCATGCGCAGCAGGTTGGAGGTGGAGCCTTCAGCCGAATCCAGGGCGCTTTATGACAGGCTTCGGTTGGCGACTGCGCGGCAGAGAATTGAACCAGGCCAAGCTTCCCCAAACCATACCGAATCTCACCCCAGCACTGCCGCGTCTGCGCAAATCGCATCCCGGTTGCGCATAGGGGTCATCCCCTTTCAGACGACCAATGATCAGAATGCGCAATTGGCTTTTTCTCTGAGCCAGGAAATCGCCTCAGCCCTTGCGCGTTTTCGCTGGTTTGATGTGGTGGCCGCGCTGACACCTCAGGCTCAAATTGGGCAATGGGATGAAGTCTTCCTTCGCAGTAAAGGCTGGCATTATGCGGTTGAGGGCAATCTGATTAGCGGTGCTGATAAGGTCAGTATCAGTATCCGCCTTCTGGATATTGGTCAGGATATCCGGCCGGTCTGGAGTGATCGTTTCGAACTTGCGACCGATATGATGGATCAGCTCCATGATCGTGTGGTGGCACCGGTGGTTGCGCGCATTGATCCTGTGATACTCTTTATTGAGGGGCAACAAGCTGCACCGAGACGCTCGGGGGCGACCAGCTTGGTACTTCAGGCCTTACCATTGTTTTTTGCGATGCAGCGCGGCCCTTTCGAAAAGGCCGGTGAGTTACTGAGTGAAGCCCTTCGAATTGACCCCGAGAACGCCAAAGCAGCGGCTTGGAAAGCATTTTGGTACGGGTTTCACACCGGTCAAGGATGGGCTGATGACCCGCGAGCAAGCCTTGAAAAAGCACAAGAATTAGCCTTCCGAGCCATCAGGAATGATCCCGAGAACGCAGAAGCGTATGCCATTTGCGGACATATGTGCGCTTTTTTCGAAAAGGATTTTGAATTAGCCCAACACTATTTCCGTACTGCACTGCGGCTTAATCCAAACATCACTTTCGCCTGGGCGATGAGTGCTGCGACCTGCAATTATGTGGGAGATTCTGACTCAGCGCTGCAGCATCTGGAACGCTATACTGCGCTATCAAGCTTTGATCCAAACGCTTATTTCGGCGATACAATTTACACAACCACCCACGTCCTTAAAGGCAATTACGAAGCCGCCTATCGCTACGGTAAGCGTGCTGTACGGGCATGCCCCAACTTCTCCAACGGGTATAAGCACCTCCTCGCTGCGCTAGGCCATCTCGGCCGGCGGGATGAAGCCGCACCCTATGTCCAAAAACTGCTTGCCCTGGAACCACATTTCACCATCGAACATTTCATCCGCACCTACCCCCTGGCCCGGCAAGAAGACCGCGAAAACTATGCGCGCGGCCTTGAATTGGCCGGGGTGCCGAAGGGCTGAAATCATGCCCCGCCGCTTTTCTGGCGCGTGATCGGCAGCCTGCGTGTCAGCCCATGTTCAAAGCGATACCGCAAAAGCCAGGACAAATACCATGCTGCACGGCACCTTATGGGCGTCGCTTACGGTTATTGTTTGGTCGGCCTGGCCGGCCTTCACGCGGCTTGCGGTAACTGAATCGGTCACCCCCGCTGATATTGTTCTGCTGCGCTATGGCATTGGCGGGCTGATCCTGCTGCCGGTGCTGCTCCGGCTTGCTGGTTCCATGCCGCGCCACGCATGGCTTGAGGGGCTTTGGTTCGCCCTGCTGCAAGGCGCGCCGCTTGCGATGCTGACGACCATGGGTCTCGCCCTTGCACCGGCTGGGCATTTGACGCTTTCCACCGGTCTCATGCCGCTGTTTACCAGCCTGCTCTGCTTTTATTTTTTGGGCGAGGCGATTTCACGCCAGCGCAAATTGGGGCTTGCCTGCATCACCCTCGGCGCGCTTGCCATTGGGGGCGTTAGCCTCACCAGCATCCATCCGGATTACTGGAAGGGCGATATCCTTTTCGTCTGCGCCGGCATGATGGGTTCCGTTTATCTGCTGCGGATGCGCCGTTCCGGGCTTTCCGCCTTGCAGGGTGCGGCCTTGCTCAGCGTCTATTCCATGCTGATCTATTTCCCATTCTTCATTTGGTTCTTTTGGAATTCATCGAAGCTCACGCGAATCCCGGTCTCGGATTTGCTGTTTCAGGGGTTCTATCAGGGCGTGCTGATGGGCGCCTTAACCATCTTCTCACTCGGGCGTTCGACCATGCTGCTTGGCGCGCCTGCGACCGCCATGAGTCTTGCGCTATTGCCGGTCGCGAGTTTTTCGCTGGCTTTCTTCATCCTGGGCGAGGTGCCGAGCGTATTCGAAATGCTTGGCGCGGTTGCGATCAGCTTAGGGGCCTTTCTTGCCGCCCTATCGGCGCGCGCAGCCAAGCCCGCGGCGAAAATCAATTAACCCCAAGCGCCGGCAAATCCAGCACCCATGGCAAATCCGTATCGCCTGTGGCGGCACCCGCGCGCGTCAGCAGCGCATGCGTCTGACCGCGATGATGCGTCTGGTGATTGAAGAAATGCCCAACCGTGATCCAATAGGGCATGCGCATTTCCCGCCCGGCAATGCCGGGATACCAGATGAGCGGCCCAGCCAGGCGTTCGGGCGTGAGGCTTGCCGCCCAGGCTTCAATCTTCGCATCCGCGGACGCGCGGCGCGACTTCAACTCCGCCCAATCCGTGATCATGACAGGGCTTTGCTTCATGCCCACGCTCGGTTTTTCCCAAGCGTCAAAGCGGCTCATCCAAGTGGTATCGCCCCACACCAGATGGCAGAGCGTGCCCTGAATGCTGCCCCAAAAAGCGCCGCCATCTGCCTGCCGCGCGCTGGCATCCAACCCATCCGCGGCAGCGTAAAGCCTGCGATTCATTTCGCTGTTGTAAGCCGCCATCATGCGGCACCAATCCGCCGAAATCATGCGCCACCTATCTGCTTGTAGAAGAAAATAGTCGCCGAGGCGCTGCCATCCGCATTCAGCGCAAAGCCCGGAATACGCCCGGCTTCCTGCCAGCCAAGGCGGCGATACAGCGCCTCACCAGCATCATCAGCGCGGGTGTCGAGTGTCAGCAAGCGCCGCCCGCGCTGCGCCGCTTCCGCTTCCAAAGCGGCCATCAGCGCCTGCCCCACGCCGCGCCGCCGCGCCGCCGGGTGCACCAAAAGCTTCGCGACTTCCGCGCGGTGCGGCTGATTGGGTGGCATCGCCAGATCAAGCGTGACGGTACCGATCAGCACGCCATCCACCCAGGCGACCCAGATGGCTTTCTGGCCAAGCGCCATATCCCCAAGGCTCCGTCGCCAGAAGCCCTGCGCAGCCTCGGCATTCAAAGGCGGCAGGAAAGAAACCGAAGCGCCGGCGGCAACACAGGCAATCAGGATATCCGCCAAGGGCCTTTCGGCATGTTCGGCGGCCGAGGCATCAAGCGCCTGCACCGCGACACCGCGCGCCGGCTTGATGAAGGGAAATTCCAGCGAATTGGACAAATCATTCAAAATGCGGATCGGCCCCTGCCGCACATAGCCAAGCTTCGCGTAGAAGGTATGCGCGCGGGTGAAGCGTGTGTCGGACCAAAGCCGGATCACCTCTGCCCCCGCAGCGCGCGCATGGCCTTCCGCCGCTTCCATCAGCGCCACGGCCAAGCCCGTGCCGCGCTGGCTGGCCGCTACATACATGCGGCAAATCTCCCAATCCGGCGTTCCAGGCAAAGGATGCACGGCGGCCATGCCGACCACCGCGCCAGCAACTTCTGCCACCCAAAGCGAGCCATCTTGTTCGGCAAAATAGCTGGCGAGCGCACGAAGCTCCTGCAGTTCCCCATCCAGATCAAAGACGCAGCCGGGATATTCCGCCCAGCAATCCCTGATCAGTGCAATGAACCCCGCCGCATCCGAATCGCGCCCGGCGCGGAGCATCGCAGGTTCAGCTCAATTCGCGGCAGAATGCCTGAATGCGGCCGCACGCCTCTCGCAGGTTGTCCGTATTGGTCGCATAGGAAATCCGCAAATAGGGTGACATGCCGTAAGCCGTGCCCTGCACGGTCGCGACATATTTTTCTTCCAAAAGCGCCATGGCGAAATCCGTATCGGTTTCGATCTTGCGCCCGCCTTTGCTGGTTTTGCCGATGCAGCCGGCAATATTCGGGAAGACGTAAAACGCCCCTTCCGGCTTATGGCAGGAAATGCCCGGCGCCGCATTCAGCATTTCCACCACCAGATCGCGGCGGAGGCGATATTCTTCCGCCCTTTCGCGCACAATTTCCTGCGGGCCATCCAAGGCCGCCGCGACGGCGGCTTGGGAGATGGTGGAAACCCCCGCCGTCGCCTGGCCCTGCATATTCATCATGCCCTTGATCAGCGCCTTGGGCCCACCGCAAAAGCCGATGCGCCAGCCGGTCATGGCATAGGTTTTGGATGCGCCATTCACCGTGAGTGTCCGGTCCTTCAGGCGCGGTTCAACATCGGCAATCGTGCAGAATTCAAACCCGTCATAGATCAGGTGTTCGTACATATCATCCGTCATGACCCAGACATGCGGGTGCTTCATCAGCACCGCCGCAATCGCCTGCATTTCCGCGCGCGAACAGGCGGCACCTGTTGGGTTATTCGGGAAATTGATCATCACCCATTTGGTCTTGGGCGTGATGGCGGCATCCAAATCCTCAGGCCGCAGCTTGAAGCCGTTATTCTGCGGGCAATTGATGGTCACCGGCACGCCGCCCGCAACCTTCGCCATTTCTGCATAGGAAATCCAGAAGGGGGCTGGGATCAGCACCTCATCGCCCGGATCGACGGTGGCCATGAGCGCGTTGAAGATGCTCTGCTTGCCGCCATTGGTGACCATGATCTCATCAAGCGCGTAATCAAGGTTATTGTCGCGCTTGAATTTCCGCTGCACCGCTTCCTTCAGCCGCTTGGTGCCATCCTGCGGCGGGTATTTGGTATCGCCCGCGAGTGCCGCCTGATGCGCCGCTTCAATCGCATGCGGCGGGGTCGGAAAGTCGGGCTCGCCCGAAGCCAGGCTGACCACCTTGATCCCCTGCGCGGCCAATTCGCGTGCCTTGATCGTCATGATGACGGAAGCGGAGATGGAAACGCGGTTCAAACGTTCGGCAAGGGCGGGCATGGCGATCCTATTTTCAACAATGACAAAGCCGGAAGCTGCGCGCTGCCCCAGAAGGGGCAGCGCTAAAACATTACTTCATTCCCGCGCAGAACTTCTGAATGCGCGTGCAGGCTTCGCGCAGCGCTTCATCTGATGTCGCGTAGGAAATACGGAAATGCCCTGGGCTCAGGAAGGCGGCGCCATGCACCGTGGCAACGCCCGTTTCTTCCAAAAGCGCGATGGTGAAATCCTCATCGGTTTCAATCTTCTTGCCGCCCGCCGTGGTCTTGCCGATGCAGCCGCGCATATCCGGGAAAACGTAAAACGCGCCTTCCGGCTT
>CAIYMY010000078.1 GCA_903927465.1 uncultured Rhodospirillales bacterium | reverse complement strand
GTGCAGAAGCACATCAAGGATGTTGCGGAACGCTACATCATCCCCGGAGAGACCGCCGAAGGCGCGCTGATTTTTGTGCCGTCTGAGGCGATTTATGCCGAATTGCATACCTCGCTTGTGTCGCTTGTTTCAGATGCCACGCGGCGTGGGGTTTATATCGTCTCCCCCACCACCTTATGGGCGGTGCTTGGCACCATGCGCGCCTTGATGCGTGACGTGCGGCTTCGCACGGAAGCCGGGCGCATCCGGCGAGAGGTAGACCGGATGCTGGCTGATGTTGGCCGGCTGGAAGAACGTACTGACGGCCTGCGCAAGCATTTCGGCCAGGCGCAGAAGGATATAGACCAGATCGAGATATCGGTCGCTGCCATCAAGCGCGGCGGCCAACGCATCGCCGATTTGGAATTGGACGACCCACCCACACCCATCCTGCCAACATGACCGCGCTGCAAGCCCAATCAGGCTTTGGCTTGCTGGCGCTTTGCGTATTGGCCTGGGCTTTGGGCGGGTTTCGGCGCGGTGTCTCGGCACGTGTCGTGCTGATGGGCTTGGCGCTACAAATCCTTTTGGGCGCGGCGCTATTGCATATTGCGCCGCTGCGCGCAGCTTTTTCCTATTTGGGTGATGCGGTGAATGCGTTGGCCGTCGCAACCCAGGCCGGCACTTCGCTCGTCTTTGGCTATTTGGGCGGCGGCGCTTTGCCGTTTCAGGAACTCCGCCCCGGCGCTTCCTTCATCCTGTTCTTCCAGGCCTTGCCCTTGGTGCTGGTGGTCGGCGCGCTATCCGCGCTGTTCTATCATTGGGGCATCTTGCCTGCGATTGTGCGCGTGATGGCGGCAGTGCTGCAACGTCTTTTCGGCATTGGTGGTGCGGCGGGATTTGGTGTTGCGGCAAATGTCTTTGTCGGCATGGTGGAAGCGCCGCTCATGATCCGCGCCTGGCTTTCGCGCATGACGCGTGCTGAGCTTTTTGTGGTGATGACGGCGGGGCTTGCCACCATCAGCGGGAATACGCTGGTGGTTTATGCGCTGATGATCTCGCCTGTGGTGCCGGATGCGGCAGGGCAATTACTGACCGCGAGCCTGATTTCCGCCCCCGCCGCCATTCTTGCCGCGCTGCTGATGCTTCCAGCGCAAGCTGGTGACGGCGTAGCGAATCACGACACCGGCCAGCCCGTGAAGCTTTATGATAGCAACATGGATGCGTTGGTGCGTGGCACGCAGGATGGGCTTTCTCTGCTGCTCGGTATCATGGCGTCCTTGATTGTTTTTGTCGCCCTGGTTGCTTTGGTGAATATGGCGCTGGAACCCGCAACGGGCTTCACCTTGCAACGCTTGCTTGGCCTGCTGCTTTGGCCCGTCGCCTGGGCCATGGGCGTGCCGGCGGCGGAGGCGGCCAGCGTTGCATCATCGCTTGGCGTGAAGATCGTGGTGAATGAATTCGTGTCCTACCTGGAGCTTGCGCAATCGGGCGGGGCGGGGCTTTCGGAACGCTCCCGGCTGATCCTGACCTATGCGCTGTGTGGTTTCACCAATTTCGGGTCTGTCGGGATCATGGTGGCGGGCATGGCCGGCATGTGCCCGGAACGGCGCGCGGATATTCTGCGGCTAGGCATGCCATCACTGGTTTCGGCTTCCATCGCCTGCTGCATGACCGGCGCGGTGGTCGGGCTGCTGACGCCCTGAAATTAGCTTCTAGCCCTGCGGAGCATAACGCGGCAGGATATTAGCGAAGGAGCCCGCGCCATGTCCCATATCGTCCATCGCAACCTATTGAAGGATCCGCCCATTGCCGTCTCCGGCCAGGGGATTTGGCTGCGCGATTCAACCGGGCATGATGTGATTGATGGCTCGGGCGGCGCCGCCGTTGCCTGCCTTGGCCATGGTCATCCGCATGTGGTCTCGGCCATGAAGGCGCAGATTGATCGCCTCTGCTACGCCCATACTGCCTTGTTCAGCGCGGGCAGTGCTGAGAAGCTGGCTGAAGTGCTGGTCGGCCATAAGCCAGGCGGGTTGACCCATGCCTATTTCGTTTCCTCCGGCAGTGAGGGGATGGAAGCCGCACTCAAAATCGCGCGGCAGTATTTTCTGGAAGCAGGCGAACCTCAACGCACGCGCTTTATCGCGCGGCGCCAATCCTATCATGGCAATACGCTGGGCGCGCTTGCGGCCAGTGGCAATATCGCGCGGCGCGCGCCTTACGCGCCGATCCTGTCTGATGCCTTCAGCCATGTCTCCGCCTGCTTCGCCTATCGCGATCGGCGTGTTGATGAAAGCGATGCCGATTACGTCGCGCGGTTGGCGGCGGAGCTTGAGGCGGAATTCCAGCGCCTTGGCCCGCGCAATGTGATCGCCTTTTGCGCTGAAACGGTGGTGGGTGCCACGCTTGGTTGCGCCACCGCGCTACCCGGCTATTTCCAAGCCATGCGCGCGGTGTGTGATCGCCATGGCGCTTTGCTGATTTTGGATGAGGTGATGTCCGGCATGGGCCGTACCGGCACCCTGCATGCCTGGGAACAGGAAGGCGTTTCGCCGGATATTCAAGTGATCGCGAAGGGGCTTGGCGGGGGCTATCAACCCATTGGTGGCATTCTGGTGCATGGGCGCGTTGTGGAAACCCTGAAGCGCGGGACAGGCACTTTCAAGCATGGCCATACCTATCAGGCGCATCCTGTGGCCTGTGCCGCGGCGCTGGCCGTGCAGGAAGTGATTGCGGAAGAAAACCTGCTCGCCAATACGCGCGCCATGGGGGCGTTATTGGAACGCGGCTTGGTGGAACGGCTCGGCAATCATCGCCATGTCGGTGATATCCGTGGGCGCGGCCTGTTCTGGGCAGTGGAATTCGTCCAAGACCGTGCGAGCAAAGCCACTTTCGATCCCGCGCTGGCTATCAATGAACGCATCAAGCATGCGGCCTTCGCGCATGGTCTGGCGTGCTACCCGATGGGTGGCACGATTGACGGCAAGCATGGCGATCACGTGATCCTCTCACCGCCTTACATCGTGACTGCGCGGGATGTGGAGATGATCGTGGAACGCTTTGGCACGGCAGTGGATGAGGTTTTTGCGAACCTGCCTGGAGCATTTTAAAGCCAAGTGGAATCACTTGGCGACTCGGAAAATGCGACTAAACAAAGGTTTAGAGCGTTTCCCGTGAACGAAGGTGAGCGGGAAGCGGTCTAAAGACTGAGGTGTTGCGCGCGTAGCGCTGGGTCAGCATCCAGCGCTGCCATGCTGCCATCATAGCGGATCTCGCCTCGTTCAATGACATAGGCGCGATCCGCCACTGCCGCGGCGAAATCGAAATTCTGTTCTGAGAGCAATACGGCAATGCCCTCGCGCTTCATGCGTAGCACGGCATCGGCCATCAATTCCAGAATGACGGGTGCCAAGCCTTCGGATGGTTCATCCAGCAGCACGGCTTCTGGATTGCCCATGAGTGTGCGCGCAATCGCCAGCATTTGCTGTTCCCCGCCGGACATGGCGGCAGCGCGGCGATGACGCATGGATGCAAGGTTCGGGAAAACCTCAAACAAGCGCTCGGGAGTCCAGAGATCGCGACCTTCTGCCGGGCGGCGGCCAACTTCTAGATTCTCGACTACTGTCAGATCGGTGAAGATGCGCCGATCTTCAGGAACATAACCCAAGCCAAGCCGCGCAATGCGAAAGGCCGCCAGCCCCGTGATGTCGCGCCCGGCAAAGCGCACGCGCCCGGCGCGCGGCGGCACCAGGCCCATCATCGCTTTCAGCGTGGTGGATTTGCCCGCGCCATTGCGGCCCATCAGCGCGGCAACCTCTCCACGCGCAAGGCGTAGCGAAACGCCAAATAGAATCTCCGCCGGGCCATAGCCGGCGCGCAGGCCTTCAACTTCAAGCATCGTCTCAGCCATGCGCCGCAGCCCTGGCGCGCAAGGCTGCGCGCAAGCCCGAGGTGCCGAGGTAAACACGCTGCACTTCGGGATTGGCGCGCACGTCTTCCGGCGTGCCGGCGGCGATGATCTCACCCCGCACCAATACCAGGATGCGATCCGCATGGGCGAAGACTGCATCCATGTCGTGTTCGGTGAACAGCACGCCAATGGCGGAACGCCGCGCAATGCCTGCCACCAGGCGCATCAGCGCGGCACGTTCAGCCGGCGCCATGCCGGCGGTGGGTTCATCCATCAGCAACAGGCGCGGCGCGCCGGAAAGCGCGATTGCCAATTCCACGCGCTTCACATCGCCATAAGCCAGCGCCCCCATGGGCCGGTCCGCCACTTTCGCCATGCCAACTTGATCAAGCAGGGCAAGCGCTTCGTCACGGTATAAGGCGCTGCTGCGGGCCAGCATATCGCGCGTGCGGCCAGCATGGGCAATCAGCGCCATTTGCAGATTTTCTTGCACTGACATGGAAAGAAAAGTCTGCGCCACCTGAAAACTACGCCCCACGCCCAACCGGCAAACGGCGCGCGGCGGCAGGCCGGTGATGTCCTGACCCGCCAATAGCACGCGCCCACTATCGGGGCGCAGCTGCCCGCCCACCATATTGAAGCTGGTGGATTTACCGGCACCATTCGGACCGATCATGGCGAGAATTTCCCCCGCCGCCAGCGAGAAGCTGACATTGCGCGCCGCCACCACGCCGCCGAAATTCTTATTGAGATTTTCCACAACCAACAGCGTCATGGCGCGCCACCGGAAAACCGCGCGCGCAGCGCTGCATAAGCGCCACCCAAGCCGCGCGGAAAAATCAGCACCAGCGCAATGATGGAAGCGCCCAGCAGAAAGCGCCAATGATCCGTGAGCGGCATGAAGACATCCTTGATACTGTGGAAAGCCGCCGCCCCCAGCACCGGCCCCATCACGGTTTGCATGCCGCCCAGCAGAATCATCGCGAGAAAATCCACCGATAACGGAATGCCAAGCAACGTCGGATCAATCGAACCTTTCGAAAACGCGTAGAGCCCACCCGCCAAGCCTGCCGCAGCACCCGCGATGGTAAAGCCAAGCCAGCGATGGGTCCGCACATCAATGCCAATCGCTTCAGCGCGCTGCGCAGAATCGCGCGCGGCGCGCAGGCTCGCGCCAAAGGGCGCATAGATCACATGGCGGAGCGCCAAAATGCCCGCCATTGCCGCGACCAGCACAATGTAGTGATAGGCGCTGCGTGATGCCGCCCAGGCCGAAGGCCAAACACCGACAATGCCGTTATCACCGCCGGTGACCTCCACCCATTGAAAGCAGACGGCATAGGCAATCTGCGCGAAGGCAAGGGTCAGCATGGCGAGATAAATGCCCTGCAAGCGCACAATGAAAAACCCGAATAGCGCCGCGAAAAACCCGCCCGCCAAGGGGGCCGCGATCAGCGCCGGTTCCATCGGCATGCCGAGCTTCGTCACCAGAAGCCCACTCGCATAGGCGCCTAGGCCGAAATAAGCGGCATGGCCGAAGCTTACGATCCCGCCATTGCCCACCAGGAAATTCAGCGAAAATGCAGCAAGGGCGAAGATCAATACCTCAGTCGCGACCTTGATCGTATAGGTATCGCCAAAGATCGGCACGGAAGCTGCCGCCAGCACCGCCAGCAGCAAAAGTAATTTCTCGGCCACCGCAAAGCCGCGCGGCTGCATGATGCCCTCAGGCAAAGCGGTATGACCCGCCGCACTTTCTGGCCGACCAAGCAAGCCCCAGGGCTTCACCACCAGCACCAGCGCCATCAACAGGAAAACCAGCACCAGCGTTATTTTCGGGAAAATCAGCACGCCGAAAGCCTGCAATTGTCCAATCAACAACGCGGCGAGGAAAGCACCTCCGATGGAGCCCATGCCACCAATCACCGTTACCACAAAGGCTTCAGTGATGATGGAAAGATCCATCTGCGCGGAAGCGGAAACCCTTGGTATCTGCAAGGCACCACCCAGCCCCGCCAGAAAGGCGCCCAGAAACAGCGTGCCGGTAAAAAGCAAAGCCTGATTGACACCAAGCGCGCCCACCATGTCGCGGTCCCGCGTGGCAGCGCGCAGCAAAATGCCAAAGCGCGTCTTGTGCATCAGCAGCCACAAAAGCCCGAGCACCACCGGCCCAGCCGCGATCAGGAAAAGCTCATAAGCCGGAAAGCGTTGATCCAAGATCATCACACCATGGCGCAGCCCCGGCGCACGAGGCCCAGGGATATCAAGCGGCCCCCAGATTTTCAGCACCGCATCCTGCACCATCAGCACCACGCCGAAAGTCGCCAGCAATTGAAACAACTCCGGCACCTTGTAGATGCGTCGCAGCAGCAGGATTTCCATCAGTACGCCAAGCACACCCACCACGCAGGCGGAAATCAGCACGCCGGCAAAAAAAAGTGTCGGCGATCTTTCAATCTGCAACAACCAAGGCACAATCGTCACCGCCACATAGGCGCCGAGCATATAAAACGATCCATGCGCGAAATTCACAATGCGCGTCACGCCAAACACGAGCGTAAGGCCCGAGGCGATGATAAAAAGCGAGGATGCGCTGGCCAGGCCCGAAAGCGCCTGGACCAGCAGAAAGCTGAATTCCACGCTCAAGCCCGGCGCGCGGCCCGCACTTCTTCTTCAGGGAACATGTAATCGGCGCCATCGGCATAGCGCGCATTGCGCATGGTGCCTTGGCCATTGCGCTGCGTGGTTTCACCCACCCAGGTGCCCATTGTGCCCTGTTGATCAATGCCGCGCATGGTCACATTGCCTACAACGGTATCGCTGCGCAGATCACGCAGCGTATCCACCAACACCTCATTATCCAGGCTATTGGCGCGGTTCAGCATATTGGCCAGCACCTGCACCGTCACATAGCCAAGCAGGCTGCCCTTGCGCGGCGTGTCATTGAAGCGCGCGCGATAGGCTTCAACAAAGGCGCGATGTTCGGCGCCTTCCACCTGGTCCAAGGGGTAACCCGTCACCACCCAGCCTTCCGGCGATTCATCGCCCAGCGGGATCATGTATTCCGGCTCACCCGTCAGCAGAGAAAGCACAAAGCGGCGTTCGAACAGTCCGCGGGTATTGCCTTCCCGCACAAAGGCCGTCAGGTCCGGGCCGAATAGCGCATTGAAAATCGCATCCGGCCGCGCCTGCGCCAAAGCGCCCACCGTCGCACCCGCATCCACGCGGCCAAGCGCTGGATATTGTTCGGCGATGATCTCGGCGCCCGGAATGGCGCCGCCAATCAGCCGCTTGAAATTCGCCGCCGCCGATTGGCCGTATTCATAATTCGGCGCCACAATCGCCCAGCGCTTTTGCGTTTTGCCGCGTGCGGCTTCCACCAGCATGCGCGTTTGCATGAAGGTGGAAGGGCGAAGCCGCCACGTATAGCGATTGCCCTGTGCCATGGTCAGCGCATCACTCAGCGGTTCGGTCGCGAAGAACAGCCGTTTGCGCTGATTGGCGAAATCCGAAACGGCCAGCCCGACATTGGAAAGAAACGTGCCGGCGATGAAGGCAACATTTTCCCGCGTCAGCAATTCCTCCGCCACGCGCACCGCATCACCAGGTGTGGATCCATCATCGCGGAAGACGAATTCCAGCCGCCGCCCGCCCATGACCCCGCCCGCGGCATTAATCTGTTCCGCGGCCATTTGCATGGCGTTGCGATAGGGGATGCAGAAGGCGGCCATGCGACCATAGGAATTCAGCTCTCCAATGCGGATCGGCGCACCCTGCGCCGCCGCGCCGCGCCCTATCGCCGCGGCCGCCAGCCCGGCCCCACCGGCCAGAAGCGCGCGGCGCCCGAAGAAGATGCTATCCATGAGGAACCTTTGCTGTCTTTTCTCACCTTTCACAATGGCGTTGGGGAGCGCCCTGGTCCAGGGTCTGGTGCCTACTTGTTTGTGACAGCCCAGATTCGGGGCTAGCCGGGCGCGGCGGCCTCGGCTAAAAGCGCGCCACCATGATTACCGTCCTGCTTGTCCTGCATCTTTTCGTCACCCTCGCGCTGATTGGCGTTGTCCTGCTCCAGCGGAGTGAGGGCGGCGGACTTGGCGTGGGCTCTTCCCAGGGCATGGGGTCCTTCATGGGTGGGCGCGGCACGGCCAATTTGCTGACGCGTTCCACCGCCATCCTGGGCGCGGCCTTCTTCGCCCTGGCGCTGACCCTGGCCCTGCTGACCAAGGGCGCGTCCCAGCAGAACCGGTCCATCCTGGATGGCCCGGCGCCCATCACGGCCCCGGCGGCGCCTGTTCTGCCCAGCCTGCCGAGTGTGCCGACCAATTGATTGTTAGGGTCAGGGCGCGCCCACCAGCCGCCTGACCGCCGCCACCAATTCCGGCGCATCCCAGGCCGCTTCGCCTTCCAGCCGCGCCACTTCCCGCCCCGCGCGATCAATAATCACCGTGGTTGGCAGGCCCCTTGCCCCCAAGGCCCGCGCCGCCGCGCCGCGTGGGTCAAGCCAGATGGCAAGTTCTTTCAAGCCCAGCCGCTGGTAGAAGGGTTCCACCTGCGCCCGCCCGCCACGATCAGAAGAAAGCGCCAGCACGGTGATGCGTTCCGCCCGCAGCATGGCTTGCAGGCGGTCCAGCGCGGGCATTTCCGCCACACAGGGCGGGCACCAGGTGGCCCAAAGATTGACCACCAAGCCCTGCCCGGCGAAATCGGCCAGCGTGGCTTCCTTGCCATCGGCATCGGTAAAGGTAATCGCCGCCGCCACCGGCGGGTTGGCGGCTTCGCGCAGTTTATCAAGCCCCTTCGCCGCCCACCCTTGCCGCGACAGACCGGGCGCGAGTAGGGTCGCCCCAAGCAAGGCCGGAGCGCAGATCATCGCGGAACGGCGGTTCAAAACAGGCACGAAAGACACTCCCTTCGCATGAGCAGCAGCAGCGCGAACCAGCAATGGGGCGGACGTTTCGCCGAAGGCCCCTCGGCCATCATGGCCGCCATCAATGCCTCGATCGGGTTTGACCGCAAGATGTGGCGCCAGGATATCCAAGGCAGCCTAGCCCACGCCGCCATGCTGGCGCATGTAGGGATCATCACGGCAGAAGACGAGGCCGCGATACGTGGGGGCCTTGGAAAAATCGCCACCCGCATCGAAGCCGGCGATTTCCCCTTTGATGACGCGCTTGAAGATATTCACATGAATATCGAAGCGCGCCTCACTGAAACCATCGGGGAAGCCGGCAAGCGCTTGCATACCGGGCGTTCGCGCAATGACCAGGTGGCTTTGGATGTCCGGCTTTGGGTGCGTGATGCGATTGATGGGCTTTCCGGGCAGATCACGGATGTGATGCGCGCCTTGGTCGCGCGGGCGGAAGAACATGCTGGCAGCGTCATGCCTGGCTTCACCCATTTGCAGCCGGCGCAGCCCGTGACTTTCGGCCATCACATGCTGGCCTATGTTGAAATGCTTTCGCGTGATCTCTCACGCCTTGCGGATTGTCGGGCGCGGTTGAATGAAAGCCCGCTGGGTGCGGCTGCTTTGGCCGGCACGGGCTTCGCGATTGACCGGCACATGACCGCCAAGGCGCTTGGCTTTGATCGGCCCATGCGGAATAGCCTGGATGCCGTGGCATCGCGCGATTTCGCCGCGGAATTCCTGTTCTGCTGCGCCATGTGCAACACGCATTTGTCCCGCCTTGCGGAAGAAATCGTGATCTGGACCAACCCCTATTTCGGCTTTGTGAAACTGTCGGATGCCTTCACCACGGGCAGTTCCATCATGCCGCAAAAGCGCAACCCGGATGCGGCGGAGCTGGTGCGCGGCAAGACGGGCCGCGTTATCGGCGCGCTGATGGGCATGCTGACGGTGATGAAGGGCCTAGCGCTCACCTATTTCAAGGATATGCAGGAAGACAAGGAAGGCATTTTCGATGCCGCCGAAACCCTGACCCTGTCGCTCGCCGCCACTGCCGGCATGGTACGGGATATGAAGCCGCAGACGGAACGCCTGGCCGCCGCCGCCGGGGCAGGTTTTTCCACTGCGACCGATCTGGCGGATTGGCTGGTGCGTAGCCTGAAAATGCCCTTCCGCGATGCGCATCACGTAACGGGCACGCTGGTCGCCAAGGCCGAAGCCCGCGGCGTTGATCTTTCTGGCCTGACGCTTGCGGAAATGCAGGCGGTGGAACCGCGCATCACCCAGGGCGTTTTTGATGTGCTGACGGTTCAAGCTTCCGTCCGGTCGCGCATTTCCTATGGCGGCACAGCGCCGGCCAATGTCACCGCCATGGCCGCCGAATGGAAGGCCAAGCTGGCATGAGGTTTGGCGCGCGGTCCCTATTGCTGCTGCTGGCGGTGGCCTTCCTGGCCTCGGCTTGCGGCCGCATGGGGCCGGTCCGCCCGCCCGGCCCGCCTGAAGAAATTACCCACCCTCGGCAATACCCAAATCGCTGATCGGGCGCTTTCCCGCTTGCGATAATCGGCGCGCATCACGACAATAGGGGAATGGCCACCCCTGCACCCGCCCTCGATCCGGGCTCTGACCCGTCCTTCGCCGAATTGCTGGCACAGCGCCCGCAACTTACACGCCATGCCCATGATGGGCTGGTGATGGAAGATGTGCCGCTTAAGCGCATCGCCGAAGTGGTGGGCACGCCAACTTGGGTCTATTCCGCCGGCACCTTGCGCCGCCGTGCCAGCGCGCTCCGCGCTGCCTTGGCGGATGCGGGGCTGACGGCCACCGTGCATTTCGCCACCAAGGCCAATGCCAATCTGGCAGTGCAATCGCTGCTGGGCCGCGAGGGGCTTGGCGCTGATGTGGTGAGTGAAGGCGAATTGCGTGGCGCACGTGCTGCCGGCATTCCCGCCAGCGCGATTGTCTTTTCCGGTGTCGGTAAATCCGAACGCGAAATCCGCCTGGCGCTCGCGGAAGGCATCATGCAGATTAATGCTGAAAGCATTGAGGAAATCGATATGATTTCCACCATTGCTGCGGGCATGGGGCGCGTGGCGCCGGTGGCCATTCGCGTCAATCCGGATGTGGATGCAAAGACCCACGCCAAGATCACCACGGGGCTTAGCGAAAACAAATTCGGCGTGGCTTATGATGATGCGCTGGCGCTTTACGCGCGCATGGCCGCACTGCCCGGCATTCGCCCGATTGGCATCGCAACCCATATCGGCAGCCAGATCACGGTGGGCATGGGTGCTTATCGTGCCGCCTATGCGCGGCTGGCGGAATTGGTGCGGGCCATTCGCGCGCAAGGCTTGCCGATTGAGCGCATTGATTGCGGCGGCGGGCTTGGCATTGCCTATCGCGATGAAATCGCACCCGCGCCGGCGGCCTTGGCTGGGGCGATCAAGGCGGAACTCGGCGCGCTTGGCCTGCCGGTCATGCTGGAACCGGGGCGCTGGATTGCCGGGCCGGCGGGGGTGTTGCTTTCCCGCGTGATCCTGCAAAAGCAGGGCGCGGCGCGGCGCTTTGTGGTGCTGGATGCGGCAATGAATGACCTGCTGCGCCCGGCCATGTATGATTCCTGGCATGGCATTCTGCCGGTCTCACCAGCCGCGCTTGTTGCGCCGCTGGCGCCGGCTGATGTGGTTGGCCCGGTCTGCGAAAGCAGTGATTGCTTCACGCGCGACCGCGCTTTGCCCGATTTGCCACCCGGCGCCTTGGTCGCCTTGCTCGATACCGGGGCTTATTGCGCCACCATGTCTTCCACCTATAACGCGCGCCCCTTGGCAGCCGAGGTTTTGGTGGATGGTGCGCGCTTTGCCGTGGTGCGGGACCGCCAATCCTATGAGGCTTTGCATGCCGGCCAGCGCGTACCGGAATGGCTGATGGAATGAACGAAACGCCGGGGAAAGCATCGCCTGAAAGTCGGGGCCTTGGTGCCTTGGGCTTGAAGCTTGGGCTTTCTCGGCTGGCGCTTTGGTGGGAGGGTGCCTGGCGGGCGCTTTGGCCGCCGCTTGGCGTGCTGGGCGCCTTTTTGGTGCTGGCCTTTACCGGGCTGCTGCCCACGCTGCCGCCCGCTTTACATTTGCTGATCCTGATCGGCTTTGCCGCTACGCTTGGGTATTTTGGCTATCACGCCGCGCAAGGGCTGCGGGCCCCGGCGGCGGATGCCGCAGCGCGGCGGCTGGAACGTGATTCTGGCTTGGCGCATCGCCCACTTGCCGTGCTGGCGGATCGCCCCGCCGGGGATGACCCCATGGCGCAGGCGCTGTGGCAGGCGCATCGGGACCGCGCGGTGGCGCAGCTTGGACGGCTGAGCGTGGCGCGCCCTTCACCCGGACTTGCGGTGCGAGACCCGCGCGCATTGCGCGCCGCCGTACTGGTCGCTTTGGTGGCAAGCCTTGGCATGGCAGGGCGAGAGGCGCCGGAACGGCTGCTCGCTGCGCTCCTGCCGCCTTTTGCCGAACCGGCTTCCGCGCAAACGGCCTTGGCCGCGCGGTTTGAAGCCTGGGTGACGCCGCCCGCCTATACCGGCGCGCCGCCGCAATTCCTGAAGGCTGAGGGCGGTGCAGTGGCGGTGCCGACGGGTAGCCGGCTGCATATGGTGTTCTCGGGCAGCGCCAGCCCGCCGGAATTGCGCCTGGGGGGTGCGGCCCATGCCTTTGCGCGCATGGATGCGCAAAGCCATGCGCTGGAACTGCCCCTGACCGAAGGCGGCGCCTTGGTGCTGAAGCGCGATGGGCGCGATGTGGCGCAATGGGCGCTGACGATTACCCCGGATGCATCGCCGGTGGTTGCCTGGGATCCCTCTCCGGCGCGCGCGGGCAGGGGGTTAGGGCTGCGCCTGCCGTGGAAGGCTGAGGATGATTGGGGCTTGGTGGCGCTGCGGATTGAATTGCGGCTGAAGCAAAGGCCTTCTGCCCCGCCAGTGACACAGGATATGCCCTTGCCCGGCGGTGCGCCGCGCCAGGCGCAGGGGGCGGCGCAGCATGATTTCTCTGCCCATCCTTGGGCTGGGCTGGAAGTGGAAGCACGGCTTTTTGCGCGAGATGGCGCGGAACAAGAAGGCAAGTCTGAAGGCGCGTTTCTGGTCCTGCCGGAACGGCGCTTTTCGCACCCAGTCGCGCAGCAATTGATCGCACTTCGGCGCGCGCTGTCTCTTGACCCCAGCGCACGAGAACCCGCGCGGCGCGAATTGGACCGCATCACCAATGCGCCCGAAGCCTTCGAACATGATACGGGCATGTACCTGACGCTGCGTTCTGCCCGGCATCGGCTGATGCGCGACCGACGTGATGAAGCCGTGCCGGAAGTGCAGCAAATCCTTTGGGATATCGCGGTGGCTCTGGAAGAAGGCCGCACGGACCGCAGCGCCCGCGCTTTGGCCCAGGCGCGTGAAGCGCTGCGTGAGGCTTTGGAAGAAGCGCGCCGCGAAAACGCCGAGGCGAACCCAGAACGCAGCCCAGAAGAACGCGCCGAACAACGCGCCGAGTTGCAGCGCCGCATTCAGGAATTGCGCGAAGCCATTCGCCGCCATCTGGAAGCTTTGGCCGAGCGGATGCAGCGCGAAAATAATGAGGCGCTATCCTATGACCCTCAGCAGCGCGTCTTTGACCGTCGGGAACTGGAACGCCGCACCCGCCGCCTGGAAGACGCCACGCGTGATGGCCGGCAGGAAGATGCCGAACGCGAAATGGCCGAGCTTGAGGAAATGCTGCAAGCCCTGGAAGAAGGCCGCACCAGCCGGGCCGAAGATCGCCAGCGCCAACAACGCCAACGCGGCCAGCAGCAGATGGGCGCGCTTCAGGACATGGTGCGTCGGGAAACCGAAATGCTGGACCGCGCGCATCGCCGCAGTGGAGATCAGGAAAATACCCGGAATGAGGCGCGCCGGCCACCGCCGCCCCGCCCGCAAACGCCCGAAGCGCGTGAAGAAGCCGCACGGGATGCGCGCACGCAACGCGCCTTGCGCCGAGCACTTGGTGAATTGATGCAGCAAGTGGGCGAATTGACCGGTGATGTGCCGGCGCCCTTGGGCGAGGCGGATCGCGCCATGCGTGATGCGGCGGAGGCGCTTGGTGAAGGGCGGGACCCGCGCGGCGCGCAGCAACAGGCGATCCGCGCGCTGACGGAAGGCGGGCGGCAAATGTCGCAGCGCATGCAGCGCCAGTTTGGCCCGCCGCAACCTGGCGAAGGTGAAGGCGAGGGTGAGGGAGAGGGCCAGGGAGTGGCCGGCGGCCAGCAAGGTGGCGAAGGGCAGGGCCAGGAAAACCAGCTTGGCGAGGGCCGTGACCCGCTGGGGCGCGACCGCCGAGAAACTGGCGGTTCAGCGCAGGATAATGCCGGCGATACTTTGGTGCCTGGCGAAGCGGAACGGCTGCGTTCGCATCAATTGCAGCAGGAACTCCGCCGCCGCGGCGCAGAACGTGAACGCGCGCCGGTGGAGTTGGACTATATTGATCGGCTGCTCAGGCGGTTTTGAGGCAGGCGCGCTCAGCGTTTGGTCGCATTTTCCGAGTCGCCAAGTGATGCCACTTGGCTTGAAAATGCTTCACTCAAACACCCGCGCCCAATCTTCCCGCATGGATACCACCTGCCAACCACGCGCCGGCGCGGCATCCAAAGCGCGCGCCAAGCGCCCAATATGGCTTTCGCGGTCATAGGCGAATTCACGTTCAGCATCATCATGGCGAATGATCATGCCGAA
Source organism: uncultured Rhodospirillales bacterium (assembly GCA_903927465.1). GTDB lineage: Bacteria > Pseudomonadota > Alphaproteobacteria > Acetobacterales > Acetobacteraceae > Neoroseomonas. The sequence goes on along the minus strand of CAIYMY010000078.1, from coordinate 7,674 downwards.
GCGCTGGCCTGGGCCTTCCGTGGTGTAGCGCAGCATTTCAAAATCACCATCCGAATTGCCAAAGGCCGCAATCGGACGACGGCCGATATGGCGCGCAATGCCAATCGGCTTGCCCGGGCCATCATCAATGAAGTCCACGCGGGGTTCGCGGCGCAGTTGAAGCTGCCCGGCATCCTCACCAGCCGTCAGGGCAAAGCTTGACCCCACAACATGATGCGGCGGGATGCCGTAGGTTTCCTCCGCAAAAGCGCGCACGAATTCAACGCCGCCGCCCGAGACGATGAAATTCGTGAAGCCCGATGCACGCAAGAAACGCAGCACTTCCAGCATCGGCTGATAGACCAGCGCAGTATAGGGGCGGTTCCATTTTGGGTGCCGCGCGGTCTTCAGCCAATCAGCAGCGATGCGCTGAAATTCCTCCGGTGAATTGCCGGCCATTGCAGCGCCGCCCAGACGCATTAGCCCTTCACTGCCACCCGCCAGGGCGCCATGCAGATCGCCCGCAATGGCCGCGCGAAAAACCGCATCCTGCTGCCAGGCGGGGTTTTGCGGTGCCAAGGCGCGAATGCGATCCAGGATGAAGATAAGCTGCGGATAGGCTGGCTGTTCCACCCAGAGAGCACCGTCATTGTCAAACACCGCGATGCGCTCAGCGGGCGGGACATATCCCGCACTACCTTCGCGCGTGACGGAAGCGACAAAATCAAGCAGCGCACGCTTGCGCGGGCCTTCTCGCCAGGAAGGCAGCGGGTCCGCGCCCTGCGCGAGTGCCGCTGCCGGCAATGCTGCTATCATCACGCCGAATGTACGGCGGCTAAGATGCGGTATTGATGTATTCATCTCATTCTCCCCTGCGCGTGACGCATCGCCAAATCAAAAGGTGAAATTCAACGCCAGGAACGGGCCACCAAAGGATAAATCCTGCACCAGATTCTTGCTGTTTTGCTCATAGGAAAGATGCCGATACCCAAGCGCGACACCGCCCCAGCTGAATTGGTATCCAAGCCCGGCGGAAGCCTGCCAGGTCAGGGTTGAACTGCCCGTGCCGATATCGAAAGCATAGGGCGCATAAAACCCTTTGCCGATAACAAGGCGCCCACGCATGCCGATGATGCCATCGAACAAGGTGGCACTCTCACTCAGCTTCGCATTGCGGTTGAAACTGGCGGAACCGCCCGGCGCCGTCACATCGCCGGCAAGGCGAATATTGGTTTCTGAATTCAACGAAAACAGCCGAAAACCGCCAACGATATCCGCATGACCCCAATCCCCTTGCATGACGGTATAGCCACCCATCAGGGTCCATAGGCTGCCACTCAAAGAAGATTCCGTGCCGCGATCGAGATTGGCCCCAACGCCAGTACTGCCGCCACCGCCAAAGTTTACATCGCGGAGTTTGCTGCTTGACCCGCCAAGATCCAGGTAGATGAAATCTGTCATTACAGAATAACGCTGATAGCGCGCTTCGGCGGCGATCATTGCCGCGAAATTGAGCGCTTCCAACACACTGGCGCCATCCTTGCTGACATCAGCGGAACCTGAACCCGATTGCGTCGGAAGCTGATAGCGCAGCGTGCCATCAATGGATGGCACCCAGGCGTAAGGCGTGACAGAAAACTGCCACCCTGGTTCCGCACGCGGCACGGTTTGCGCCTGTGCTGGCAGAACAAGGCCCGATAGCAGCAGCCAAAGCGACGCGGACAAAAGGCGTGCAGATGTCACTTTGTGATGCGCCCACGGCAAAGTCTTCCGGAAGTACAGAGCCATTTTATCTGCCTCAAGTCTTTTCCTGCCAATTCACGTGGATGCGCTGCGCCATGCGGAACCCATGGCGCAGCGTCTTGTGCCGACTTAATTAGCCGAACCGCGCCGTAGGCGTTCCATCGCATCGCCCAGGCTGAAGCTGCCCGGCCGCTGCCGCGGTGGGAAATCCTTGAAGCTTTCGAGGAACTTGCCGACATAGGCTTGCGCCGGCACCAAGGCGAAGGCGCGTTCCACCCGCCAGCGACCATAATTCAAGGATTCAGTTGCACGCTCAAACGGATCAGCGCGCAGATTGAACAGCATCGGCAAGCGCAGTGGTGTGAAGCTCCGTTCCCATACCTCAAGCCCATGATGTTCCTGAATCATGAAGTGCAGCTTCCAATGATCATAGCGGAGCGCTGCCAAGTCACCATCATCGGTGAAGTAGAACATTTCCCGCCGTGCGCCGGGGCCGGTGCCGGTCAGCAGTGGCAATTGGTTATAGCCATCCAGATGCACCTTATAATCGCGCCGGCCAGCACGATGGCCCGCCAATAATTTCTCCTTGATTTGCGGCTCACCAGCCGCAGCCACCAAGGTCGGCAGCCAATCCTGATGAGAGAAGATATCGTTCAGCACCTGGCCGGGCTGAATGCGGCCGGGCCAACGGACCATGCTGGGCACGCGGAAGCCGCCTTCCCAGGCGGTGGCTTTTTCGCCCCGGAAGGGCGTGGCGCCACCATCGGGCCAGGTCATCACTTCGGCGCCATTGTCCGTGCTGTAGATGACGATGGTGTTCTGCGTAATGCCAAGATCATCCAGCTTCTTCAGCAACTGGCCGACATGGCCATCATGTTCCACCATGCCATCCGGATAGACGCCAAGCCCGGTCTTGCCCTGGCTTTCTGCCTTCAGCCGCGTCCAGATATGCATGCGCGTGGAATTGAACCAGGTGAAGAAGGGCTTATTGGCACGGTGCTGTCGATCAATAAAATCCAGTGACGCGGCCAGGAATTCCTCATCTACCGTTTCCATGCGCTTCATGGTCAGCGGGCCAGTATTTTCGATCCTCTGCGTGCCATCCGCATTGGCCCAGGTCTTCAATACGCCACGCGGTGCGAAGCGTTCACGGAAGCGCGGGTCACGCGGGTAATCGGGATTTTCTGGCTCATCTTCCGCGTTCAGGTGATAGAGCGATCCGAAGAACTCGTCGAAGCCATGCATGGTGGGCAAATGCTCATCACGATCGCCCAGATGGTTCTTGCCGAATTGACCGGTGGCGTAGCCCATGGCCTTCAGCAGCACGGCAATGGTCGGGTCTTCCGCGCGCATGCCTTCCGGCGCACCGGGCAGGCCCACCTTGGAAAGGCCCGTGCGCAAGGGGCTTTGGCCGGTGATGAAGGCGGAACGGCCGGCGGTGCAGGAATTCTCGCCATAGGCATCGGTGAAGATCGCGCCTTCTTTGGCGATGCGGTCAATATTGGGCGTGCGATAGCCCATCATGCCCATGTTGTAGGCCGAGATATTGGACCAGCCGATATCATCGCCGAAAATCACCAGAATATTTGGCTGACCTTGCGGGGCGGCCGGGCGCGCGGGGGCGGCTGGCTGTTGCGCCTGCGCCATCTGCACGCCCCCCATGACGCTGGCGGCAAGCCCTGCGGCCCCGCCCAGCAGCATATTTCGGCGCGAAGGCCGCTGATTATCTTGGCTCATGTGATCTGTTTTCCTGTTGTTTCGATTATGGGCGGCGGATGCAGCGAAAGCCGATATGGCTCATGCCTGTATCCACCATTTGGGCGTGACGCGCGGCGGGCCGGTAACGTCTGCAATAGGATGGCGCGCAAAGGAAGGAACCGCCCTTCACGACCTTGCGCGGAATGCGAATGGCGGGCTGCAAGGGATCGAAGGAAGCCTCCATGCCCGGCCCGCGCGGATTTTCGGCAACGCAGCAGGGGCTTTCCGGATCGGCGGCGTGTTGCGCGCCCCACCAATCCACGGTCCATTCCCAGACATTGCCGCACACCTCATGAAGCCCGTAGCCATTGGGCGGGAAGCTCTGCACCGGGCAGGTGCCGGTGAAGCCATCGGCCTCAAAATTGCGCCAAGGGAAGGGGCCTTGCCAGGTATTGGCCAGGTGCACACCACCCGGCGCCAATTCATCACCCCAAGCGAATTCAGCATCTTCAAGCCCACCGCGCGCGGCAAATTCCCATTCCGCTTCCGTGGGCAATGCTTTGCCGGCCCAGGCAGCATAAGCGGCAGCGTCTTCAAAGCCGACATGCACCACGGGGTGATCTTCCCGCCCGCTGATATCACTGCCCGGCCCTTCCGGGGCGCGCCAATGGGCGCCCTTGGTCCAATGCCACCAATGGCGGATATCGCGCGTATCAACCGGGCCATCCGTCATGCGGAACACAAGCGCACCGGGCACCAGCATATCGGGGGGCGCACCAGGATAAAGCGTGGGGTCAAGCGGGCGCTCGGCAATAGTCTTATGGCCAGTGGCCGCGACAAAACGGGCAAAATCCCAGTTCGTCACCGCGGTCTGGTCCATCCAAAAACCCGCCACCGTCACATTATGGCTGGGCCTTTCTTCGGGATAATGCCGGTCCGAACCCATCAGGAAGGTGCCGCCTGCGATCCAGGCCATGGCCGCGCCTTCACACCCCTGCCCGGGCCGGTTGGGGCCGTCCATCATGCTAATGATCCACTACTTAAGCGCATACATGTTGCCTAAGACTGCCACCTTTGCGAGGAATCGGGTTAATACCTTTTTGGCAATCTAAAATTCTACCGGTGATATATGATTGAGGTTCGAGAGCTTCGGCTGGTCAAGGCAATTGATGATCACGGCAGCCTGGTGCGCGCCGCACGGGTGATGGGCATTGCGCAGCCTGCCATGACCCGCGCACTCGCGCGGCTGGAAGCGCGGCTGCGCGGCAAGCTGTTTGAACGCAGCCGGCGCGGCGTGATTGCCACCGATCTGGGCCGCGCCATCATCGCCGAGGGCAGCGCCATTCTGGACAGTCTGGAAAGGCTGGACCGGCACTTGTCTGAAGCGCGCGGTACGCAGACCCATGATTTGGATGTGATTGCCGGTGCCTATATGGCCGAGACGCTGTGCCTGACCGCCGCAGCACGCATGCTGTCCGCCTTTCCCAATACACGGGTCAGGCTGGTTTCCGCCAATTGGACGGAAGTGCCCCCCGCAATCCTGGAACGCGAGGCCCCCATCGGCGTTATGGATCTGCGCGGCTTCGTGGGTGATCCTGCCTTGGTGGTGGAAAAGCTGCGCCCTCAGCCTGGGATTTTTGTGGCACGTGCGGGCCACCCCTTGGCTGAGCGCGGCAGCGTGAGCCTGGCGGATATCATGTCCTATCCGCTGGCCTTTATTGGTCGCGCGCCGCGTGAGGTGCAGGCGCCGCATATTGCGGCCCGCGAAGAAGCGCGCCGCCTGGGCCAGCCGCACCCTGCCTTCCCGGCGCTGGTGCATGAAAGCCCGACAGTTACGCTGAAACTGCTGCCGCAATGTGATGCCGTTGCCGGGGTGAGCGTGACCATGGCGATGGAGGCCTTACGCCACGGGGACATTGTGGCGCTACCCTGGCAACGCGCCCCTTGGGCTTCGATCCACCCCGGCATCATCACTTTGCGCAACCGCGCCCTTGGCGCGGCGGAGCGAGCATTTCTGGAACTGATCCGCGAAGCGGATCAGAAAGCGGAGGATGAGGCGCTTGCCTGGTGCGAAGCGCAGGGGGTGCCGAGTGGGTGTGGGTAATGGGGTTAGGTGGATGCCAAGATGGGCTCAGATCAAGTTGCGTCATAGAATTCAAACGCCTGGACGAAGATTTCTTCACCGAAGAATAACCCACCGCCTCCGTATCGGCGGGGTCCGGGGTAACACTGTTACCCCGGCGGGGGTCGGGGGCGGCGCCCCCGCTGCGCCCTCAATTATCCAAAAACGACCTTAGCTTCCGGCTGCGGCTTGGATGTTTCAGTTTGCGGAGTGCCTTGGCTTCAATCTGGCGGATGCGTTCGCGTGTCACGTTGAATTGCTGGCCCACTTCTTCCAACGTGTGATCCGTATTCATGCCGATACCAAAGCGCATGCGCAGCACGCGTTCTTCGCGCGGGGTCAGGCTGGCCAGCACGCGTGTGGTTTGTTCGCGCAGATTGGATTGGATCGCGGCATCAATCGGGATGATGGCGTTCTTGTCCTCGATGAAATCGCCGAGGTGGCTGTCTTCCTCATCCCCGATCGGGGTTTCGAGGCTGATCGGTTCCTTCGCGATCTTCAGCACCTTGCGCACTTTTTCAAGCGGCATGCCGAGCTTTTCGGCCAGTTCTTCCGGCTGAGGTTCGCGCCCGATTTCATGCAGCATCTGGCGTGATGTGCGCACCAGCTTATTGATGGTTTCAATCATGTGCACGGGGATGCGGATGGTGCGCGCCTGATCGGCGATGGAACGTGTGATCGCTTGGCGAATCCACCAGGTGGCATAGGTGCTGAATTTATAGCCACGGCGATATTCGAACTTATCCACCGCTTTCATGAGGCCGATATTGCCTTCCTGGATCAAATCCAGGAATTGCAGGCCGCGATTGGTGTATTTTTTGGCGATGGAGATAACAAGGCGCAGATTGGCCTCGATCATTTCCTTCTTCGCCTGGGTCATGTCGCGTTCGCCGCGCGACACGGTTGCATAAACCCGCTTGAATTCCGCCACCGGTAGGCCGGTTTCATTGGCGGCTTCGCTGATGCGCGTGCGGATTTGTTCAACCTCGGTGCCGTATTTCGCGACAAAGGGCTTCCAGCCCTTGCCCGGCAGATTACTAACGCGTTCCACCCAGGCAGGGTCCATTTCGCTGCCGCGCCATTGCGTCAGGAACTCATCGCGCTTGACCTTCTGGCTGTCGGCCAGGCGCAGCACCTGGCCTTCCATTGTGGTCATGCGGCGGTTCAGCGTTTTCAGCTGATCAACCAGTTCTTCGATGCGGTTATTGTGCAACTGCACCTTTTCAACCAGCGTGATCAGTTCCTGGCGGAGCTTTTCGTAATTCTTCTCGCCGCGCAGCGCCAATTCCTCGCCTGAGGTAAAGGCTTCCATGCGCTTGGAACTCAGCTTCGACAGCTTCGCGTAGATGGCTTCAATCTGCTCGAAATTGGCGAGCACTTCCGGCTTCAGTTTTTCTTCGAGTGCGGAGAGTGAAAGCCCAACCCCTTCCCCTTCCTCACCTTCTTCAAATTCCTCAACTACGGCGGCGGCGGCTGAAGCCGCGGCGTCGGGGCTGCCGGCGGATTGCGTTGCTTCCAGGTCAATAATGTCGCGCAGCAGCATGCGTGGCGGCGTCTGGCGCACCGCTTCATGCCAGCGCAGAATGGCCCTGAAGGTCAGTGGGCTTTCGCACAAGCCGCCGATCATCATGTCGCGCCCGGCTTCGATCCGCTTGGCGATGGCGATTTCGCCTTCGCGGGACAGCAATTCAACACTGCCCATTTCGCGGAGGTACATGCGGACAGGGTCATCGGTGCGCCCGACGCTTTCCTCATCCACATTGCCGCTGGTTTCTTCTTCTTCCTCACCATCCGCGCGCGTCGCGGGCTTGACCAGCGCGCCTTCACCTTCTTCAGCTTCTTCGGCTTCGGATACGGTGATGCCGGCTTCGCTCAGCATTGCCATGGTGTCTTCGATCATTTCCGAAGACACTTGTTCCGAAGGCAGTACGGCGTTGATTTCGTCTACCGTGACATAACCGCGTTCCTTGCCGCGGGCGATCAGCTTCTTCACCGCCGCTGACTGGATGTCGAGCATCATGCCCTCCACCTGTTCGTCGCGGGCTTCGACTGGTTCCGCCCCTGCCGCCGCTTTCGTCGCCATGCCTTACCACTCCGTTCAATTGCGAAAGGCATCCGGCGCCCCGGATGCC
>CAIYMY010000077.1 GCA_903927465.1 uncultured Rhodospirillales bacterium | reverse complement strand
CGGCTCCCGGCATGAAAACATTAGGAATTTCCAGTCTCAATCACTATATTGCGTTTCCTCAGGGGGATGGGAAACCCCTCTGAGATTTCGGGGTGGCAGCTTCGGCGGCGCCTCGACGATCAGGTACCACGGCGCTTCTGTGGCAATAAAGGCTAGGTTTGCCGATCATGGCGGTCAAGATTTCCGCCTTCGGTAAAAATGGTTTGAGCTTGGCTTGGTCGTTGGCTTTTGTTTCCCGGAAATGCGGCGCCGGTGCCGCTGGGTTCTGCATCGCTCATGCCCCCCTTGAGCGATGGGTTTCAGGCCCCGCATCGGCCAAAAATGGAATGGATAGAAGAAGACCATGCCAGAAGTGATGTTCGCCGGGCCTGATGGCCGGCTTGAAGGACGTTATCACCATTCCAAGCGCCCGAATGCCCCCACGGCGCTGTTATTGCACCCGCACCCGCTGCATGTCGGCACCATGAATAACCGCGTCATTCATGCGCTGTATCAGCGGATGCAGGCTTTGGGCTTTTCCGTGCTGCGCTTCAATATGCGTGGCGTGGGGCGTAGCCAGGGCCGTTATGATGGCGGCATTGGCGAAATATCCGATGCCTGCGCGGGGCTGGATTTCCTGCAAACCGTCAACCCCAATGCTTCATCCCAATGGGTGCTGGGCTATTCCTTCGGGGCTTATGTTGGCATGCAAGTGCTGATGCGCCGGCCGGAAATGGGCGGCTTTGTTTCCATCAGCGCGCCGGCTTCGCATTATGATTTCGGCTTCCTTGCCCCTTGCCCCTGCGGTGGGCTGATTCTGCATGGTGCTGATGATGAATTGGTGCCGGAAGCTTCCGTCAAGAAGCTGGTGGAAAAGCTGAATACGCAAAAGGGCGTTTCCATTGATTATCGCGTCATGGCCGGTGCGGGCCATGTCTTCACGCCGGAACAGACCGAAAAGGTTGTGGATGCGGCGGAAGATCACGTGATGGGCATTCTGAACCGCAATCGCATGGCGCTGGCGGCTGACTAAGCCTTGGCGCCATGCCTCGCAAAAAGGCCGCGCGGATCATTCCGGGCGGCCTTTTTCATGTGCCGCGTTTGTGCTTTCATTATGCGAATAACCGGGAGGTCAACATGAAATTATCTCGTCGCGCGCTGCTTGCCAGCACCCTTGCCACGCCCGCCATTGCGCAAGCGCAGGGCGGTTGGCGGCCAGATCGGCAGATCACCATGATCGTGGCCTTTGCCGCCGGTGGCGGTACGGATGTCGCAGCACGCACCATCGCACGCTTCATGGAACAGGATCTCGGCCAGCCTGTAGTCGTGCTGAACCGTCCCGGCGCCGGCGGAGAAATTGGCTTCTCCGAATTGGCGCGCGCCAGACCCGATGGCTATACGATTGGCTTCATCAATACGCCCAATATCGTGACCATTCCGATTGAACGGCGCGCGCGTTACTCACTCGATGATTTTTCCCTGATCGGGAATATCGTTGATGATCCGGGCGGGATGTGGGTACTGCCCGACAGCCCTTACAAAACGCTTGCTGATCTATTGGCGGCGGCGCGGGCGAATCCGGGCACCATTGGCTATGGCACCACAGGCATTGGTTCGGATGATCATCTGGCAATGCTGGCGCTGGAACGGGCCACGGGCACCAAGTTCCTGCATATTCCCTTCCCCGGTTCGTCTCAGGTGAAGCAAAATGTGCTGTCGCGCACCATTCCCCTCGCGGTGATGAATGTGGCGGAAGGGTTGAATGATATGAACCAGGGTACGCTGCGGCCCATCGCGCAATTGGGCGAAACCCGTTGGGACCGCGCGCCCACCATCCCAACCCTGCGGGAATTGGGCTTTGATGTGGTGGAAGGTTCCATGCGCGGCATGGCTGCCCCTGGCGGCATGCCGACGGAAATCATCACGCGGCTTGCGGAATCGGTGAAAAAGACCGTGGATAATCCGGAATTCCAAAAGCTTGCAGATCAACAATTCCTGCCGCTGCGCTTCCTCGCGCCCGATGCCTATCGGGCGGAACTGATTGGGCTGCGCACACGCTATCAGGCGCTTTGGAACCAGCATCCTTGGCGGGAGTGATGCTGTCGCGTGATCCGTAAGCGCGGATCACGCGCGCCTCTCACGGCATCCATTTGTCACAAAATGCCGTGACATCCTCATTCTGGAAATCTGCAAGCCGCGCCATGATCACCTCAAAGGGCCAGTCCCACCAGGCGATGGCGTGCAGCCGTGCGGCGATATCCCGCGGGAAGCGTTCCTTGATCATGCGCGCCGGCACGCCGCCAACAATCGTATAGGGAGCGACATCACGCGCCACCACGGCGCCCGCGGCCAACACGGCGCCATCACCCACCATCACCCCGGCCAATACCGTGACGCCATGGCCGATCCAGACATCATTGCCAATCTTTACCCGTGCAGCGCGGCGTTCCGCGAAAAACGCGGCGTCGCGCTGCTTTGTCGCATCGTAATATTCCGGTACATAAGTGAAGCGATGTTGCGTCGGGCGCCCCATGGGATGATTGGGCGGGCCGATTCGGACACAGGCGGCGATGGCGCAGAATTTACCGATTTCGGCATCCGCCACCTGGCAATCACGGCCAAGATAGGATGCATCGCCAAGCGACGCATATGCCAGCGAGGATCGTTCCAGAATCTCACAACGCGCGCCGATGTCTGCCTGGCGTAGCTTCACGCTGGGATGAATGAAGGTTTCGGCGATTTTTGGCGTGGGCAAGTTCATGACGATGCTCCCTTGCAATACGGGCGGCAAAACGCCCAAAAGTCTGCTGCGGGTCAATCGGATAAGGCGTCCACCCATCCAGCCGGCTGGCGTTTTCTTGATCTTGCGCAATGTGCGCGCGCCGGCCACTGGCATGATGCTTTGGCCGAGCTTCAGTTCGGCGCAACAGCACGGGCCGTGCAGCACAACCAGACGCGGCTTTGGGGGTTCTATGGCTGAAATTGACCATCTTGTAATTGGTGCCGCCACGCTGGAAGCGGGCGCGGCTTATCTGGAACGCCATTTGGGCGTGCGCCCGGTTCCGGGTGGCGCGCATCCTGGCGTTGGCACGCATAATATGCTGCTCGGGCTTGGACCGGACCAGTATATCGAAATCATCGCCCCAGATCCCACCCAGGGCACGCCCGCCCATCCACGCCCCTTCGATCTGGATGACCCGGCCCTGAAGTTGGCGTTGGAAGCAGAACCACAGCTTATCGCCTATGTCGTCGCCACGCCGGTCATCGAAACGGTGGTTGCCCGGCTTGGTGCCTCCCATGGCGGTGAGGTGCGCGCCATGCGCCGCGGTGCGCTTTCCTGGCGCATGGCCTTCCCGCCGCAGCGCCAGGATATGGGCAATCTGATCCCGCCACTGATCCAGTGGGATGGCGCAAGGGCAGCGGCGCAAATCCCCGATTCCGGTTGGCGCCTGGCAAGCTTGGAAGCCCAGCACCCGGATATGGATGCGCTGCGTGAGGCCATTGCCGCCCGGGGCCTGGCAGAAGCGATCAAGCTCCGCCAAAGTCCCAGCGCCCGGCTGATTGCCCATTTGCGCCATCAGGATGGCCGGGAATCGGTGCTTGCCAGCGCCTGAAATGAGGGGGTAGAAACGCTTGAAAGCTCTCGCTTTCCGCGTAACGTGAGGACATATTTCCCGCATGGGAAGAACTTATTGCCCCATCCGCCACCGCCTTACCGGCGCCCTATCGCCATTTCCATTCATGTCAATGGAAATGGCGCGTTTGGCTTTGCCTGGCGCCTTGCTCCATAGGATCACCCCGGCATGACAGCGCGGGTCTTGGTGGTGGATGACAGCCTGCCGAATCGGAAGCTATTGGAAGCCCGGTTGCAGGACGAGTATTTTGAGGTTGTTGGCGCGGCTTCGGGCGCTGAGGCCATCACGCTCGCGCAGCGCTGGTCGCCCGATATCATCCTGCTGGATGTGCTGATGCCGGTGATGGATGGTTTTGAAGCCTGCCGCCGCCTGAAGGCGCAGCCGATCACGGCACATATCCCGGTGGTTATGGTCACATCACTCAATGACCAAAGCGAACGCGTGCGCGGGCTTGATGCCGGGGCAGATGATTTCCTGGTCAAGCCGGTGGATCAGGCGACGCTTTTCGCTCGGCTGCGCGCCCTGTTGCGCGTCAAGCAGGTGCTGGATGCCTGGCGGCTCCGTGCGGAGACAGTGCGCGATCTGGGCTTTGAACCCCCAAGCGCGCCGCCTGAGGATTTTGAGGGCGCGAAAGTCCTGTTGCTATCCGATAATGAGGCTGAGGCCGCGGCGCTTTCCAGCGCGCTGGCCGCCGATGGCATGGCGCTTGAGCAATTCCGCGACGAGAAATTGGTCTGGGCCAAGCTACAGGACCCGCAGTCGCATTATGATTTGGTGCTGACCTCACTCCCCATGCGGGAGGGTGATCCGCTCAGGCTTGCCTCTCGCCTCCGGGCTGAGGCGGAAACGCGCGATCTGCCGCTGATGCTGATCGCGGATGAGGAACAACGCGAATTGGTGCTGCGTGCCTTTGAATTGGGTGCCTCCGATCACGTGCTGCGCCCGATCAATGAGGAAGAATTGCGCGCGCGGGTGCGCAACCAGGTACGGCGCCGGCGTTATCAGCTACGCCTGCGGGCGGAATTTGACCGCTCCCTGGAATTGGCGGTCACGGATGGGCTGACGGGGTTGCGCAATCGCCGTTACGTGTTTCGGCATCTGGAATCCCTACTGCGTGCCGGCACCGCTAGCGGCGTGCTGATGATTGATGTGGACCGCTTCAAGCCGCTGAATGATTATTACGGCCATGCAGCGGGCGATGCGGCTTTGCGCGAAGTGGCGGCGCGGTTGCGAGAGCATGTGCGCGCTTCCGATATTGTTGCGCGCTATGGCGGTGAGGAATTCCTGGTGGTGATGTCCGGCGCGGGTGCGGAGGAGACGGCGGTGATCGCCGAAAGGCTACGCTCCGCCATCGCTGATCGCCCGATAGACCTGGGCCAAGCCAAGCTGCCGGTCACGGTCAGTATCGGCAGCGCGTTATCGTCGAGCAATACGGAAGCCGAGCCGCTGATCGCCGCGGCTGATTCGGCGATGTATCGCGCCAAGGCTTCGGGGCGAAACTGCGTGGAAGCCGCGACCGAGGTGGATTGGCGCCCGATGTCATAATGCTCGGGGCGTCCCCGCGTCAGCAAGTAACCTTGGCGAGCCGGATGCTGGCGCCCAAAACGCAAAAAGGGCGAGAAAACCCGCCCTTGGCGCAACCATAATCGCAGCGCCTATGCGGCGCACGGCATTACTTGATCTTGGCTTCGCGGAAGACGACGTGCTTGCGCGCCACCGGGTCGTATTTCTTCTTTTCCATCTTGCCGGTTATGTTCCGCGTGTTCTTCTTCGTCACGTAGAAATAACCTGTCTCCGCGCTGCTCACGAGGCGAATGAGGATGGTGTTCGATTTGGCCATGGTCAAAAGCTCCAGTCCGCCGGCCGCTGAGCCGAAGGTTTCCTTGGGCCTTTCCTAAGCATACCGGCGTTCTCGTCAAGGGGAAAAGCAAGCCTGCCCCAGTTTCAGCGCATCAAAGCCGCCTGATAGGCTGTCACATCCGTCACCAGCGCCTTGGCGAAATCCTGCTCCCGCTCCACCCCATCCAGCCCGGGGCAGGTTTCGCGCAGAGCTGTCGCTTCCAGTGCTGAAACGGGCGGGCGGAGCGCGCGCAGCCGCGCCAGCACCGCTCCCATGGGCTGCTGCCCCGCGCGCAGCGCCACCAGCGCCCCCGCCGCGGCTTCAGCACCGCCTGCGGTGCAGAGCGCCGGCAATAGCCCCGCCCCCTGCAAGGGCCAGCCTGAGGGCATGACAATGCGCGACCAGCTCAGTTGCAATTCGCCGCCATTGGGCAAGGGCAACAAGATTTGCACCAACCCCTTGCCTTGGGTTGCGGTGCCCAGCACAGCCGCCCGGCCACGTTCTGCCAAAGCCGCCGCCAGAATTTCTGCCGCCGAGGCCGTGCGCCCATCCACCATCACCACAATGGGACGGCCTTGCGCGAGGTCACTATCAGATGCGCCGTAGCGCCGATTGGCATCCGGGTGCCGTCCAGCAGTGCCGACAATCTCACCGCCATCAAGGAAGATATCCGCAACCGCCACCGCCTGGGTCAGGATGCCGCCGCGATTGCCGCGCAAATCCAACACTATGCCGCGCGGTGGATTGGCGCCCGCAAAGGCAGCTTCGACAAAGCCCGTCACCTGGGCCGAGGTCAGCGCGGTAAAGCCGGAGACCCGCAAATGCAGCACCCCATCGCGGGTTTCAGCCGTCACAGTCTCCACGCGCTGCGCCACACGTCGCAGCGTGACGCTCCGCCTTCGCCCGGCGCGCTGCACCGCCAGCGTCACCTCAGTTTCCGCTGCACCTTCCAGCAGCAGCACAGCGCCGGGCAGGTCATTGGCGAAGACCATTTCATCATCCACCGTCACCAGCCGGTCACCCACGCGAATGCCGGCACCTGCCGCGGGACTATTCGGGGTGACAGCCGCCACCAGCACCTGCCCGCGCTGCGCCGCAAGGCGTAGCCCGATACTGCCCTGGCCGAGGCGCCGGTCGCGCGCAAGCTGCGCTTCTTCGGGCGCCACATAGCGGCTGAAGGGGTCAAGATGGCCGAAAATGGCGTTGAAACTGGTGCGCAGCAGCGGATCGCGCCCTAGGCCCCGAATGGAGGGTGATGTCGCCCAGGCGGCCTCCTGAAACGGCATCAGCGCTTCGGCGGCCACCATGCCAATGGCCTCTGGCGCGCCGCGCGTGGAATCACTTGGCAGCGCGCGGCTGATCAGCGCCCGGCGCCCGCGCATCAGGCGCAATTCCCGGCCCTGCCGTTCAACCCGAAGGCTTGGATCATTGGCGGTGAAGCCCGCCAGGCCCCAGATGATTAAATCACTGGGCAGGGCGCGTTCCATATGCCTATCCAGAATGGCGGCGAAGCCGGCGGCAAAGACCTCTCGCATTTCCTCACGCGGGAAGGGGGCGATGGCTTCATGCACGCCAGCGCGCGGCACATCCTGCGCCAGCGCTGAGCCCAAGGACAGCGCAGAACTACAAAGCAGGATCAGGAAAGCGAGAGACAGAAAAACGCGCGCGCGCTGGCTCAGCGCCGCCCACGCCGCGGCGGCGCCTGCCGGCCCGTGCGTTGGGGAATGCCCTGCATGATGTGAAACACCATCCCGCCCGTGCGCGCGGTCGCTTCCCGAAGCCGCACTTCCACGGACTGGCCCAACGTAAAGGTCAGACCCGTCCTGCGACCGGCCAAGCGTTGCGTGGCTTCGTCCTGATCCCATCTATCATCCGGCAATGAGCCCAGCGGTACAATGCCGCTCGCGCCATTCTCCTCTAAAGTGACAAACAGTCCGAAGCGTGTCACCCCAGAAATACGTGCGGCGAAAATATTTCCCACGCGCTCTGACATATATGCCGCAAGGTAGCGATCAACAGCATCGCGTTCTGCGGCTGCTGCGCGCCGTTCGGTTGCGGTGATGTGTTCGCCGGTTTCCAGAAAACGCGCCGCTTCCACTTCCGCCAAGCCATCACTGCCAAGCTTCAAGCCGCGGATCAGCGCGCGATGCACGAGCAAATCGGCATAGCGCCTGATGGGTGAGGTGAAATGCGCATAACGCGCCAAGGCCAGGCCGAAATGCCCGAGATTCTCCGGCGCATAAGCCGCCTGGGATTGGCTGCGCAGAACAGTTTCATGCACCAGCCGTTCCTGTGGACTGTCCTTCACCTCAGCGAGCAGCGCCGCGAAATCACGCGGATGCAGCCGATCCCCGGGCGGCAGCGACAATTCCATGCTGCGCAGAAATTGCCGAAGCCCTTCAAGCTTCAATTCTGAAGGCCGGTCATGCACCCGGTACATGCAGGGCTGGATCAGGCGTTCGAGTTCTTCTGCCGCGCAGACATTGGCGGCGACCATGAATTCTTCGATCAGCCGATGGGAATCGAGCCGCGCACGCGGCACCACCGCGCTCACGCGCCCTTTTTCATCCAGCAGCACGCGGCGTTCCGGCAGGTTCAAATCAAGCGTACCGCGTGCTTCGCGTGCGGCCAGCAGGGCACGGAAGGCGCCGTAAAGGCTTGCCATATGGCCAGCGGCCAAGCCTTCTGGTTCCTCGCCCGCTTCAAAACTCGCCTGCGCCTGTTCGTATGTCAGCCGCGCGGCGGAACGCATGATGCCGCGCCCGAAGCGATGCCCGGTCTTTCGCCCCGCGCCATCAAAGTTCATTTCCACGAAAAGGCAGCCGCGATCTTCGCGCGGGCGCAGGCTGCACCAGCCATTGGAGAGGGCCTCGGGCAGCATGGGCACCACGCGATCGGGGAAATAGACCGAATTGCCGCGCGCCCAGGCTTCGCGGTCCAAATGACTGTCAGGGCCGACATAATGCGCGACATCGGCGATGGCGACCGTGACTTTCCAGCCGGCGCCATCGGCTTCGGCATGCACGGCATCGTCGAAATCGCGTGCATCGTCGCCATCAATCGTCACCAGCGGCAGGTCGCGCAAATCAACTCGCCCGCGTGCTGTCACGCCATGCGCCGCTTCGGCTTGGCGGACCGCCTCCGCAGGAAAAACATCGGGAATGCCATGGGCATGGATGCAGATCAGCGAAACCGAACGCGGTTCGCCCATGACGCCCAGGCTTTCCAAAATTCGCGCGGGCTTTGGGCCGAAATGCCGCGTGGCGGGCAAGGGCTCAGCCAGCACAATATCGCCCGGCTTGGCGCCGCCGGCCTCACCAGGCGGGACCATCCATTCGCCCTTCTGGCGCCGATCGGTTGGGATGATCCGCCCTTCCTCATAAACGCCGAGGATGCGCGCGGGAGCACCACCCGCGATGCGCTTAAAAGTGCGACCTTCATATTTGCCGGCACCGATGGGCTTGAGCCGTGCGAGTACGCGTTCGCCAACCGCCAGCGCCGGGCGGCCTTTGCCTTCCGGGCGCATATAGATGATGGGCGGGCGGCCCTCACCCTCCCATTGCAGCGGGCGCGCGATGGGGTCGCCATCAGGGTCTGTGCCGGTCACTTCCACCGGCGCCATATCCGGCAAGCGGCCTGGCGCGATGATGGCGCGCTTGCCGGCAGGGCTTGCGCCACCTTCTTCCGCCAATGCGCGCATCATGTGGCGGAGTGCCGGGCGCTGATCCGTACTCAGCCCAAAAGCGCGGGCGATTTCGGATTTCGTCACGCGGCCCTTGGCTTCCGCCAGAAAACCGCGCAGCGCGGCCTTGGAAGGAAGCTCGCCTGTTGTCTCCGCAACTTGGAGCGCCGTGCCGCGATGTTTCGCGCTGGCCACCGGGCCGGAGGCGGCGCGGGATCGGGCCTTATGGCCTTTCACCGGCGGGCCGCGACGCGGCATATCAGCGGCTACTCTTGCGGGCGGCGGGCTTGGCTTTGGCCGCGGGCTTCGCCTTGGCTGCCGGTTTCGCCTTGGCGGCGGTGGTGGCTTTTGGCTTGGCGGCTGGCTTTGCCTTTGCTGCCGGCTTTGCTTTCGCTGCTGGTTTCGCCTTGGCGGCTGGCTTGGCGGGTGCCGCTGCGGCAGCGGCCTTGCGCGCGCCACCCTTCGCACCCTTGCGGGCCGCCGCGCCGCGCGCCTTCATCTCCTTGCCCTTTTCGGCAAGCAGCGTGACCATATCCGCAAGCTGAGCGTCTTCCATGGCCAGATCGCGCGGCAAATTGGCGACGGTCCGCCCATGCTGCGCGTAGGGCCCAAAGCGGCCCTTGCGCACCACCACCATCTCACCGTCCTTGGGGTGTGCGCCCAATTCCCGAATGCGGGACCGTGCATCGGCCAAAAGTGCCACGGCGCGATTGAGCCCAACCGTCAGCACATCATCATCCTTGTCCAAGGATTTGAAGATGCTGCCGCAGCGAACATAGGCGCCGAAACGCCCAAGCCCGGCGGTAATTTCTTCCTGGCTTTCCGGATCAAGTCCAACCACGCGCGGCAGGGAAAGCAAGCCCAAAGCACCTTCCAGTGTCATGCCATCCGGGTTTTGCCCGGTGGGCAGGCTCGCGCGGCGCGGCTTGGTGGGCTTGCCCTTGGCATCTGTGCCGGGCTCACCGAGCTGCACATAAACGCCATAGGGACCGCGACGCATGGTCACGGCCTGGCCCGTCACCGGATCCTGGCCCAAATCGCGGTCGCCGCCGGCAGCGTCGCCATCGGCGGAACCAACACCGAAGGGGCGGGTGTAACGACATTCAGGGTAATTCGAACAGCCGACAAATGCGCCACCGCGCCCGAGCCGCAGCCCCA
The DNA here is from genome assembly GCA_903927465.1 of uncultured Rhodospirillales bacterium. Classification (GTDB taxonomy): domain Bacteria; phylum Pseudomonadota; class Alphaproteobacteria; order Acetobacterales; family Acetobacteraceae; genus Neoroseomonas. The sequence goes on along the minus strand of CAIYMY010000077.1, from coordinate 4,684 downwards.
GCCTGCCTGTAGCACAGGTCGGGCAGACACGAGGATCTGTACCATCCCCGCGCGCGGGGAAAATATGCGGCCCCAGATCCTCATCCAGCGCGTCAATCACGTCGCGGATCTTGAGATCCTTGGTCGCTTCCACGGCGCGGGAGAATTCATCCCAGAAAACATGCATCACCGCACGCCATTCGGCACGACCACCGGAAATTTCATCAAGCTTTTCCTCCATGGCGGAGGTGAAGCCGGTATCCACGTACTTCTCGAAAAACCGCACCAGAAAGGTGGTGACCATGCGCCCGAGATCCTGCGCGATGAAGCGCCGTTTCTCAAGCGAGACATATTTCAAATCCTGCAAGCGTTGCATGATGGAGGCATAGGTGGATGGCCGGCCAATGCCGAGTTCTTCCAGTCGCTTCACAAGTGACGCTTCAGAATAACGCGGTGGCGGCTGCGTGAAATGCTGGCTCGCCGCGATGTCACCGTGCTTCAGCGCTTCCTTATCCCGCATGGGCGGCAGGATGCGGCTATCCTCATCCTCGGCAGGCGCGCTGCCGGGCGCAATGCCGGCGCGCGCATCGGCCGCGCGATCATCCTCATCTTCGCGATACAGCTTCAGGAAACCGTCAAAGGCAATCACGGAACCGGTGGCGCGGAATTGCGCGCGGGCATCCTTGGCGGTGATATCCACCGCCGTTTGATCCATCTCGGCCGAGGCCATCTGGGACGCTACCGCGCGCTTCCAGATCAGATCATAAAGCCTGGCCTGCGCGCCTTCCAATTCGCCGCCCATGGTATCGAGGCTGCGCGTTACGTCCGTCGGGCGAATCGCCTCATGCGCTTCCTGCGCGTTCTTGGCCTTGGAGGCATATTCGCGCGGCGCGGCGGGCATGTAATTCGGCCCAAATGCGCTTTTCACGTGTTCACGAATGGCGGAAATGGCTTCGCGCGCCATGGTCACGCCATCCGTCCGCATATAGGTGATGTGCCCGGCTTCATACAAAGCCTGCGCCGTGCGCATGGTTTGCTGCGCGCCCATGCCGAGCTTCCGCGATGCTTCCATCTGCAGCGTGGAGGTCATGAAGGGCGGGGGCGGGTTCCGCCGCACGCGGCGCTTTTCAACCGACGCCACACTGTAGCTGCCGCCTTCGGCGAGCGTCTTCGCGCGCAGTGCCGACGCTTCATCCGGCAGGTCGAATTGTTCAAGCTTGCGGCCTTCAAGATGCGTGAGCCGCGCGGTGAAGGGCGCGCCTGCCGCCGTGGTGAAGCGGCCTTCAATGGACCAATATTCGCGCGCGCGAAACGCTTCGATTTCCGCTTCGCGTTCGCAAATCAAACGCAGCGCCACGGATTGCACGCGGCCCGCAGAACGCGAACCTGGCAATTTCCGCCACAGCACGGGTGAAAGCGTATAGCCCACCAAATAATCCAGCGCGCGCCGCGCCAGATAGGCTTCGATCAGCGGCTGATCCAGATCCCGCGGATGCGCCACCGCATATTGTACAGCGCGCTTGGTGATTTCATTGAAGGTAATGCGCTGAACATGCTTGCCCTTCAGCGCCCCGCGCTCGGCCAGCATATCCTTCACATGCCAGGAAATCGCTTCCCCTTCACGATCCGGGTCGGTAGCCAGGTAAAGTCGCTTGGCGCCCTTCAGCGCAGCCGCAATGCGGCCCACTTGCTGTTCGCCGCGCGGGTCCTTGCCCCAGAGCATGGCGAAATCCTGATCTGGCAGGACCGCACCATCCTTTTCTTCCAGATCGCGGACATGGCCATAGGAGGCCAATACCGTGAAATCCCGGCCCAAATATTTTTCAATCGTCTTCGCCTTGGCCGGCGATTCCACAACGACAACGTCGCTCATGCTTTCCCGATTCACCCTCGCCCGGATAGCGCTACCCGATGGCCGGGCAGCATATCCACCCGGCCTTCCAGTTCCAGATCAGCAAGCGCCGCCTGGAGCGCGGGGGATGAGAGGTGACAGCGCCGGAGAAGATCGTCAACAGATATCGGTGACATTCCAATTAAATCAATCAGATGACCATATTCGCCGGGGGTGGCTTCCGGCGGTACATCCTCGGGGATTGGATTTTCCGGGGTACGGGCCAGGGCAAAAAGCGGGGCATCACTCGGCGCTTCGGGCAGATGCGTCAGCACATCAGCAGCGCTTTCCACCAGATGGGCACCCTGGCGGATTAGGTCATTGGCGCCGCGGCTGCGCGGATCGAGCGGGCTGCCGGGGATGGCGAAGACCTCTCGCCCCGCTTCCAAAGCAAGGCGCGCGGTGATCAGCGTGCCGGATCGCTCTGCCGCTTCCACCACCAGGACGCCGAGCGAAAGCCCAGCCACGATGCGGTTGCGCTTCGGGAAGTGGCGGGCGAGTGGTGCGGTGCCGAGCGCGTGTTCCGCGACCACAGCGCCTTCACGGCCAATCCGCGCCTGCAGCGCGGCGTTTTCGGGCGGATAGGCGACATCCAGGCCCCCCGGCAGCACGGCCAGCGTCCGCCCAACGCGCAAAGCGCCCTGATGCGCCGCCGTATCCACCCCGCGCGCCAGCCCCGAGATCACCAGCACCCCGGCTTCTGTCAGTGCCTCCGCGATGTCTTCCGCAATGCGTCGTCCGGCGGCCGAGGCATTGCGGGCGCCAACAATGGCAAAGCTTGGCACCTGCGCCAGCAAAGCGGCATCGCCCTGCACCGCGAGCATGGCCGGCGCATCCGCCAGCAAAGCAAGCAAGGGCGGGTAGTGAGAACTGCCCCAAAAGATGAAACGCGCGCCGAGCTTGGCCATGGCGTCAGCTTCCCGCCGCGCATCATCCAGGCTTGGGATACGCGCCGGCGTTTCACGCTTGGCCAGAAGACGGGGCAAAGCCTCCAGCGCCGCCGCCCCGCTGCCATGGCGGGCGAGCAGGCGGCGAAAACCCATGGGGCCAATGCCCTCGGTCTGGGCGATGCGCCAGAGGGCGAGGCTTTCGGTAGGACTGGGCGCGGCTGTAGGCATAGGCGAAATCCTATGCCACAATTCAACCTATGCGGGAAATACTAAATTGAGCTTCTATTTTACAGTTTTGCCGATGCGCGGTTCGGTCCCGGCCAGCAGGCGGCGGATATTCGCCTCATGCCGCCAAAACACCAGAAAGGCGATCAGCAACGCCATCAGCGCGTGATCCGTGCTGGATAGGACCAGGGCGAAAAGCGGTGCCGCCGCAAAGGCAGCCAGCGCCGCCGCTGACGACATTTTCAGGAGTTTCGCCGCCACCAGCCACACGGCGCAGCATGCAAGCCCAACCGGCCAAGCAGCGGCCAGAAGTACGCCAAGCCCGGTCGCAGCCCCCTTGCCGCCGCGAAAGCCAAGCCAGACCGGGAACAAATGCCCGAGCACCGCTGCCGTGCCCACGACCACATCCTGATCACCCAGGAAATGGCGCGCCAGCAAAATCGCCACCGCGCCCTTTAATCCATCCAGGATCAACGTCGCTGCCGCCAGGCCTTTGCGCCCGGTGCGCAGCACATTGGTCGCCCCGATATTGCCGGAGCCGACCTGGCGGATATCGCCAAGCCCGGCGGCCTTGGTCAACAGCAGGCCGAAGGGGATAGAGCCAATCAAATAGCCACCCAGCAGCGCAATCAGAAAACTAATGCTGTCCGCATGTTCCGCCATGACTCAGCCCCCGAAAACGCGCCGCCCGGCTTTCCAGGTGCCAAGCACCCGGCCTTCCAGGGCGCGACCGTCAAAAGGCGAGTTCTGCGCCTTGCCCGGCAGCTTGCCGGCTTCAACCTTCCAGCCGCGATCGGGATGGAACAGCACGAGGTCCGCCGGCGCGCCCTTGGCGAGCCTGCCCTGCGGCAAATTAAGCAGCGTCGCGGGCCGCGCTGTCAGCAGCCCAAGCGCGGTGAGCATGGGCACATCCCCCGCATGCACGCGCGCCAAAGTTACGCCCAGCAAAGTCGCCAGCCCCGCGCCGCCGGCCTCGGCTTGCGCAAAAGGCAAGCGCTTGTCATCGGCATCGCGCGGCTGATGGTCTGAGGCAATCGCGTCAACCGTGCCATCCGCCAGCCCTACCACCACCGCCTGCCGATCAGCTTCGGTGCGCAAAGGCGGGGAGAGCTTGGCATAGCTGCGATAATCGCCAATTGCGGTTTCGTTCAGATCAAAATAGGGCGGCGCGGTATCGCAGGTGACCGCCAGCCCCTCGGCCTTGGCGGCGCGGATCAAATCGAGCGCGGCGGCGGTGGAGACATGCGCAAAATGCACATGCCCGCCCGTGATGCGCGCAAGCGCGATGTCGCGCGCCACCATCATGGCTTCCGCCGCCGGCGTAATGCCAGGCAGGCCAAGGCGCGTGGCCAATTCGCCTTCGGTGGCGGCGCCGCCAGAAGCCAGGCTCGGTTCTTCCGGGTGCTGCACGATGAAGGCGCCAAAGGCACGCGCGTAAGACAGCGCAAGCCGCATGGTGCGTGCCGAGGCAATGGCGCGCACCCCATCGGTAAAGGCAATGGCGCCGGCGGCGCGGAGCAAGCCGAATTCGGCCAATTCCTTGCCGGCACAGCCCGATGTCGCGGCGCCGTAAGGCAGCAGCGTGACCGAACCCGTGGCCTCACCCCGCCTGGCGATGAAGGAAATCAGCGCGGGGTCATCCAAGGCCGGGTCGGTATCCGGCAGCACGCAAATGGTGGTGATGCCCCCGGCGGCGGCG
>CAIYMY010000076.1 GCA_903927465.1 uncultured Rhodospirillales bacterium | reverse complement strand
TGGTGTTCCCGACACGCATGAACCTGACCAAGCTTGCCCGGCATGAAAGCGTGGCGGAAGCCTTCGCCGCCGCGCGCGCCAAGCCCGTGGTAACCGTATTGCCCGAACTTGTGGGCATGACCCCTGAAGGGCGCATCCTGCGCCTGCCTCGCGCAGCCGATTATGGCGGCGAGGAATTCCTGGCGGGCGACCCGCCTTCCATGTGATGGAGAACCCAGCCATGCTGCCTCGCCGCCTTCGCTTCGGCATTTTCTTGGCCCCGTTTCATCGGGTTGGTGACAACCCGACACTTGGGCTCACGCGCGATTTGGAATTGATCGAATGGCTTGACCATCTGGGCTTTGATGAGGCCTGGATTGGCGAGCATCATTCCGCCGGCTGGGAAACAATCGCCAGCCCGGAAATCATGATTGCGGCGGCGGCGGAACGCACCAAGCACATCAAGCTTGGATCAGGTGTGACCAGCCTGCCGTATCACCACCCGCTGCTGGTTGCGCAGCGCTTCGTGCAGTTGGATCACATGACGCGCGGGCGCGTGATGCTGGGCTGCGGGCCGGGCGCGCTGGTATCGGACGCGTATATGATGGGTATTGATGCCGCGCATCAGCGCAGGCGCATGGATGAATCGCTGAACGCGATTACGCGGCTTTTGGCCTGCGAAGAACCTGTGACGATGGAAACCGATTGGTTCACCTTGCGTGAGGCACGGCTGCATCTTGCACCTTATTCGGAACCGCGCTTTCCGATTTCCGTCGCGTCTTCCACCACGCCATCGGGCGCGCTGGCAGCGGCGAAATATGGGCTTGGGCTGATATCGCTGGGTGCCGGGCTGCCGGGCGGGCCGAAATCACTCGCCCAGCAATGGCAGATGGCGGAAGCAGAAGCCGCGAAGCATGGCCAGAAGATGGAACGGCGCAATTGGCGCCTGGTGGTCAATCTGCATTGCGCCGAGGATGATGAACGTGCGCTGCGTGATGTGCGCCATGGTGAGGCTTTGGAGACGCTGACCTATTTCAGCGAAACCCTGGGCCGGCCACCGATGCGTTCCGAAGACCCGCTGCGCGATGGGTTGGAGATGGGTTCAACGCTGGTGGGATCACCGGAAACTGTGGCGGCTGGGATTGAGCGTTTGCTGAGCTTCACGGATGGCGGAGCGGGGGGCGTGTTGTTCCGCGCCCATGAATGGGCCGATCGGGAAGCCACCATGCGTTCCTTTGAACTTTTCGCGCGGTGGGTAATGCCGCGCTTCCAGGGCTCGCTCGTGATGCCGCAGCAATCGCGTGATTGGGTCAGCAAAAATCGCGAATCCATCTTTGCGCCCAATATGGCGGCGCTGAAGCAGGCCTTCCGCGATGCGGGGCAGGAGGCGCCCGCGATGTCGCGCCTCGAGCTGCATACCGGCAAGGTTGAAGTGCCGCAGGTTTGAAGCCCATGATCACGCGACGTGGCTTGGCGCTAGCGGCCTTGGCGCCGCTTGCTGTGCCGGTGGCGGCGCAGGGTGCGGCGATCAGCCGCATTGCCTTCGGAACCTGTGCCGATGAGAAGCTGCCTCAGCCGATCTGGCGCGCGGTGCGTGCCTGGCAGCCGGAATTCTTTATCTTCGCCGGCGATAATGTTTATGGCGGGGTGCGGCGGCATGATCTGGCGGAATTGCAGGAAGCCTATGCCCGGGCGCAGCAACATCAGGAATTCATGGGCTTCATCGCGGGCCAACAGCATTACACCGCGATCTGGGATGATCATGATTTTGGCGTGAATGATGGCGGCGTTGAAAACCCCTTCAAGCAGGAAGCGAAGGACGCGTTTCTTGAATTCTGGCGCGTGCCGGCCGATGACATCAGACGCCGGCGCGATGGGATTTATCATCATCTGACGCTGGGACCGGCAGGGCAGCGCGTTCAGATCATTCTGCTGGATACGCGCTGGTTTCGTTCCCCTTTGCGAATCACGGATATGCGCGGCGCACCCGGGCGGGAACGCTATTTGCCGGATGATGATCCGGCAAAGACCATACTCGGCGACGGGCAATGGGATTGGCTTGCCCAATGCCTGCGAGAACCGGCAGAGTTGCGCTTGATTGTTTCTTCCATCCAGGTCGTGGTGGAAGGCCATGGCTGGGAAAGATGGGGCAATTTCCCGCGCGAACGCCAGCGGCTTTATGATCTGATCGCAAGCACCAAGGCGCGGGGCGTGGTATTTCTATCCGGCGATCGGCATATCGGCGCGCTTTATCGTGAAAGCCAAGGCACGGCCTATCCGCTGACTGAAATCACCTCAAGCGGAATCAACCGGCAATTTGTGAATGCGCGGGAACAAGGCCCCAATCGCCTTGGAGAACTTTATCCGCGCGTCAACTTCGGCACGCTGGAGATGGATTGGCACAACAAGCGCGTTACGCTGGCGCTGCGTGATGAGGATGGCGCGGTGCAGCGCCAAGTCTCACTCGCGCTGGATGAGTTGAGGGCGGGGTAAGCAAGTTGGTGATGGCAGCGGTAGAACCGCCATCACCAAGCGATCATCAATTGATGCGTAGATTAAGGCGACGGATTACCGCTCCTTCTTCTTCGATAATCTTCTCCACTGAAGCTCGGTAATCCTCGCTGCTTTTGTAGATCAGCGGCATATCGAAGCGTTCCAGCGCGGTGGTATGCACGGGATCATACAGCGCCTGCTTGAAGCCATCATGCAGCACTTTGACAATGCCTGGATCAACGCCCTTGGGCGCGGCAATGCCATAGGGTGAGGTGGAGACAATATTGATGCCGCTTTCAACAAGCGTGGGTGCATCCGGGTAGCGCTTGGCGCGTTGTTCGCCCCAGGTGCAAAGCAAGCGAAACTGCCCGCCATCTACCAATGGCGCCCAGGAGGTTGAATCAACCATCGCCTGGGTCTGCCCGCTGAGCAGGGATTGCGCATTATCCGCGCCGCCCCGGAAGGGTACATGCAGGAATTCAATGCCGCGTTCGAGTGCGATGCGTTCCATGGTGATATGCAGCGTTGTGCCAACACCGGGCGATCCATAAGCGACCTTGCCCGGATTGGCCTTGGCATAGGCGAGGAATTCTTCCCAATTCTTCCAGGGGCTATCGGCCTTCACTACCACCCCGAAAAGATAGCCGGTCAGATGGATGATATAGGTGAAATCCTTCATTGGGTCCCAGGTCGGGCGGCTCGACATCATCGGGAAGCGGAAGACGGTGATGGGCAATTGCCCGACCATATAGCCATCGCCGCGCTGTTCCTGCGCCATGGCCGCCGCGGCCAAGGTGCCGCTGGCGCCGCCGCGATTGTCAATAATCACCTGCTGGCCAAGATACCGCGATCCCGCTTCAGCCAAGGCGCGCAATTGACCATCGGTGGAACCGCCGGGCGGCCAGGGCACGATCAGGCGAATGGGGCGATTGGGAAAGCCTGATTGCGCGATGGCGGGTGTAGCAAGCAACCCCGCGGCGGCAGTCAAGGCAGTGCGGCGTGTCAGTTTCATGTCGTCCTCCCGGTTTTGGCGCGGTGCTGGCATGGCCCACGCTATTTCATGTTCAGCCTAGCATTGGCCGTTGCCGCAAGACTACGGGCGCATTTGCGCGGCCAAGGCGTTCGCTTGTGCCCAACACGCCGCCCGAGCTTCCGCAATACGCTGGCTGATGGCAGTAATCGTTTCACGATCCTGCGCCAGGCTATCGCGCCGGCGCGCTAGCAGCGCAGCCATGGCGGTCGGCGCTGGGCCACCTTGCACATTGCGCCCGATCAGATTTTCTGCCGGATCAAGTGCGGCGCGGAGCTTCGCGGCCGGAATATGCAATGCTTTGCCGAACAGCACCTGCGCAGCCTCATCCAAGGCCGCGCTTGAAATGCTTTCTGCCGTGCGGCCTTCGGCCAAGGCATCGCGCACGACAATGGCAACGATATTATGCGCCATGCGGAAACTAAGCCCGGTTTCGCGCACAATCACATCGGCCAATTCGGTGGCCGAGCCAAAACCTTCGCGCGCCGCATTTTCCATGCAGTCCTTGTTGAGGCTTAGGCCCTGCATCACTTCCTGAAACAGGGCCAGGATGCGCCGGCTGCGAAGTGCTGCATCCAGCACAGGTTCATTCACCGCCGTCACCGCGTCATTCACATCGGCGAAGGCGGTATTTTTGGTGCAGGCCATGGCGGCGTGATGCGCGCCCTGCACCATGGCGGCAGCGGCCTTCAGATGTTCAAGCGCCACAGGGTTTTTCTTCTGCGGCATGATGCTGGAAACAGCCGAATGACGATCCGCCAATTCGACAAAACCATATTCCCAGCTGCCCCAATTCTGGAGATCGGTCGCAAGGCGCGACAGCAGCGTCATCATCACCGCCATGGCGGATGCCGCTTCCAGCGCATCATCGCGCGACGATACGGCATCATAGGCAAGCTCAAGCGGCGCAGCGAAGCCGAGTGCATCAGCGACCCACGTGCGATCAAGCGGGAAGGCCGTGGTGGAAAGCGCGCCCGCGCCCAGGGGACAAAGATCGCAATGCGCCAGCGCACCCATCAGCCTTTGATGATCACGCGCCAGCGCATCCGCGGCCGAGGCCAGCCAATAGCCAAAGGTGATGGGTTGCGCATGCTGGCCATGCGTATAGCCAGGCATGATGGTGGCGATATGTTCCTTAGCAAGCGTCAGCATTGTCTGCCGCAAATCAGTCAGCAGTCCCAGCACCACCAGCAATTCCGTGCGCAACGCCATGCGCCAGGTGGTTGCGTTCAGATCATTCCGGCTGCGGCCAATATGCAGCCGCCCGCCAATATCGGGGCCAAGTTTTTGGATGATGAGTTTCTCGACATAGGAATAGAGATCTTCTTGCCGATAATCCACCGGCACCGCATCCGGCCCAGCATCAGCCATGGCAATAATTTCCGGCAGGATTTGCGCCATGGCATCGCGGGCGATGATGCCTTGGCGTTCCAGCATCAGCCCATGTGCCAGATGCACCCACATCTCATGCTGAAAGACATAATGCTGCGCCCGCGCGACTGACCCGCGATAATAGCTTTCCACCAGCAATGGCGAAGGCGGTTCCTTCACCCTTTCGCGTAAGTTTACCGCCTCCGTCATCATCAACCTCTCTCAGGGACGCTGATTGCTGAGCACCACGGTGCCGGAGGCGGAGAACATGCCGCCTACGCCATGCGCCACGCTGATTTTCACATTGGGCACCTGGGCCGGCGCTGTGCCGCGCACCTGGCGCACGCTTTCTTGCAAAGCGAACATGCCATACATGCCGGTGTGGGTATAAGAAAGCCCGCCGCCATTGGTATTGATCGGCAGTTTGCCGCCCGGCGCCGTATTGCGTTCCCAGATGAAATCCTTGGCCTCACCGCGCTTGACGAAGCCAAGATCTTCCAAGCCATACATGGGCAGATGCGCGAAGGCGTCATAGATCATCAAATGATCCACATCGCTGTGCTTGATGCCGGCCATGCGGAAGGCTTCCGGCCCCGCCACGCGGAAAGCGCGTGAGGAGGTGAAATCTTCCATCTGGCTGACCATGGTGGTTTCCACGCTTTCGCCGCTGCCCAGAATGTAGCAAGGCTTGGTCGGGAAATCCTTGACGCGATCGGATGAGGTCAAAATCAGCGCGCCGCCGCCATCCGTCACCAGGCAGCATTGCAGCAGCCGGAAGGGATAGGCAATCATTTTGCTGTTCAGCACATCATCAATCGTGATCGGGTCCTTGAAGGCTGCGCGTGGGTTCTTCGCCGCCCATTCGCGCTGCACGACCGCAACCTGCGCCATTTGTTCATGCGTGACGCCATAGGTCTTCATGTAGCGCAGTACAGGAATGGGGAAGAGTGTGGGTGGACCCATCGGGCCGAAGGGCGCTTCGAATTGGCCATTCAGGCTTTGTGGTTCTGCCGGGCGCGGCGTGCCATTGACGCGGGATTTGCCGCTTTCCCCATGCGTGATCAAAACGGTCTTGCAATAGCCTGCATGAATGGCCGCCGCTGCATGGCGCACATGCAGCATGAAGGAACAGCCGCCAACGCCGGTGCCATCCACCCATTTCGGCGTGATGCCAAGGTAATGCGCGATCTGTTGCGGCATCATGGGGCCAACACAGGCAACGCCATCAATATCGGCGGGCTTCAAGCCTGCATCCGCCATGGCATTCAGCGCCGCATCCGCATGTAGCATGATTTGCGCCATATCGGGCACAGCGCCGATGCGTGTGCTTTCAGCCGCGCCAACAATGGCGATTTCACCGGGACGTATCATGGCTCAAGCCTCCTTCGCGGGGCGGAAAAGGGGCAGGGTGATGTCGTCATCCATCTTGGTTGGCGCCAATTCCAGCTTCATGTCCAGCACCAAGGCTTCCGGCGTTTGCGGGCATTCAACGATATTCGTCATCATGCGCGGGCCTTCTTCCAGTTCCACCACCGCAATCGCATAGGGCGGCTTGAAGCCAGGCACTGGGCGATGATGGATCACATAGGAATGCAGCGTGACACGGCCTGAAGCTTCAAAAACTTCGACATTGCGCGTGCCCGTATAGGGGCTGAAGGGGCGCGGCGGGAAATAGGGCTTGCCCGTATCGCCGCAGCGCTGGAGCAACAGCTTGCCTTGGCGCAGCCCCTCCCAGAAGTGGCGGGTTTCGGGTGTGGGTTCCGGCCGGGCGCGGCCTGGTTCAAGGCTCATGGC
>CAIYMY010000075.1 GCA_903927465.1 uncultured Rhodospirillales bacterium | reverse complement strand
CCGCCAGTCGCGGAAATTCCGATCGCGTTGCAAAATGGTGTGGTCAGCGCGGCGCAAATTCCGCTGATGCAGCTGCCGCCGATTTCCTGGCCGCAGCACTGACACACGCCGCGTTAGACCCGCGCGGCATCCACAATCTGAAACCCGACGCTCACATCGCCATTCCAGGCTTCCGCGCGCAAATGCCCGCATAAATGCAAGGGCGTGCGATCGGGTGAGAGCAAAGCCTCGGCCAATGGTCCATCCTTGGCGCGGAAGCAGATTGTTTTCAGCCGCCCGCCACCTTCGCCTTCAACAAAGGCGCGGATGGTAGCACCTTCCTTGCCGATGCGATCCGCTTTCACCACACGTGCGCGGGACAGGGCGAAGATGGGTTCTTCATTGCCAGCGCCAAAGGGCGCCAAGCGTGTGATATCCTTGGCCAAGGCCGTGGTGGCGGCGGCGACCGTCAGCGCACCTTCCACCAGTAAATCCGCCGCACTTGGCAGCCGGGCGGCATGGGCAAGCCGTTCTTCCAAAAAGGCGTGGAAGGCTTCGCCCTTCGCAGCATTATAGGAAAATCCCGCCGCCATCGGATGCCCGCCGCCGGTCTCAAGCAAGCCCATCTCTCGCGCTGCGATGATCGCAGTGCCAAGATCAATGCCCGTGACGGATCGGCCTGAGCCCTTCGCGATGCCTCCCGTAATCCCCGCCACACAGGCAGGACGATTGAATTTTTCCTTGACGCGGCCTGCGACAATACCAACCACGCCGGGGTGCCAACCCTCTGCCGCAATCAGCAGCACGGCATGGCCCGCCTTGACCTGCGCTTCCGCCATCGCCATCGCCGTGCCCAGCATATCGCCTTCCACTTCCTGCCGGCGCTTATTCACCTCATCCAATTTTTCCGCCATGGCGCGCGCTTCAATCGCATCCTCAGACAGCAATAACCGCAAACCCAAATCAGCTTCCGCGATTCGGCCAGAGGCATTGATGCGCGGTCCCAACATGAAGCCCAGCGTATGCGCGCTTGGCGCATCCTTCTGCCCCGCCACATCCAGCAGCGCAGCCAAGCCAATCCGCTCGCGCTTGCCCAGCACCTTCAAGCCCTGCGTCACCAAGGCGCGGTTGAACCCCGTGAGCGGCATGACATCACACACGGTCGCAAGCGCCACGATATCCAGCAGCGCAAGCAAATCAGGTTCCTTCCGGCGCGTGAACCATCCAGCGCGACGCAACACGCGCAGGCTTGCCGTTGCCGCCAGAAACGCCACCGCCGCCGCACAGATATGCCGCAAGCCAGATGGGCAATCCAACCGATTGGGATTGACCACGGCAAGCACCGCCGGCAGCGCGCCTTCCGCCTTGTGATGGTCCAGCACCACAACATCAGCGCGGCCTTCCGCCGCGGCCAAAGCCACACCCGCCGCAATGCCGCAATCCACGCAAATGATCAGCGAAGCACCGCCTTTACAAAGTGCCGCAATCGCCGGCGCATTCGGCCCATAGCCTTCCTTGATGCGATCCGGCACGTAAGGTGTCACTTGGCAGCCAAGATCACGCAAGAACCGCGTCATCAGCGCGCCAGCGCAAGCGCCATCCACATCGTAATCGCCGAATACCGCGACATGCTCACCACTCCGCACCGCAACCGCGATGCGATCCGCCGCCGCTTCCATATCCGCCAACCGCGACGGGTCCGGCATGAGCGCGCGCAGCTTCGGCTCCAGGAAATCCGCCGCTTCATCAAGGCCAATGCCGCGCGCGGCGAGCAAGCGCCCCAGCATCTCCGGCAATTCAAGCCGCTGCGCGATGCCAAGGCCGATGCGCGCATCGCCTGCGCGCCATTGCCAGCTTCGCCCTGTCAGGCTGCGCGTGACACCCAATACGGGACCTGTCAGCGCGCTATCATCCATGAATTACGCGCGCCCTGATCAAGCGATGAAGGCGCTGGGCTTGCGCGCGAAATTATGATGCCCTTCCACATAGCGCACCGTGCCGGATTTGGACCGCATGACGATGGAATGCGTATAGGCCCCACCCGCAAAACGCCGCACACCGCGCAGCATGGCGCCGCTGGTCACACCTGTCGCCGCAAACATCACATCGCCCTTGGCCATTTCCTCCACACTGTATTTGCGGTGGGGATCGGTGATGCGCATGGAAAGCGCGCGCGCCACCTGTTCCTCATTCTCAAACATCAGCCGGCCTTGCATCTGCCCACCAATGCAGCGCAAAGCCGCCGCTGCCAACACACCTTCAGGCGCGCCGCCCGAGCCCATATAAATATCCACGCCCGCTTCCGGTTGGCTGACGGCAATAACGCCGGAGACATCACCATCGCCGAGCAGCATGATGCGCGCGCCAGCCGCGCGGCAGGCGCGGATCATTTCCTTATGGCGGTCGCGATCCAGTGCGCAGACCATCAAATCGCCAATCTCGCATTTCTTGGCACGCGCCAATTCGCGGAGGTTTTCCTCAGGCTTGGCATCCAAATCCACAATGCCGTCTGGCAAGCCAGGCCCGACCGCGATCTTGTCCATGTAGATATCCGGCGCATGCAAAAAGCCGCCCTTTTCCGCGAGTGCCACAGTCGCAATCGCATTCGGTCCGCCCTTGGCGGTGATGGAGGTACCCTCCAGCGGGTCCACCGCAATGTCCACTTCTGGCCCACCGCCAGCCCTGGCGTAAAGCCCGACCTTTTCGCCGATATAGAGCATCGGCGCCTCATCCATCTCACCTTCGCCGATCACGACCGTGCCGGTGATGGCGACCGTATCGAAGGCCTTGCGCATGGCTTCCACCGCGGCGCCATCGGCGGCGTTCTTGTCGCCTCGGCCAATCCAGCGGGAGGCCGCGAGCGCCGCAGCTTCCGTCACGCGCACCAATTCAAGCGCCAGGTTGCGGTCAACCACCAGGCCGGGCGAGGGGGCGAGTTTGGGCATGGAAGGCGGTCTCCGATTCGTTCAAACAGGATTTAGCATGGCATGACGCAAAACGCGGCGTCAGGCAGAGGTTTCAGCCAGGAAGCCCTGCACCGCCTGGAATAGCGCGCCGCGATTGCGTTCCATCACAATGGTATGCGTGCCTTCCCCCAGCACCACCAGGCGCTTGCCCGGGCTATTCGTCAGCAGCGGGAAGATCGCCATGGCCATGGCGGGCGGCGTATCGCGGTCCCATTCCGCAACCACCAGCAGGGTTGGCGCGGTGACCTTGGCGGGGTCCCAATAGGGCCGGCCAGCCTGGGCATAGTCGCGCCCATCCAGCAGCACCCCATTGGGCGCACGCAGGCTTTGCGGGTTGCGGCGCATGCCTTCTGGGTCCGTCGCCCAAGTCACTCCGGCCCAATGTTCAAACCAGCCGGGCGGGATAAGGCCGGCGCGCTTGCCTTCCGGCACACCCGTCATCCAGCGTTCCCGCGCCTGCGCCTGCGTCACGGTCCGATAAGCGCCCAGCGTCGCAGACCCAGCGCCACCGGCAAGGCTTGGCCCATCACGCAGCCAGGGTGGCGCGAACAGCACCAGGCGTTCCACCTGCGCCGGGTTATCGGCGGCGAAGCGGCCCATCAGCGTGCTGCCCCAGGACCAGCCGATATGCACCAGCTTCGCTATATTCCGCCTTTCGCGGATGAAGGCGGCAGCGGTGCCGATATCCTTCACCGCCGCATCGCCCCGCACGATGGGCGCATTGGCCTCTGGCGGTTGGCTCATTTCCGCAGGGCGCGTGCTGCGGCCATAGCCGCGAATATCCAGGCACCAAACATCAAACCCCTGCCCTGCGATGTAATCCATCCAAGACAACCCACCGAGTGGCAGGTCAAACGCCGTATGCGCGGGATAGGTTGCGCCATGCACAAACAGCACCGTGCGCGCGGGGGAGAAGGCCGTCAGGTTTTCTGGGCGCTTATTGCGCAGGAAAAGCTCAATCCCCGCATCGCCGGCCGGGATCATGAATTCCTCCGTCACCAGCGCGGCCTGGGCTTGGGCGGCGGTGGCGGCGAGCAACGGGACGGCCAAAGGTGCCGCCAGTATGGTGCGTCTATTCATCGGAAACTCCCAATTGTCTTTCCGCCTATATAACGCGCCATGCCGGGGAAATCAGCCCAGTTGATCAATCAGAATCGGGCGGGATGACATTTGTATTCAACCCTTCCACCAGCACATCGCGCATGGTCTCGGCGCTTTTCAGGCGGATATCATCCCAAGCCTGCGGCGTATGGAAGGCGATATGCGGCGTGATGATCAGCCGACCCGCAAGCCATTCTTCCTTGTTGCGATAAGCTTGCAGCAGAGATGGCACGGGTTCGACCGGCGGTTCCACTGGGATCACATCAAGCCCCGCCGCCGCCACATGCCCATCGCGCAACACACGCTCCAAAGCATCAATATCCAGAATCGGGCCGCGCGCCGTATTCACCACCACGGCATCCTTCGGCAGCAGGCGCAATTCACGCTCACCGATCAAACCCCGCGTTTTGCGCGTGAGGGGACAATGGATGGAAAGCACATCGGCTTGTGCGAGCATCTCATCCATGGTGCGGCAGCGTGTGACGCCAATCGCGCGGTCCGATCCATTGGGCAAAGAAGGGTCATAAAACACCACGCGATAGCCAAGCGCCTTGGCGCGCAAGGCCGCCGCCGTGCCAATGCGCCCCAGGCCCAGAATACCGAAGGTTTGCACTTCCTGCCGGCGCACCGCCGGATGAGGCATGACCGCCCATTTCGCCGGGTTCGGGCCACGCTGCGTATCATGATACAGCGTCAATCCGCGCCTTAACCCAAGCGCCATCAGCACGGCGAATTCCGCCACTTCCTGCGTGCCATAATCCGGCACATTACACACCTTGATGCCACGCGCCGCGCAAGCCGCGCGATCCACCCGGTCATACCCCACCCCCATGCGGATCACGACCTTCAACTTCGGGAAACGCGCAATCTGATCGGCGGGGACTGCCATGCGCAGCGTCATCAGCCCTTCAGCCTGCTGGCAAAGCTCATCGGGCAATTCCGCGAGGGATGCCTTGCACGCCCCCTGCAGGATTCGCACGCCTGGCCCCATGATGCGCTGTTCCAAATCCGTCGTCGGATAGAGCCCTTCCGGTTCAAGCACGGTGAGTGTCATTTGGCATTTCCCTTGGTTGGCTGATTTCGCGTGAGGATGGGGCGGGCGGGCGGGGCTGGCAATGGCGCCGCGCTGGCTTATCCTGCGCCGAACAAGACAGGGGCGGGATCATGGCGGCAAGACGCATTCTCATCACCGGGGCAGCGAGCGGCATCGGCGCTGCAACCGCCCGCGCCTTCGCCGCCCCCGGCGTGGCGCTGATGCTGCACACGCGGGCCAATCGCGAAGCCCTGGCGCGTGTGGCCGCCGCCGCACGGGAAAAAGGCGCGCAAGTCACCGAAGCCTTCGCCGATTTCACCGAAGCCGAGGCGCCGGCACGGCTGGTTGCGGAAACCATCACTGCGCTCGGCGGCTTGGATGTGCTGGTGGCCAATGCCGGCTTTGCGGACCGCACCCAAATCAGCGCCCTGACCGATGCCGACTTCGCCAGAAGCCATGAGGCGATTACCTTCAGCTTCCTCCGCCTTGCCCGCGCCGCCGCACCGCATCTGGCGGCAGGGCAAGACCCCCGCCTGATCGCCGTTTCTTCCTTTGTGGCACACCTTTTCCGCAATGATGTCACCACCTTCCCAGCCTCAGCCGCCGCCAAAGCGGCCGTGGAGGCGCTGGTCCGCGCACTCGCCATTGAATGGGCGCCGACAGTCACGGTGAATGCGGTGGTGCCCGGCTATACGCGCAAAGACCCCGGCGCCCATGCAGCGCTTTCCGCCGCACAATGGGAGGAAATCACCGCGCGCATCCCACTCCGGCGCCTCGGTACGCCCGATGATGTGGCAGCGACCATCGCCTTTCTTGCCTCAGCGGGCGCTGGCTACATCACCGGGCAATCCATCCATGTCAGCGGCGGCGTGGTGATGTGATGCGGCGCTTCTTCTGGGTGTTCCTGCTGCTTGCTGTACCCGCGCTGGCGCAGGATTTGTCTGGCCATGGAGGCCCGGTGCGCGCCGTTTTGCCCCTGCCGGATGGGCAGCACATCGTCTCCGCCGGCTTTGATCACGCCGTCATCCTTTGGGATGCCCGCGCCGGCCAGTCACGCGCCGTTGCGCGCTGGCATCGCGGCAGCGTCAATGCACTCGCCCTTCTGCCCGATGGGCGCGTGGCCAGCGCCGGGGAAGGCGGGCGCATCGCGCTTTGGGCGCCGGGGCTTGGCGCGGCGCCAACGCAAATCCTGGAAGGGCATACGGGGCAGATCGCGGGGCTTGCGGTGCATCGCGGGTTTTTGGCCTCGGCCGCTTGGGATGGCTCTGTGCGGCTTTGGAACCTTGCCGATGGCAGCGCGAAAATCCTGGAAGGCCATCGCGGCAATGTGAACGCGGTCGCCTTCCGCCCCAATGGCGCGCTGGTGAGCGCGGGCTTCGACGGCACCATCCGCCTTTGGGCCGCCAATGGCAGCAACCAGATCATCGCCGAAGCCGGCCTGCCGCTGAATGCGTTGATTGCCCTGCCCGATGGAGGCCTCGCCGCCGGCGGCGTGGATGGCGTTTTGCGCCTGATCGCGCCGAATGGCGCTATGCGCGAAGTGGAAGCAGGCAACCGGCCCATCGTCGCCCTCAGCCTTGATGCCACAGGCGCACGCCTGGCCGTGGCGTCCTTGGGCGGGAATGTAACGATCTGGGGCCTGGAGACAGCGCGCCTGTTGCACACGCTGGAAGGCCCCGGCCTGCCGGTGTGGTCCGTAGCCTTCGCCCCCGATGGGCGCCTGTTATGGACCGGCGGCGCTGACCGGCAAGTGCGCCGCTGGGACGCGCTGAGCGGCCGCGCCATTGGCCCCATCGCCGCCCCTGCCACCAATGATCTGCCGCCAGGGCTTGATAACCATGGCGCGCAAGTGTTTCGCGCCTGCAGCGCCTGCCATGCTCTCACGCCCGATGCCGGCCCCATGGCCGGGCCGCATCTTCACGGCATTTTCGGCCGCCGCATGGGGTCCCTGCCCGGCTATGCCTATTCCGAACGCCTGGCGCGCGGAGACATCATCTGGGACGCAACAACCATCGGCGATCTATTCACGCGCGGCCCCGATGTGGTGACACCGGGGACGAAAATGCCCGTGCAGCGCGTGGATAATGCAGAAGATTTGGCGGCGCTGCTGCGGTTTTTGGAGCAGGCGACGAAGTAAAGGAAGTGTTCACAAATACCGGGGGCGCTGCCCCCAAACCCCCGCCGGGGTAACAGTGTTACCCCGGACCCCGCCGAAACTTAGGACACCAAAAACGCCAACACCGCCGCGTTGAAATCAGCCGGATTATCCGCCTGCACACTATGCGCGGCGCGCGCAATCGTCACACGCTGTGCATTAGGCATTACACCTTCCAAGGCATCCAAAATGCGCCCGAATTGCGGTTGGGATTGATCACCCCCCACCAGTAGCGTGCGCACCGCAATCCCCGCCGCCTCCGACCGCGCATAGGGCTTGCGCTGTTCCTTGATCTGGCCAAGCAAGGTTGTCGCATTGTCGCGATTAACGGTCTTGCGCGCCTCCGAACGCTTCGCCCAAGCACCTGGCCCGCCAGTATGTTCGGCAACAACCGTCAGGCCTTCTTCCACCTTGCCCTCAGCAATCAAGGCCGCGCCGCGCGCAAAGGCCGATGCCTGATTGCCAGCCGGCGGCGCGCCGCCCAGGCTTTCATCCAATTCGCCACCTGGTTCCAGCAACACGACCGATTCCAGCAATTCCGGATGATGCTGCGCCACACGAAAGGCGATATGCCCACCGCGCGAATGGCCAATCAAATGCACCCGGCCCTTGCCAAGCCCACGAATGAAACCCGCCACATCCGCCGTATGGCGCGCAATGGTAAAATCCCCGTCCTCGCGCCACTTATCCGGCCAGCAATGGCGCAGACTGATCGAAACCGCGTGATACTGCACGCCAAAGGCTTCCATCTGCCCCGCGAAGGAACGCTGATCCCCCAAAGTGCCATGCACCATCACCACAGGCGTGCCACTACCGGCTTCGGCATAGGCAATCGGATAACCATCAACGGTCAAAGTCGGCATCATTCTCTCCTCAAGCGCCGCGCGCAGCGGCGATCAGCGCCTTGAAACGACGCACCACCGCGGGCAGCCCTTCAAAAACGCTTTGTGAAATCAGGAAATGCCCGATGGAGATTTCCGTCACCTCCTCCATCCGGGCGATATCGGTCACCGTCTCATAGGTCAGCCCATGCCCGGCATGGCAGAGCAAGCCTGCCCGCCGCGCCGCCACCACACCCGCCTGCAAGCGCGCCAATTGTGCGGGCCTGTCCGCGACCGGCCCTTCGGCATAAGTGCCCGTATGCAATTCAATCGCCGCCGCGCCAATCGCCGCCGCAGCTTCAATCTGCGCCGCATCGGCTTCGATGAAAATCGAAACACGCACATTGGCGGCGCTAAGCCGCGCCACGGCTTCGCGCAAAGATGGCCCGGCGCGCAGCACATCCAAGCCGCCTTCCGTGGTCAGCTCCGCGCGTTTTTCCGGCACAATGCAGCAATAGGGCGGGCGAATACGTTCCGCGAAGGCGACCATTTCCTCGGTCGCCGCCATCTCAAAATTCATGGGTGCCGCGATCTCGGCACGAATACGCTCTACATCGCGGTCCTTGATATGGCGGCGGTCTTCGCGCAGATGCACGGTAATGCCATCCGCCCCTGCCTCCACCGCAATGCGCGATGCCTCCACCGGGCAGGGATGCGTCCCACCGCGCGCATTGCGCAGCGTCGCCACATGATCAACATTCACCGATAGATCGAGATGCTTCACGCCAAACCTCTCTTTTCAGCAAGCTCACCGGCCAGCCTGATGGCCGCAATCAACGAAGCAGGATCGGCCAGCCCCTTGCCGGCAATATCCAACGCCGTGCCGTGATCGGGGCTGGTGCGGATGATGGAAAGCCCGAGCGTCACATTCACCCCGCCCGCCATATCAATCGTCTTGATCGGGATCAGCGCCTGATCATGATAAAGGCAGATCGCCGCATCATAGCCAGGCCGCGCGAGCGCGGTGAACATGGTATCCGGCGGCATGGGGCCGCGCGCATCAATGCCCTCGGCCCGCAAAGCCGCGATGGCGGGGGCGATGATGTCAATTTCCTCTCGCCCCATGGTGCCGGCTTCCCCGGCATGAGGGTTCAAGCCCGCAATCGCCAAGCGCGGCGCGGCAATGCCGAAATCGCGCTTCAACGCGGCATCGACAATGCGCGTTGTTTCCATGATCAACGCTGGGTTCAGCCGCGCTATCGCCTTGGCCAAGGCTTCATGCACCGTCACCGGCACAACGCGGAGTTCTGGGCAGGCCAGCATCATCACGGGCGGCACGCCTGTGCCCGCCAATTCGCCCAAAAATTCCGTATGGCCGGGATGCGGAAAGCCAGCGGCGGTCAGGCTTGCCTTCTGGATCGGATTGGTCACCACACCCGCCGCGCGGCCTGATCTGGCGAAAGCGACCGCTTCCTCAATGGCGGCAATCACCGCCCCCGCATGGGCGGGGCTTGGCTTGCCGGGCACCACCGGCGCCGCCAAAGGCCGATGCAGAATGGGCAGTGCCTGCGCGAAGACTGCGCTGGCTTCTTCGGGCGCGCTGATCCGCGCCACCGGCACGCCGAAATCGCGCCCGGCATCATCAATCAGCGCAAAGCATGGCCCACTGCCCCGCAAGGCGCGCCAGGCGCCGGCGGTGATTTCCGCGCCGATCCCGGCGGGCTCACCCATGGTCAGGATCAGTGGTTTCATGGGCACCTTCTAACGCTATGCCCGCCGCGTGGCGAGGCTTTCCCCGGGTGTCACCACAATACGGCTCACGCCAATCACCTGCCCCAGATTGCCCGCAATCAACACCGCCATGCCGGGTTCCAGGTCATGGCAGGTGATGGTGATGTCCATTTCTTCACCCGTACGACGGGCCTGGAACATATCAGGGGTCACATCGCGCTTGGCGAAGGGCTGCAGCAGGCGCGGCAGCAGGCCAGGACTGGGTTCGGCGCGCAGATCAAAGCGCGTGGTCAATGGGTTCGGGAGCATGGGCAGGGTCCGGTTCTGGGTGACGGGGCGGGCGAGTAAAGGCGGCCGACCGAAAAAGCACGCAGACCAAAAGCCTGGCGCCTTAGGCGGCCGCGGCGGTAATTCGGAAAAAAACAGCCCTGAGAACCATGGATGAAGTTTAGCACATCCTGTGGCTTAGGTAAAAAAATACGGCGCGGCCGGGGGGATCCGCGCCGTAAGTTAACGTCTATAGGAGGAGAAGCTAATCTGCGGGACGGAAAATCGGCCCGCCCGCGTGATTCTTATGGCGCAAAAATGCCAAATCGCTATTGATCTGCCGCAAATTGCCCCGGAGCATGAAAAAGCCAAGTGGAAACACTTGGCGGCTCGGGACATTCGACCAACTAAAGGGCCGGCTGCCATGGGGTGGCCAGCCCATCACAGGCGATTCAGGAGAGAGATTTCATGGCGCGTGTTGCACTTGTTACCGGTGGCCAAAGAGGCATTGGGGCTGCGATCAGCGAAGCGCTGCAAGCGGCGGGGCGGACCGTGGTTGCTTCCTATGCCGGCAATGATGCGGCGGCGAAGGCGTTTACCGATCGTACCGGTATTCCCTGCTACAAATTCGATGTCGCCGATTTCGCGCAATGCGCCGAAGCCATCGCAAAAATCGAAGCCGAAGTGGGGCCGATTGAAATCCTGGTGAATAATGCCGGCATCACGCGCGACGCCACCATGCGCAAGCTGAACCGCGACATGTGGGATGCGGTGATGGATACAAACCTTGGTTCCTGCTACAATCTTTGCAAGCTGGTCTGGGAAGGCATGAATGCGCGTAAGTTCGGCCGCATCGTGAATATTGGCTCGGTGAATGGTCAGGCCGGGCAATATGGCCAGGTGAATTACGCCGCGGCGAAATCCGGCATCCATGGCTTCACCAAGGCGCTCGCGCAGGAAGGGGCGAAGCTTGGCATTACCGTGAATGCGGTTGCCCCCGGTTATGTTGATACCGAAATGGTGCGCGCCGTGCCGCCCGATGTTCTGGAAAAGATCATTGCGCGCATCCCGCGCGGGCGCCTCGGCAAGGCCGAGGATATCGCCCGCGGCGTGGTCTTCCTGACCGCCGAGGATGCGGATTTCATCACCGGGTCCACGCTGTCCATCAATGGCGGGCAGCATATGTATTAAGCCCAGGGGTATCCCCCTGGCATAAGCGCGGCGCCATGGCATGCTGCCCTTCTCAAGAAGGGGAAATGCCATGGGCTACGCGATACTTGCTTTCGATGGTGCCGATAAAACCCGCCGCGCCGCGGCGATGGACCGCCACAGGGCGGTGATCAGCCGCTGGGCTGAGGATGGGCGGATGCCCTTCGGCACGCCGCTTTTCACCGCCGAATGGGTGCCTTCCGGGTCGCTGATGATCCTGGATGTGCCGGATATGGCCGGCGTTCGCGCCTATTTGGCGGAAGAACCCTTCTCGGTGGAAGGCGTCTGGGGGGATATCCGCATCCTGCCCTTCCGTATCGCGACGCTACCCTATCAGCGCCTGCCCAAGCCAGGTGACCCGGTGACTTCCACCCGCACCCACACCGTCTCCATTGCCTTTGATGGCACGGATGCCGAGGCACCCGCCCGCCGGCTAGCGGCGCGGGAGGCGCATATCGCGCGCATGCAGCCCATGGCCGCCGATGGCACGCTGACGGTTGGTGGTGCCATTCTGGATGAGGCCGGAAGCCGCATGATCGGGTCCATCACCGTCACGCGCCACGCGACAGATGAAGCCGCCCGTACCTGGATGGCCGAAGACCCCTATGTGACGGGCCGCGTTTGGCAGGACATTACGCTGCATGCCACACGCCTTGCCGCACTTCCCTATCGGCCCTTGCCCGGGGGTGCCTGATGGCGCTGGTTGAATACGCCGATGCTGCGCTCGAGGTACGCGCGGTGTTTGATGACATCAAGGCCGCGCGCGGCGTTCCAGATGTCAATAATTTCTGGAAGGCGCTGGCGGTGCATCCGCCTACGCTCAAGCGCACCTGGGAAAGCCTGAAGCAGGTGATGGCGCCTGGTGCGCTGGACCCGTTGACGAAGGAAATGCTGTATCTGGCGGCCTCAGCGGCGGCGGGCTGTGCATATTGCACGGCCTCTCATACCGCTGCCGCGCGTGCCAAAGGCATGACCGACGCGATGCATGGCGAATTACTGGCCGTGCTTGGCATGGCGGCGGAGACGAACCGCTTGGCAGAAGCGCTCCGCGTACCGATAGACCAGGGCTTGTAACGCTGGTCACAAAAAAACCCCGGGGTCGCCCCCGGGGTTTCCGACCAGAAGCCGAAGCTCAGATCAATCGTTGTTGCGCTGACCCATGAAGGAAAGCAGCAGCTGGAACAGGTTGACGAAGTTCAGGTACAGGCCAAGCGCATCCATCACGCTCCGCTTGCCGGCTTCATCCGTGCCTTCCGCATAGGCGAATTGCAGGTAATCCGCCTTGATGCGCTGCGTGTCATAAGCCGTGAGGCCAACGAACACGACCACACCAATCACGCTGATCGCGAAGGCCAGTGCGGAAGACGCCAGGAAGATATTGACCAGGCCCGCAATCATGATGCCAATCAGGCCCATGATCATGAAGCTGCCAAAGCGCGTCAGATCCGCCTTGGTTGTGTAGCCATAAAGGCTCACCGCCGCGAACATCGCCGCAGTGATGAAGAAGGTGCTGGCGATGGACTGGCCAGTGTAGCGGATGAAGATGTTCGAAAGGCTCGCCCCCATGCAGGCGGCGAATAACCAGAACAGCGCCTGCGTCGCAGGGCGCGAGAGCTTGTTGATGCCAAAGGATAGCACCAGGATGAAGGCGAGTGGCGAGAGCATCGCGGCCCAGCCCAGGATGGTCGGCTCCAGGATGCGCGCGCCATTGGCAGCGCGGGCGACGGACCAGAAGAGTGACCTGATCTCATCCGAATTGCCGATCACATAGGCAATAATGCCGGTGACCAGCAGGCCTGAAGCCATCCAGTTATAGACGCGGAGCATATATGCCCGCAGCCCGGCATCAATCGCCGCGGCATCGGCAGCGACGGGGCGACCCCAGCCGGTCGTGTAACGCATGTCGGGACCAGAGGCCATGACGAAACAGACTCCTAATTGGCGGGGATGATTCCCCTTGAGTGGATAATATGGAGATTTCGTAATCCAAATCAATAGGGGGCGCCCGCGGATCGGCGGGCGCCCCTTCTTGTTTTAGCGTTCCGCCCGCTCCACCCGGATAGCGACGGCTTCGGCGATGGCGACATCCACCCGATCACCAGGCTTGAGCGTCCTCAGGAATTCCCGCATTTCGGGGGTGCGCACCGCGACCGTGCGCTCCACGCGCGACGGACCAACGAAGCTCACCATATTATTGGCGGTATCCACGGCGGTAATGCGGACCTCTTCGCGGGTCGCGACCATCACGCCGCCGGCAGGCCGCGCCCCGGGTTCGGCGCGCGCAGTGCCCACCACGGTTTCTGGTTCAAGTCTGCTGCCACGCGGGGCCATACGCACGGCGACCGCTTCCTCAAAAAGCAGCCGGACGCGATCGCCACGACGGATCTGTGCGAAATTCTGCACTTCCGGGCCAAGCTGCAGGGTTTGCGGCTTATTTTCCGGGCCGCGCACCACAATGGTGCGGGTGCGGGCATCCACCCGATCCACCGCCGCCACCATTTCACGCGTGGTTGAGACAACCACGGGCGGTTCGGGGGTTGGCGTGGCGCAGCCGATCAGCGCCAAAAGCGGCAGGGCAAGAATGGCGCCTTGGCGTAGGCGCCCTGAGAGGGTTGCAATCATTATTTTACTTTCCTTAATTTGAGCCAGTTTACAAAGGCCGAGGTTGGACGATTCTTTAATAAACCAAAGGCGCGCGACCGGCTACTGTTTTCAGGCAGCGCCTTCCTGCCAATAGCCCCGATGCGGCACCGCGCCTTCCGCTTCCAGGCAAGGGCCAACCACCGCCACCTTTTCTGCTGCGCTGTCCAGAACCGCCCGGCAAGAAAGGGATAACCCTGCGGTGTGGGGCTGCGCATTGCGCAAATGCAAAATCGCACCGGCGGAAAGCCCGTAAACCGCGCGCCCGACCCCTGTGTAGAAAATCGCCGCCGAACACATGGCGCAGGGCTCACCCGAGGAATAAATCGTGGCATTCCGAAGAACTTCGCGCGGTAGCCCAGCCCGCAGCACGGCGTGCAGCGCATTCATCTCGGAGTGCGCCAGCGTCCCGCCGCCGCCCTTACCCTGGGTAGAACCGGCCTCAACCAGCACCTGGCCCTTTTCATCGGCAATCACCGCGGCAAAGGGGCGGTCGCCGCGCGCGCGCGCCTCGCCGGCCAGGGCAAAGGCGCGGCGCAGCAGCGTGGCATCGAGCGGAGAGAGTTTGTCATCCTCGGCCATGGCAGGCTTCCTATTCATTGCGGAGCAAGGGTGCGGCCTTGGCGCGCAGCGCGAAGGCAGTGCCGGCATAACCGAAGGCAAGGGTGATGGCCATGCAGGCCAATACCGTCAGCGCCAAAGTGCCCGGCAGAAACACCCAATCAGCACGCATTACAAAGCGCACCACACCCCAGGCCGCTGCCGTGCCGGCTGCCGCCGCGAGCAAACCCGCCGTCAGGCCAAGCAGCCCGAATTCCACCAGGAAGCTCGCGCGGATTTGAGCGCGCGTGGCGCCGATGGTCTTCAGCACAACAGCATCCCTGATGCGCCGCCTTTGCCCCGCCGCAACTGCGCCCGCTAGCACCAGCAAGCCCGCCAGCAAGGTGATGCCGGCCACGGCGGAAAGCGCGAAGCCAATCTTTTCCAACAGCCCCACCACCTGATCCAAGGCATCCCGCACCCGAATACCCGAGACATTCGGGAAGCGATCCGTGAGCAAGCGCAGTAATGTGGCTTCCTGCGCCACATCATTGCGCATAGTCGCGATATGCGTATGCGGCGCGGCAGAGAGCAAACCAGGTGAGGCCACCAGCACGTAATTGATGCCAAGCCCACGCCAGGCGATTTCCCGCAGGCTTGCGATTTTCAGCGTGATGTCGCGCCCCAGCACATTCACCGTGATGCTATCGCCAACACCAATGCCCCAACCCTTGGCAAGTTGCGCATCGAAGGAAACCAAGGGCGGGCCAGCATAATCCGCAGGCCACCATGCGCCGGCAACCAGCTTGGCGCCTTCAGGCGGGGTCGCTGAATAGGTCAGGCCACGATCGCCGCGCAACGCCCAGGCGGTCTCGGGCGTCGCATTCACCTGCTCAGCCGGCACGCCATTCACCGCGACAATGCGCGCGCGCAGATTGGGCACGCTGCGAATTTCCGTCACACCTGGTTGCGCACGGGCGAGTGCTTCAAACGCCTGCATCTGATCGGATTGGATATCAATGAAGTAGAAATTCGGCGCGGCGGCGGGCATTTCATTGGCCAATTGCCGGCGCAGATTGCCTTCAATCAGCGCAATGGCCGCGAGCACCGTGAGCCCCACGCCGAGCGAAACCAGCATCAGCGGCGTTGGCGCGCCGGGGCGATGCAGATTGGCGAGCCCCAAGCGCAGCGCCGGGCGGCGCGCATGCGGCAGGCGCCGCGCGATTGCCATCAGCGCCGCCGCGCCAATGCGGAACAGCAACAGCGTGCCGATCACCGCCACGATGAACATCGCCGCAAAGCGCGGGTTTTCCGCCGTGCCGATCACCAAGGCGGAAAGCGCAGCCGCCGAGGCCAGAATCGCGGCCAGAATGCCAAGGCTTGGCCTGCCTGAACTCGGCGCCACCACATCACGAAACAAAGCCGCGCCCGGAATGCTGCCCGCGCGCCCAAGCGGCCACAGCGTGAAGGCGAGCGCGGTCAGCAGGCCATAAAGTGCTGCCATCGCAAGCGGCACTGGATAAGGCAGGATGCGCGGCGCCACCGGCAAAATGGAAGCGAGCGCCGCCGCCCCAGCCCAGGTCAGCCCAAAGCCAATCACCAAGCCAAGCGCAATGCCCAGCAGCGCCAGCGCCATTACCTGCATCAGATAGGTCGTGAAAATCAGCGATGGCGGCGCGCCAAGGCAGCGGAGCGTTGCGATGGTGCGCGCGCGTTGCTCCAACCAGGCAGACACACCAGTCGCAATGCCAATCCCGCCGACCAGTAGCGCCGTCAGGCTGGCCAGAGTCAGGAAAAACGCCGCGCGATCCAGGAAGCGATTAACGCCAGGTGCGGCGACATCAGAACTTCTGATTCGCCAGCCGGATTCCGGAAAATCTCTTCGTAAATCAGCAATGAAGCGCTGGCGATCCACGCCCGGCGGCAGCGCAAGCCGATATTCGTAAGTGACCAGACTTCCTGGCTGGATCAGCCGTGTTGCGTCCAAAGACGCCAAGGCAATCATGGCGCGCGGCCCGAGCAGCGAAGGGCTTGCAACCTTATCCGGTTCCTGCGTGATGGTGGCGCGGAACGTGAAGCGCGCTTCGCCAATGCGCAGCATGGCACCTGGCGCCACGCCAAGCCTTTCGGCAATGAAAGGATCAAGCAGGATATCACCGACGCCGAGCGCGACAGGCGGCTGCAATTCAAGCGTGCCATAAAGCGGATAGGCGCTATCCACCGCCTTCACTTCCACCAGCATGCGTTGGCCCGATTCCGCCACCGCCATGACACGCAAGGTCACCACCTCCGAAACCCGCGCCCCGCGTGCCGCAAGCCAGGCGCGTGGTGCCTCCGCCAAAGGCCGATAGGGGGAAGCGATTTCGACATCCCCACCCAAAATACGCGCGCCATCCGCGGCAAGCCCGGCTTCCACGCCGGCGCGCAAAGTGCCCACCGCCGTAATCGCCGCCACACCAAGCGCAAGACACGCCAGCACAATGCGCAAACCCTGCAAGCCGCCGCGCAATTCGCGCCGCGCGATCCGGAACGCAAGCAGCAGATTGCTCACGCCGCCACCATTTGGTCGGACACAATCAGCCCATCTTCAATGCGCAATTGCCGCGGGCAGCGCGCCGCCAAGGCCGGGTCATGCGTAATCAGTAAAAGTGTGGTGCCAAGCCGCGCGCGCAAATCAAACAGCAGCGCCATCACTTCCTCGCCCTTGGCGCGATCCAGATTGCCGGTGGGCTCATCCGCCAGCAGCAAGCGCGGTTCCGCGACAAATGCGCGCGCCAGCGCCACGCGCTGCTGTTCCCCGCCTGAAAGCTGCGCCGGGTAATGGCCCAAGCGATGCCCAAGCCCAACCGCGCGCAAGGCTTCCGCCGCGCGGTCAAAGGCATCCCGCACGCCCGCGAATTCCAAGGGCACGGCGACGTTTTCAAGCGCCGTCATGGTCGGGATCAAGTGAAAGGCCTGAAAGACAATGCCAAGCCTTTCGCGCCGGAAACGCGCCAGCGCATCTTCCTCCATCGCGCCGATATCCGCGCCATCAATCAGCAGGGTGCCTGATGTCGGGCGCTCCAACCCCGCCAGCAGCATGAGCAGGCTGGTCTTGCCGGAACCGGAGGGGCCGACGATGCCCACAGCCTCCCCAGCATTCACGCGCAAATCAAGGCCGCGGAGGATGTTGATCTCGCCCGCCCCCGCCCTCACTTTGAAGCCTAGGCCGCGTGCTTCGATCAGGGGTTTTGTCGCCCCAGCGCTGCTCGGTT
>CAIYMY010000074.1 GCA_903927465.1 uncultured Rhodospirillales bacterium | reverse complement strand
GTCCTTGCCGTCTTCGCCTTCGCCAAGCTCCTTCTGACTCGCCTTCAACTGTTCGTTCAGGTAATATTCGCGCTGCGTCTTTTCCATCTGCCGCTTCACGCGGCTGCGGATGCGCTTTTCCACCTGCAGCACGCCGATCTCGCCTTCCATATGGGCGAAGACTTTTTCAAGCCGCGCGGCGACGGAAGGCAGTTCAAGCAATTCCTGCTTTTCCGGGATTTTCAGCCCCAGATGGGAAGCAATGGTATCGGCCAGCTTGGATGCGTCTTCGATCTGATTGACCGAAACCAGCACCTCAGGTGCAATCTTCTTGTTCAGCTTGATGTATTGTTCGAATTGCGTCACCACGGTGCGCGCCAGCGCTTCCGTCTCACGGCCTTCAACCGGTGGTTCTTCGATCTTTTCGACAAAGGCTTCGAAATAAGGCGCGGTTTCCTTGAAGCCGGCCACGCGCGCGCGCCGTCCGCCTTCGACCAAAACCTTCACCGTGCCATCGGGCAGTTTCAGCAATTGCAGCACCGTGGAAATGGTGCCGATCTGGAACAGATCATCCGCGCCCGGATCATCCTGGCCGGCATTCTTCTGGGCAACAAGCAGGATTTGCTTGTCCTCCTGCATCACCGCTTCCAGCGCGCGGACGGATTTCTCACGGCCCACGAAAAGCGGCACGATCATATGCGGGAATACAACGATATCCCGCAACGGCAGGACAGGAAGGATATCGCCACGAACGGTTTCAGTCATGTGACCTCACTATGGACAGTCGCGCCCGACCCGCCCAAAAGCGGCGCAGGCAAGCGCCTTGCGTTGTTATGTTGGTTTTCACCAGTGCCCTCACAAGGCCCAGCAATGCGTGCATCAGGCCGAGGATTGCTCGGCTGCACGTTCACCATAAATGAACAGAGGTTGGCCGCGGCCTTCGGCCACTTCGCGGTTCACCACAACTTCTTCTACCGTCTCAAGACCAGGCAATTCGAACATGGTTTCGAGCAGGATCGATTCCAGAATGGAACGCAAACCCCGCGCGCCGGTCTTCCGCTGGATGGCGCGGGTCGCAATAGCGCGCAGCGCATCCTCGGTGAAGGTCAGCTTGGCGCCTTCCATCTCAAGCAGCCTGCCATATTGCTTCACCAGCGCATTTTTGGGCTTAGTCAGGATTTCGATCAGCGCTTTTTCGTCCAGATCCTCGAGCGTCGCAAGCACAGGCAAACGCCCGATGAATTCCGGGATCAGGCCGAATTTCAGCAAATCCTCGGGCTCCACCTCGCGCAGGATAGCGCCGGTGCGGCGTTCATCCGGATCGCGCACCTCCGAGCCGAAGCCAATGCCAGAACCCTTGCCGCGGGCGCTGATGATCTTTTCAAGCCCGGCAAAGGCACCACCGCAAATGAACAGAATGTTTGACGTATCCACTTGCAGGAATTCCTGCTGCGGATGCTTGCGCCCGCCCTGCGGCGGCACGGAAGCGACCGTGCCTTCCATGATCTTGAGCAGCGCCTGCTGCACCCCTTCCCCGCTGACGTCGCGCGTGATGGAAGGATTGTCTGATTTGCGGCTGATCTTGTCCACTTCATCAATATAGACAATGCCGCGCTGGGCACGTTCCACATTGTAATCGGCGGCCTGCAGCAGCTTGAGGATGATGTTCTCCACATCCTCACCCACATAACCCGCTTCGGTCAGGGTAGTGGCATCCGCCATGGTGAAGGGCACATCCAGGATGCGCGCCAGCGTCTGGGCCAGCAGCGTCTTGCCCGAACCGGTTGGCCCCAGAAGCATGATGTTGGATTTGGCGATTTCAATATCTGCGCCCTTACCGCCCTGCCCCAAGCGCTTGTAATGATTATGAACCGCGACCGACAGCACACGCTTGGCGTGCTCCTGGCCAATCACATAATCATCCAGAACCTTGCAGATTTCCTTGGGCGTCGGCACCCCATCGCGGGACTTCACCAGATGCGTCTTGTGCTCTTCACGGATGATATCCATGCAAAGCTCAACGCATTCATCGCAAATGAATACCGTGGGCCCAGCGATAAGTTTGCGGACCTCATGCTGCGACTTCCCGCAGAAGGAGCAGTAGAGGGTATTCTTGGAATCGCCGGACTTGCTCATACCGTCTCCATGCGGTCCGGATTTGCGGACCACGAGTCACAGATTATACTCCCCACGTTCAACTGGGGAAAGTTTGACCGGTTAAGGCCAGGCAGTTTCATGCCGAGGTGGTTTCCGTGGCCGGCAAGGGCCGCTTTTCCACCACGTGATCAACCAGCCCGAAATCTCGCGCTTCTTCCGCCGACATATAGCTGTCGCGTTCCAGCTTGCGCTCAATGGCATCAATGGGCTGGCCGGTGTGATGCACGTAGATCTCATTAAGCCTTTGACGAAGCTTTAGAATTTCGCGCGCCTGGATCTCGATATCGGTCGCCTGGCCCTGCGCCCCGCCCGAGGGCTGGTGCACCATCACGCGGCTATTGGGCAGCGCATAGCGCTTGTCCTTGGCGCCGGCGCACAACAGTAAGGACCCCATGGACGCCGCCTGCCCGATGCACACCGTGCTCACGGGGCTGCGGATATATTGCATGGTGTCATACATCGCGAGGCCGGATGAAACCACGCCGCCCGGGCTATTGATGTAGAAGGCGATATCCTTGTTGGGGTTTTCGCTTTCCAGGAACAGCAGCTGGGCGCAAATCAACGACGCCACCTGGTCAAAAACCGGGCCGGTCAGGAAGATGATGCGTTCCTTGAGCAGGCGGGAATAGATGTCGAAAGCCCGTTCCCCACGCGCGGTCTGTTCGACCACCATGGGCACCAAGGTATTGTTATAGACATCAACAGGATCACGGTCCCTGATCATCATCTCATCCTTTCGCGGCAAGCAGGCCGCCTTTCGTCACTTTTGCCTGCCCTCGCATGTGGTGCGGCGGCAGGACAGCGCAATTCCCATGCGCCCATTTTCCCGCCCGGGTCAACGCCCTGGCGCAGCGCCCGGTTGTAGCACCATGCCATCATATCCGGGCTCGATCCCCGGAGGCAGGGTACGGCAGAGCCAGCCGTAATCCAGATCGCTACCCATATGCGTTAAAATTGTCCGGCGCGGCTGCAATATGCGCACCCATTCAAGCACCTGCTCCAGATTCGCGTGCACCTTATGGGGAGCACGCTGGAAGCATCCCACAACCCAGGTATCCAGACCGTGAAGAAGGGCCAGACTTTCTGCCGGCAGCCGCACCAGATCGGTGGAATAGGCGAAGCCGCCGATTCGAAGCCCCAGCGTTTCCATCACCGCATGATCCTGGCTGAACAGGGTCAGCGGCATCCCCGCGATCTCCCGAGTCTCTCCGGGGGCCACTTCATGCGCTTCAAGGGCTGGGCGAAAAAACCAGGGGCCGACGGCCGGCAGAAAGGCATAATCGAAGCGTTGCCGTAGGTTATCCAGCGTTCTTTCCATGCCGAATATGGGAAGCGGCTTACCCGTGATACGATTCAGCACGCGCGTTTCATCCGTGCCCATCACGTGATCGGCATGGTGATGGGTGAACAGAATCGCCTCCACCGCCCCGATCCCAGCCGCCAGGAACTGGGTGCGCATATCAGGCCCCGCATCCACCAAAAGCCTTTGCCCCAGATCGCCTTCAATCAGAATCGAAGAACGGGTGCGCCGATTCCGCGGCTCCGAGGGGTCGCAGGCACCCCAATCGCCGCGGCCATCTGCGCCGCCAATCAACGGGACGCCGGCGGAACCACCACAGCCAAGGATCGTGACCGTAACCAAGCCTCAGGCGGCCTTCTGGAACAGGGTCTCAAAATTGCGGGTCGTCAGCGCCTCAAGCGCCGCGATTTCAAGGCCGAGCACGCCGGCCAGCACCTTGGCGGTATGGGCCACCATGGCGGGTTCGCAGCGCTTGCCGCGAAAGGGCACGGG
This sequence comes from uncultured Rhodospirillales bacterium, assembly GCA_903927465.1. Lineage (GTDB taxonomy): Bacteria > Pseudomonadota > Alphaproteobacteria > Acetobacterales > Acetobacteraceae > Neoroseomonas. The sequence continues at coordinate 18,015 of CAIYMY010000074.1, read as the reverse complement.
CGCCAGGTAGGGTGCATCGGTCTCCACCAACAGCCGGTCAGCCGGGACATCGCGCGCAATCTCCCGCAATTCCTCGCTTTTCGGGAAGGTCAGAATGCCGGAGAAGGACAAGTAGCCCCCCATGGCTACCGCACGTTCCGCCAAACCCCGGCCACTGCTGAAGCAATGCAGCAGGAAGGGGAAGGCCCCGCCCCTTTCGCGTTCTTCGGCCAGGATATCGGCGATATCCTCATCCGCCTGGCGGGCATGGATCGCGAGCGGCAGTCCGGTGATCTGCGCAGCGCGGATGTGATTGCGGAAACTCTCCGCCTGGGCGTCGCGCGGCGCCTTGTCATAGAAGTAATCAAGCCCGCTTTCGCCAAGCCCGATGATGCGCGGATGATCAGCCAGCGCGGCCAGAGCCTCCGGCCCCGGTAGAGGGCCTTCCCCGGCATTATGCGGGTGGATTCCGACCGTGCCCCAGACGCAGTCAAAACGCTCAGTCAGCGCTTTGACCTGTTCGGCTTGGGCAAAGCGCGTGCCGATGGTGACCATGCGGCCAATGCCGGCTTGCTGGGCGCGGGCGATGACATCGGCAATTTCCGCCTCGACATAATAGTCGAGGTGGCAATGGCTATCCACGAGCATCAGACTGCCTCGATCTCGATTTTGCGAAACAGCGGGCTGGGGGGTGGGAGGGCAGTGCCGGTGGGCAAGGGGGTCGCCAGAGCCGCCAAATCCCGGACATCTTCGGGCACGGCGAGCTGGTCGAGCAAGGCCGCCATGGTGCCGGGCATGAAGGGCTGCAACGCCGTCGCCGCACCGCGCAGCACGGAATGGAGATGGCGCAGCACCGCTTCCATGCGGGCCAGATCGGTTTTCTTCAAAGCCCAAGGTGCTTGCGCGGTGATATAGCCATTGGCCGCGCGAACAACCCGAAACACTTCTTCCAAGGCCAGATGGAAGGCCTGGTCTTCGACATGCTTACCCACCAGGCCGGGCATGGCGGCCAGCGCATCCAGCAGCGCCACATCATCACCAATGGCTGGCGCCGGCGCAGGCAGCTTGCCCTCACAATTGCGCTGAATGAGGGAAAGCGTGCGATTGGCAAGGTTACCCAGCGCATCGGCCAATTCGCCATTCAGCCGATTGGCCAAGGCCTTCCGTGAGAAATCTCCATCCGCGCCAAATGGCACTTCACGCAGCAGGAAATAGCGCAGCGGGTCCAGGCCGTAATCGGCAACCAAGGCCACTGGATCAATGGCATTGCCGAGGGATTTGGACATTTTCTGCCCCTCGATCGTCCACCAGCCATGGGCAAAAACCCGCTTCGCCGGTGTAATCCCCGCCGCCATCAGAAAGGCCGGCCAATAGATCGTGTGGAAGCGCACAATATCCTTGCCCACGAAATGCGCGCTCGCCGGCCAGAATTTCCAGCGCTCGGCGTTTGCGTCTGGGTAGCCGGCGGCGGTGATGTAATTGGTCAGCGCATCAAGCCAGACATACATCACATGCGCGGGATCGCCCGGCACCTTGACGCCCCAGGTGAAGCTGGTCCGCGAAATGGAAAGGTCGAGTTTCTCCGGCTTTTCCGCGAAATCCTTGAGCCCCTGCAGCACAAAGGCGCGCACTTCATTGCGCCGCGCTTCGGGCTGCACATCAATCCTCTCGGCATGGCCTTCCGGCAGATCAAACCGGCGCAGCAATTCGGGCAGCCATTTGGACAGGCGAAAGAAATAAGATGGCTCCCGCACCCATTCCACCGGCGCGCCCGATGGCGCGTATTTCACGCCGTCGCGTTCGGTCAGTTCATCCGGGCCGTAAAACGCCTCATCACGCACCGCATACCAGCCTTCATAATGGCCCAGGTAAATCTCATCGCGCCGGGCCAATTCTTCCCAAAGCGCGGAACAGGCGGCCTTGTGGCGCGCTTCCGTGGTGCGGATGAAATCATCATTGGAAAGGCCGAGCGTCGCGGTCAGGTCGCGGAAATGCTGGCTGACTTGATCCGTGAAGGCTTGCGGTTCCATCCCCGCATCGCGCGCGGCCTTTTCCACCTTCTGGCCATGCTCATCCGTGCCGGTCAGGAAAAACACCTCATGGCCCGTCAGCCGCCACCAGCGCGCCAACACATCCGCCGCCACCGAGGTATAGGCGTGGCCCACATGCGGCTTATCATTGACGTAATAAATGGGCGTGGTGACGTAGCGCGTTTTTGTCATCTCTATCGGCCTTAATATGGCTCACATCAGGCTGAAAGCCATGAAAGCCCGGTCAGCACCGCCTGTTTGCGGTCCATATTCAGTCTTTCGGTCTCATCCACGAGGCGCCCGAGCCTATCCCATAGCGCGGGCCAAGCGGCAAGCGGATGGGCGCTGATCCAGCCAGGCGCTGGCTCTCCGCGCGCGGCCTGGCGGAGCCCAGCCGAAATCCGCCCGCGCAGCAACGCCATGAAGGTGGTGAATTGCGCCCCGCTGCGATCCGCCGCGCAGCGATCCGCCAGCGCATGCAGCCGCGCGGGGTCGGGGCGCTTCAGGTTCGCTAGGCATTCTTCCACCAAAGCCTGCAATTCCAGCCCATCCCCTTCGGCAAGCTGCATGGCCTGTCCGGGCGAGCCCTCCGCCATCTCGGCCAACCGCGCGCGATCTGCGGCGGGCAAATTCGGCAAAAGCCGCGCGAGCAAAGGCGTCATTTCCGCCTCATTCAATGGGAAAAGATCAAGCCGACGGCAGCGGCTGCGAATGGTCGGCAAAAGTCGTGTGGGTGCGGAGGAAACCAGCAGCAAAATCGCCCGCGCCGGGGGTTCTTCCAGCACTTTCAGGATGGCGTTTTGTGCCTGGAGGTTCATCGTCTCCGCGCCATCCACCATCACAACGCGCCAGCCGCCCTCAGCCGCGGTCAGGGTCATGAAGCCGGGAATAAGCCGCGCGGCATCCACATTGATGTCATTGCGCTTGCGCTCACCACGCAGCGTATCGGCGTCAATCGTGAGCAAATCAGCATGGCTATCGGCGGCAACACGCCGAAACACCGGATGAGACGCATCTAGGAATAGTGGCGGCTTGCCCTTGGGCGCTTCAGGCATGCCGGCCAGCAACCAGCGCGCGAAGCGCCACGCCAGGGTCACTTTCCCAATGCCGGCGGGGCCGGCAATCAGCCAGGCGTGATGCAACCTGCCTGACATTGCGGCTTCCACCAGCGCGGCGGCAGCAATGTCATGGCCGAAAAGTTCAGGATTGGCGCGCGGTTCTGGCAAGCTCACAGCTTGGCGCCCAACCTCTGGCGGAGGGTCTCAACAATCGCTGCATAGACCGCTTCCGCATCCCGCGCCGCATCCAACACCACGCAGCGTGCCGGTTCACGCCGCGCGATATCATGAAAGCCCGCGCGAATGCGCGCATGGAAATCAGCGCCGAGCTTTTCGTAGCGATCCGCGGCACTCCGCCCCGCCGCGCGCGCCAAGCCTGCTTCCACCGGCAAATCCAAGATCAGCGTAAGGTCGGGCTGCAAGCCTTCCAGGGTCAGATCACAAAGCCGCGCCCAGGTTTCATAAGCAAGCCCCTGCCCTGCCCCCTGATAAGCCAGCGTGGAATCCGCAAAGCGATCACAAATCACCCAGGCGCCGGCTTCCAGCATGGGGCGGATGGACCGCACCACATGTTCCCGCCGCGCAGCAAAATGCAGCATGGCTTCCGTCAAACTATCCCAGGAACCGGGTGAGAGCAGCAAATCACGAATACGCTCTGCCCCCGGCGCGCCGCCGGGTTCGCGCGTGCGCAAAACCGGCATGCCTGCCGCCGCGAGCGCTGCCGCAAGCCGCCGCGCCTGGGTGGATTTCCCCGCCCCCTCGCCGCCTTCAAGCGTAATGAAATAGCCCCGCGCCATCAGCATTTCAGGCGCCGGAGACCCAGCGCCCGATCACCGCCGGAATGCGCGGCAGCAGACCGAGTTTTTCGACATCCGCCCCGGCCACCAGAGGCACGGAAAGCGTTGGCACCCCCTGCCCTGCCACCTGCAATTCGCCAATGGTCTGCCCGCGCATGACGGGTGCGGTCAGCGGCGCCTGATACCGCACGCGCACTTCCAGCCTATCCCGCCAACGCCGCGGCAGGGTCAACGTGATATCGCGCCCACCCACCATCGGCACGGTGCGGCGTTCACCAAGATAAACTGGCACGTCCTGCACAGTATCCTGCGCGCGGAACAGCGTGACGGCTTCAAATTCGCGGAAGGCCCATTCCATCAGGCGTTCGCTTTCCTCCGCCCGCGCGCGCATGCTGGAAAGGCCATTCACCACCAGGATGACACGCCGCCCATCGCGGATGGCGCTGCCGGTCAGGCCATAGCCCGCTTCTTCCGTATGGCCGGTCTTCAGCCCATCCGCGCCGGGAACGCGGGACAGCAGCGGGTTGCGATTATCCTGGCTGATATTGCTGAAGCGGAAGCTGCGTTCATTGTAAAAGCGATAGTAATCCGGGAAATCCGAGATCAGCCGCCGCGCCAAAATGGAAAGATCACGCGCTGTCATGCGGTGTTCCGGATCGGGCCAGCCGGTGCTGTTGCGGAAATTGCTGTTCGTCATGCCAATGCGCCGGCCGGTTTCGTTCAACAGTTCGGCAAATTGCTGTTCGCTGCCGGAAATTGCCTCGGCCAGCACAATACAGGCATCATTGCCCGATTGCACAATCACGCCACGGATCAGGTCTTCAACGCGCACCTGCTGGCCGATATCCACGAACATCTTGGACCCGCCCATGCGCCAGGCGCGCTCACTCACGGGCAGCATTTGATCCATTTGCAGCCTGCCCTGCTTCAAGCGATCAAACACGACATACATGGTCATGAGCTTGGACATGCTGGAGGGCGGCATGCGGTCATCGGCGTTCTTCTCAAGCAGCGTGGCGCCGGTTTCGAAATCCACGACCAGCGCTTGGCGCGCCAATACATCCACATTGCCAACCGGGGTCGAGACCGGCGTACCTTCTGGGCGTGGCGGGGGGCGGCGTGCGGGCTGGGCGGGTGGCGGCGCCGGGCGCTGCTGCGCAAAAGCCTGATCCGCAGCAAGCCATAGCGGCAGGCCGCCCAAAACGCCCCCAATGATATTGCGACGCGATGCCATGCCCGGTTCCTTCATGCCTGATCGCTCTTAAGCCAAGAAAAGGCTGCGGCCTTATTCCACAATAATCCTTGCTCCGGATAGGCCAGCGGCCAGAGTCCGCTCAAGCGCAAAATCCGCCGCCCGGACCTCGGCAAAGGGGCCAAGGGCCACGCGGAAGCTGGCATTGCGCCCCCTGCCCTGCTGGCTGATCCTGGCGCCCGGCAGGCGTGCCGCCACCGCTTCCGCCGCAGACCGCCCTGAGAATTGCCCTGCTTCCACAAACAAACTGCCCGGGCGCGGCACGGTCTGGGTCACCGTCTCCGGCAAGGGCGCCATGGTGCCGCGCCTTTGGGGCGCAAGTTCGGTAAGGGGCGCAGCGCTGAGCAAAGGCTGCACCTCCCTCCGCGGCGCTTCGCGCGTGCCGGGCAAGGGCGCCAAATCCTCACGCATCACGGCAGCGCGCGGGGCGGCAGCGATGACAACGGGGGGCGGCGCCTGGCCGGTCAAGCCTTCCGCCGCCGCGCGGCTATTCTCCGCATCCACGACCAGCGCGACCTGCGCAGCCCGCCCGGGCGCCATGCCAAGCAGCGCGCCGGCGCGCGGTGATACGCCCAGGATGCGCCCGGGCTTTTCCGGGCCGCGATCATTCACCCGCAGCAGCATCGAACGGCCATTTTCCAAATTGGTGACGCGAATGATGGCCGGCAATTGCAGGGTCCGATGCGCCGCAATCATGCCCTGGGCGGTCAGCGCTTCGCCATTCGCGGTCAGGCCGCCTAAAACCGGCGTGGGCAAAACCTCGGCAAGGCCGGTTTCAGAGAGCGCGTAATCCTCCTTCGGATAGGACCAGATGCCGCCCATGCGATAGGGATCACCCACCACATAACGCAGCGCGGGTTGCGCGCAGCCCGCAATCGCCAGCAGCGCCGCAGCCAAAATGCCCCAGCGCGTCACGCCACGCGATCGGACAATAGCCCGACGGAGAGCCCGTAATTCACCGGCGAATTGTAGCGGCGGATAACGCGCAGATTATGGTGGCCAAGGAAGATCTGTCCGCCATTGCCGCGTGAGGGCAGCACGATCTGCGTTTCGATATCTGATGCCGGCAGCGGGCTGCCATCGGGATTGCGGAAGCCCATGCGGGCAAAATCGCGCAAGGGGCGCTTGCTTTCCGTATCCGCACCGCTGGCCGCAAACCCTGCTGGTGGACGCACTTCCCGCCCCCAGGCCTCACCGTGGCGCCAGCCATTGCGCTGGAAATAATGCGCGATGGACGCCAGCGCATCGGCGCGATTATCCCAAATGTCGCGCCTGCCATCGCCATCGAAATCCACTGCCAGGCGTTCAAAATTGCTCGGCATGAATTGCGGCTGGCCCATTGCCCCCGCCCAGGAACCCTTCATGCGATCAGCGCTGATGTGGCGGTCATTCAAAATGCGCAAAGCCGACATCAATTCATTGCGGAAATAGGCTGCGCGCCGGCCTTCCCAGGCGAGTGTCGCCAAAGCCTCAACCACGCCGAAACCGCCAGTATTGCCGCCGTAATTCGTCTCCACGCCCCAAATGGCGACGATCACTGAAGGGGAGACACGGTAGCGCGCTTCAATGCGGCGGAGCAGATCGGTATTCTCCGCCATAAGGCGCCGGCCATTTTGGATGCGCGTGGGCGTCAGCATAATGCGGTCCCGATAGTCTTCCCATTGCATGCCGCCTTCCGCTTGGCGCCGATCCAATTCGATCACGCGCTGATTGGGCTTCAGTCCAGCGAAGGACTGGTTCAGCGTCGCATCCGAGACCCCGGCGCGGCGCGCATCGGCGCGCACCCCATCCAAGAAGCGTTCAAAGGACTGGCCAGAGACCGGCACATAGGCCGGCGGGGCATCGGGCGCAGGGATTTGGTTGGCGGAATTCGCCTCTGGGCTGCAGGCCGCGAGCAACGTCGCGACTCCACCAAGCAGGAGCCTTCTTTCGATCATGGGCACATGAGGTGCCATGCCGCGCGGGCCATGGCAAACCCTTTCCATGCCGGTATTGGCCAGCGCGGAACTGGTGCTAAAGTGGCGCCAAATTTGAGGAGAAACGCCATGGTCGCCGTCACCCGCGAACTCGCCGCCTTCGTTGCCGGGCTGCGTTATGAAAGCCTGCCCGCAAATGTGCAGGAACGCACACGTTTCCTGATACTTGATCTGGTCGGCAATATGCTGCGCGGCCGGCATGAGGCGGAAAGCACGCCCCCCCTGCTGGCTGCCGCCCGTGCGCTTGGCCTGACCGGCGGTTCCGCCGCCGTATTTGGGGATTCGCAGCGCTATACGCCGGCGGGTGCCGCGCTGATCAATGGCGCAATGGCGCATTCGCTGGATTTCGATGACACGCATGCGGCGGGCACGCTGCATCCCGGCGCGCCGGTGATCCCGGCCGCCCTTGCCGCCGCTGAAATGACAGGCGCCGATGGCAAGACCGTAATGGCGGCGATTGTGGCGGGGTATGAGACCACCTGCCGCCTCGCGCTCGCTTTGCCCGGTGGAGATCACTACGACCGCGGCTATCACCCGACCGCGACCTGCGGCGCCTTTGGCGCGGCAGCGGCGGCGGGCCGCGTTTTCGGCCTAACCGCGGCGCAGATGGAAGACGCCTTCGGCATTGCGCTTTCCCAGGCCGCCGGCAGCCTGCAATTCCTGGCCAATGGCGCCTGGACCAAGCGCTTCCAGGTGGGCTGGAGCGCTCTGAACGGCCTTTCCGCCGCAACCATCGCGCGGGAAGGCTTCCGCGGCGCGGGTGAGGCCATTGAAGGGAAGGCAGGTTTCCTGCGCGCCTATGCCCCGAACCCTAACCCTGAGCGCGTGCTACAGGAACTGGGCAAGGCGTGGGAGCTGATGCAGACGGCCGTGAAGCCCTATCCTTCCTGCCGCTATGGCCATGCGAGTGTGGATGCGGCTTTAGCGCTGCGCGCCGAGCTTGGGCTGAAGGTGGAAGAAATTGAAGCGGTGATCATGGGCCTGCCGAATAAGGGCATGCTGCTGGTGGGGGCGCCGCTCGCTTACAAACAGAACCCGCAGAATATCGTGGATGGGCAGTTCAGCGGACCCTTCGTGGTGGCCTGTGCGCTGGCCCGCGGGCATTTCGGCTGGGATTCCTATGCCTGGTTGCAGGACAAGGATATTCGCGCCCTGATGCCGAAGATTCTGCCGGAAGAAGATGCTGATGTGCAGGCGGAATTCCCGACCTTCATGTCTGGCAAGCTGACCATCAAGGCGCGCGGGCAAAGCTTTGTGCGCCACATCAAAATCCCGAAAGGCGAGCCCGATAATTTCCTGACAGAAGCTGAACTGCGTGCCAAATTCCATGGCCTTGCCGATGCGGTGCTGGGTGCTGAGCGCGCCAAGCAATTGGCCGATGCGGTTGTGGGGCTTGACCAGGCGGGCGATGTGAATGCGCTGATGCGCCTTGGCGCCCCCCTTGTCGCGCAGCGCATGGCGGGCGAATAAGCGGCGCGTGTTATTGGGCTTCGTGCCGTGCTTATGGTGCGAAGCTTATGGATGGGTGGCCGAGCGGTTTAAGGCACCGGTCTTGAAAACCGGCGTAGGTGGAAGCTTACCGTGGGTTCGAATCCCACCCCATCCGGACCCTCTCATTCAGTTGCAATCTTGTGTGGCTTAGTGGCGAGCTTTGCATGCGCCAATGTCGAACCCCATCCAAGGTCGTGAAATGATGAGCGTGAAAGTATCAGGAAAACAACCAAGCTGGACCAGCGGTCGCTTCAGCTTTTTGTTCGCGGGCATACGCAAACGCTTGCTATTTGTGGGCATAGCTACGGCCTCAATCGAACATAGCAATTGCCTAGCTTGATGAAAATGAATCTACCACACGGCTCATTGCGTGATGGCTGACCAACCACTTAGCGCATTGGCATGGGTCTTGCGCCTTCATGGTAAAATAGGACGCGGCCAAATTTTCGCTGTTTTAGGTGCTAGTGTTATTGCCGGTATTGCAGAGTACGTCGAGGCATCGCTTTTGGGTGCGGCAGTTGAAAGGTTAACAGCAGGCGGTGAAACCGCATCGATCTTGCTCATCGCTTTAGCGTGGGCCGGAACCGCTCTCGCCTCATTACTCGCTACAGCTTTTCTGGGGCTGGTTGCCGACAACATAGGAATGAAGGCTCGGACATTGATTTGGAGCTCTTTCCTCGGCGATGCATTTAGTGCACCAAGCTCTTTTTTCGATAAAGCGCACACTGGGCGTATCCTGCGAATTGCCGTTGCAGGCACTGATGCAGCATTTGATCTCTGGAGTGCATTTGCTAGGGCGTACATGCCGGCTCTCATGGGCTTAGTCGTGCTTCTGCCTGTCTGCTTCATCTTGAACTGGCGATTGGCCTTAGTTCTCATTACCGTTGTCGTGATCACGACAACTTTGTCTGCGACTGCGCTGAGGAAATCTTACTCTGCTCAAAGCGAGATTGAGCGAGTTCAGTCTGACGCAGCCGCGCACGCGGCGGATTTACTGGCTAGCGCTCCTCTGGTTCGAGCCTTTGGTGCGGCCGTCCGTGAAACTATGGTAGTACAAAATGCATTTGAAATAGCAAGGCAGAGCCAACTGGGGGTTGCTAGGCTTTGGCTTTTTGCAAGTGGTACATCGCGGGCAGCCTATGCTGCAGCTACGATTCTAATGTTGCTGGTTGGATCGGCTCTGTACGCTGCAGGTGAGGCGACCATTGGTGACGTAGTCACGTTCCTCGGTTTAGCGGCGCTTACATCCGCGCGGATCGAGATGCTACTTCACGGTAGCCAACAAGCTGGTCAGCGGCTCGCAATTATCGCGCAACTCTCACAAATGACGCCGATGCCATGGAATACTTCTGCACGCGTAACAGCGGGACAACTTCAAGATGAGCGACTAGCTGATGCGAAGGGTGCTGCGCTTAGCCTTAGGGGCCTACGCTTCTCTTATCCGGGAGGCTGCGAGGTGTTGCGTGGCCTTGATCTTGAAGTCGCACCCGGCGAAACGCTGGCAATAGTCGGCGCGTCTGGTGCTGGAAAAAGTACCCTCTATTCTCTTCTCTTGGGATTTCGTAAACTGTCAGCCGGCGTCATAGAGTCTGATGGCGTACCGATTGAGGCGATTAATCCGGACGAATGGCGGTCGCGCCTTTCAGTTGTATTCCAGGACGCACATCTCCTGAACCGCAGCATCGCAGATAATATTACTTTTGGATGCGCAAGAGCAACACTCGAGCAAGTGCAGAACTGCGCGCGAGAGCTCGGTATCCATAAATTTGTCTCGGCGCTTCCTGGCGGTTACGCGACAATCGTAGAAGAGAATGGAGCATCTTTGTCTGGAGGCCAACGCCAGCGTATTGCTATCGCACGCGCGTTCATTCGAAATCCAGCTATCGTGCTCCTGGATGAGCCAACGAGCGCATTAGACGCAGAAGGCGAAGCCGCAGTGAGGGCTGCAATGATGCGCATGCGGCGGGAAAGCACAATGCTAATCATCGCTCATCGGCTTTCGACAGTCGCGATAGCGGATCGTGTGGCGATACTTGATGAGGGGCGCATTGTGGAACATGGTAAACTACCTGACTTGCTTGCACGTAGCAGGCGAATGCGGGAACTTTTTGGTCTTAATGACGAGCATCTTAGCTCGCCGAAGCAATAAGCTCTGCTGCAACGGTTGCTGTGATTGGTAAGCCCGTTAGATCTTCGATCCAAAGCCACTGACCAAAGGCGTTAGTTTCAAGAAAAACGTATTTTCCGTCGGTCGTACGTACGAAATCAAACGCACTGTAGCGTAGGCCTGCCACGCGGTGGAACTCCAATAGGCGTGCCGCAATGTTGGCCGGAAGCTCGTACTGATGGTGCGGTGTTCGAGGAATGTTGTAGTTGCGCCAATCAATAGCGGTGTCGCCACCAGCCTGCTGGCTATCTATACGACAAGCAAGAATACGGTCACCCACAACGGTCACCCTTAATTCATATGCTTTCGGAAGAAAGTTCTGAAAGATAAGGGGGCAGCCCGATAAATAAGCCAGGTCATCAATCTGAGATCGTTGCAATTTTTCAGTATAACGAGTTAGCCGCTGCCCGCTTAACAAAAGATTCTTGGCCGCTATAGCCTTGGTGCAGACTTCAAAGCCCGACGCCCAGATACGCTCGGCAAATGCGCGTGCGTGGTCTGGATTGTCGCCTGAATACTCTTCCGGCGTCTGCAAACCTACACGTCGAGCAAGGAGGCGCTGAAAAACCTTTCCCGATGATCGTGCCGTTGGAGCTACCTCGTTGAAGAAAGGAATGTATAAGGAAAGGGTATGTAGCCAGTCGAAAAAAAGGCTTTCGCGCTGGACGCCGATGTACTCTTGAGGTTCAAGATCAGCCTTATTGTCGCCGGCACCAAAATCAGTAGAACGAGGCAGGCAGCGCAAAAAGGCTGCGGAAAAATTTCTGGCGTCTTGTGTGGGAAAATTTGGGCCACTTATCGAGAGGCGCTCGCCATCTGATTCGAAACGCCAATCAAGTATGGAACCGCGCGGCACAAGCAAAGCGCGGCCATCCAGTTTATCTAACTCGGTCGCTAGCCTTTCGGCATGCGCATCGTCCGCGTAAGTGAGAACGAGGACATGCCGCCTCATAGCTTACGGAGAACCTACCTCAAACGCCTTCGCCTGAGTCAGCCACACCGCCCGAATTGTACCGAGTATACCGTCCAGAGGCGACGTAGCCCTCCAGGCCATCCTCTTTCAGCCCTCCTTCCGGCTTCCAGACCCAAGGCTGCTTCGGGTCGCCAAGCGGTGCCTCTCTCTCTGTCGGCACATGTTGCCTAAGCGCAAACGGAAGCACGGAGTTTTGTGGGGTTTCAGCGGGTTGCATCTTCATCTCCACAGATTGAGGATTAATTTCTAAACAAGAAGTAACTTTGTAATTCTTTCGCGCCAGATTTGCAAGAGATTTGCCATTTATCTACCGCGACAATCGTTTCGAGATCCTGCGGCGGTTTCTCATCCTGATTGACGCTGTGTTCTCAATTTGATTGTCGGCGATCACCTATCGCCAGTCAATCAGTCTGATGACAAATTGCGCCGCGGCCTGCATATCCGTGGCTTGGTCGGCCGCCGCGCGTCGGCGGGAGGGTATTGGAGTGAGACGCGCCATGACCATCATTGCAGTGCTGCTGGGCCTTGTTCTGCTGGGCGGCGGCTACTGGCTCTATACGCCCGACAAGCCGCGCAGGGCGCTGGAAGCGACCTACGCCGCGCCACCCTCCGCCTTCGTCGAGATCGCCGGCGTCCGGCTTCATCTGCGCGATACCGGCCCGCGTGATGCGCCGGCCATCATCATGCTGCACGGCTTCGGCGCCAGCCTGCACACCTGGGAGGACTGGGCGGCCCTGCTGGAGCCCAACTACCGCGTCATCCGCATGGACCTGCCGGGCTTCGGCCTGACCGGCGCTGACCCAACCGGTGACTACACCGATGCACGCAGCATAGCGTTGTTGGTGGCGCTGCTAGACCGGCTTGGTTTGCCGCGCGCAACCTTTATCGGAAGTTCGATGGGCGGGCGCATCGCCTGGGCCTTCGCTGCCGCGCATCCAGACCGCGTGGCGAAGCTCGTGCTGGTCTCGCCGGACGGCTTCGCGGGCCCCGGCGTCGAATACGGCAAGCCGCAGAAGGTATCAGCGCTGATGCATGTGCTGCCCTATACGATGCCGCGGTCCATGCTGCGGGCGAACCTGGCGATCGCCTATGCGGACCAGGCGCGGCTGACCGAAGCCACCGTGCAACGGACCTATGACATGATGCTGGCAAGTGGCGTGCGTTCGGCGATCGTCGCGCGCATGGGACAGGTGGTGCTGCCCGATCCCTTGCCGCTCCTGCGGCGGCTGAACATGCCCACGCTGCTGCTGTGGGGTGACAAGGATGGCATGATCCCAGTTTCCAACGCCCAGGACTACCTGGCCGCGCTACCGAATGCGACCTTGGTGGTGCTGCCTGGCATTGGCCATGTGCCGCAGGAAGAAGCGCCGCAGGAAACGATTATCCCGCTGCGCGACTTCCTCGCGCGCTGATCAGCCGCGCAGCACTTCCAGCGCCTGTGAGGTGTAGAAGCCGCGTGCGACGCGATGCGTGCGGGCGCTAGTCCAGCCGGCCATCGCGGGCTCAGCCGCGATCAGCCGGCGCAGCGTCCGTTCCGCGACTGGCACAATGGCGGGGGATCGGTCGCCGCGCGGCACAAGCCGCCCGACGGCGAGGAAGGCCTGCAGGAAGGCAGAACTCGGCGCAAAGGTAAAAAGCATCGAGCGGTCGGTGCGTGCCGCGAGCCCTGACAGCACCCGCACCACATCCGCCGCCTTGTAGTGGATCAGGCTGTCCATCCCGACCACATGGTCGAAGCGCCCAAGTGCAGGGTCGAACATGTCGCCCACGCGGAAATCAATACTCCCCGCACCGACATCGCCGCCGATGCGTTCGCGCGCGAGTTCCACAAGGTTCTGCGAAAGATCAATCGCCGTGACATGCGCGCCGCGCTGCGCCGCTGCCACCGCCAAGGCGCCTGTGCCGCAGCCAGCATCAAGGATGCGGTGCCCCGTCAGGTCGTCCGGCAGCCAGGAGAGCAGCGTCGCGCGCATGGTGTCGCGCCCAGCGCGCACCGTGGCGCGGATGCCGCTGACCGGCGCGTCAGATGTCAGACGCTTCCATGCCTCTACCGCGGTGCGGTCGAAATAGGTCTCAAGTTGGCCGCGGCGCGCGGCGTAGCTGGCGGTGGGCATGGTCTTCGTTCCTTCGCTCTCAGGCCACTACGCCTTCGAGCCGGTCTTCCAGCTCGTCGCTCGCCTGGCGCAGCCGGTCGAGCGTGGCAGCGTCGGGCGACCAGAATTTACGCTCCTGCGCCTCGATCAGCCGGTTGGCGATCTGCGCCGAGGCCGTGGGGTTCAGCTTCGAGATGCGGGCCCGCATCTCGGGATCCAGCACATAGACCTCTGCCAGCTTTTCATACACCCAAGGGGCGACATCGCCTGTGGTGGCGGACCAGCCCATGGTGTTGGTCACATGCGCCTCGATCTCGCGCACGCCTTCAAAGCCGTGCTTCAGCAGACCCTCATACCATTTGGGATTGAGGGTACGTGTCCGGGTTTCGAGTGCCACCTGCTCAGAGATGGTGCGTACCTTGCCGTCGCCGCGCGTCTGGTCACCGATATAAACCGCCGAGGCGATGCCGCCCCGCGCCCGCCGCACGGCACGGCTGATGCCGCCCAGCGTGTCGAAGTAATGGTCCACCGTCGTCACGCCAACCTCAATACTATCGAGGTTTTGGTAGGTGACATCTACGGTCTTCAGCACCCCGCCCAGTACCTTATCGGCCCGCGCCGGCTTGCCATCCAGGCCATAAGCGTAGCCCTTGCGCTTGATGAAGGCCTCAGCCAATTCGTCCTCATCGTTCCAGGCGCCCTCAGCAACCAGCGAATTGACGTTGGACCCGTAGGTACCATCGGCATTGCCAAAGACGCGCAAAGCGGCTTCCTCAATGCTGCAGCCATGCGTTGCGATGTGGTCGAGCACGTGCTTGCGGATGAAATTCATCTCAACCGGCTCGTCGGCTTGCGCGGCGAGCAGCGCGGCCTCGGCCAGCAGCTTCATCTGCAGCGGCAGCAGATCGCGGAAGATGCCCGAAAGCGTGATCACCACGTCAATACGCGGCCGGCCAAGCTTCGCCAGCGGGGTCAGTGCGGCACCGGCAAGCCGGCCATAGCTGTCGAAGCGCGGCTCGGCGCCCATCAGCGCAAGCGCCTGCGCGATCGGCCCGCCTTCGGTTTTCAGATTATCCGTGCCCCAGAGCACCATCGCTATCGATTCGGGCAGGCCGTGGCCGTCGGCCTCGTGCCGTTCCAGCAGGCGCTGTGCTTGGCGGGCGCCATCCTGCACCGCGAAGGCTGAGGGCAGCTTAAAGGGATCGAAGCCGTGCAGGTTCCGCCCCGTGGGCAGCACGTCCATGCTGCGCAGCAGGTCGCCACCTGGCGCGGGGTGGATGTAGCGGCCATCCAGAGCCTGCAGGATGCCGGGGATCTCGCTATCGGTGCCAAGCAGCGCATCCAGGCGCGCGCGCTCGGCGGGGTCCGTGACGCCGGCGGCGTCCAGCATCTCGGCACGTTGGGCGGCGTCGGGTGGCTCGCCTACCACATGCAGGCCATGCGGGATCAGCGTGTATTCCAGTTCCAGCAGCGCGCGGCCAAGCGCATGGATCGTCGCCTCCGGGTCGTCCCAGACAGGCTCCGCAGTTGCAAGGTTCACTTCAGACGCCTGCGCCTGGATCAGCCCAGCCAATGCGGCGCGCTGGCCGATCTCGGCATCCGGTTCCAGGGACCGCCAGCGATCAATGGAGGATTTCAGGTCGAGCAACCCACGATAAAGCCCAGCCGAGGAGATCGGCGGCGTCAGGTAACTGACCAGCGTCGCACCCACGCGGCGCTTGGCCAGCATGCCCTCAGACGGGTTGTTCGAGGCATAGAGGTAGAAGTTCGGCAGGTCGCCGATCAGCCGGTCAGGCCAGCAGGTGGCCGACATGCCCGCCTGCTTGCCGGGCATGAATTCCAGCGCGCCATGGGTGCCGAAATGCAGCACTGCATGGGCGCCAAAATCCTCGGCAAGCCAGCGGTAGAAGGCGGTGAAGGCGTGGGTCGGTGCGAAGCTGCCCTCGAACAGCAGGCGCATCGGGTCGCCTTCGTAGCCGAAGCCTGGCTGTACGCCGACGAACACGTTCCCGAGTTGCACACCAAGGACGAAGATGTCGCGGCCATTGGTCTGAACCCGGCCAGGCGCCGGCCCCCAGACAGTCTCGATCTCCTGCAGCCAAGGGGTGCGCCGCACATGCCTGTCCACATCAACGCGGGCGCCAACATTGGCGGTGGTGCCGAACTGCTCGCGGTTGCCGTTGATGACCATCTCGCGCAGGACATCGTGGTTTTCTGGGACATCCACCGTGTAGCCGGCTGCCTTCATCGCGGTCAGCGTGTGGTGCAGCGAGGCGAAAACGCCCAGATAAGCCGCCGTGCCGGTGGTCCCGGCATTGGGCGGGAAGTTGAACAGCACCGTCGCGATCTTACGTTCCGCCCGCTCGGACCGGCGCAGCGCCACCAGTTTGGCGACGCGTGACGCCAGCATCGCCGCGCGTTCCGGATTCGCGACCATGTCACGGGAGCAGTTCACGCCGTCGCAGCCCGCGCAGCGTTCGGCAGGAATGTCGGAGGCGCCACAGCGGCCGCCGAAGGTCATCGGCCAGATGCCGCCATCGAGTTCCGGGATCGCGACCATCATCGTAGCCTCGACCGGTAGCAGGCCGCGCGGATCGGCCTTCCATTGCCGAGTCGTCTGAAATTCCAGCGGATGGGCCGTGATATAGGGAACATCGAGCTTCGCGAGAGCCTCCTCGGCTGCGCGCGCATCATTATAGGCGGGCCCGCCAACAAGGGAGAAGCCGGTGAGCGAGACCACGGCATCCACCGCTGGCACACCATTGCGCATGAAGTGCGCGTCCATCGCCGGGCGGGCATCCAGCCCCGAGGCGAATACTGGGATCACGTTCAGCCCCTGCGCCTCAAGCGTGTCGATCACGCCGTCATAGTGGCGCGCATTATTGGCCAGCACATAGGAACGCAGAAGCACCAAGCCGACTGTGCCCTTGGAACCAGGCCGCGGCAGCAGATCCGCGCGTTCCACGACGCGTCCCTTGGCGCGCGGGTGATAAAGACCGATTTCCGGATACTCGACCGGCGGTTCGACCTTCAACCTGCCGACCATGGCCTTGCGCGGCCCGGCTGCGTAGCGGTTGACCAGCATGCCGACCATATTCGCGATATTATCCGCCGAACCAGCCAGCCAGTATTGAAGCGTCAGGAAATAGGCGCGGATGTCCTGTGCGGTGCCGGGGATGAAGCGCAGCAGCTTCGGCAGTTCCCGCAGCATCTTCATCTGGCCCTTGCCGCTGGCCGCCGATCCGCCCGGCTTGGGCTTGCCGCGCAGCTTCTTCAGCAGGCCGGCAATTCCCTTGGCCTCACCGGCCATGCTGAACTTACCGAGTCGCGTCAGCCGCATGATCTCGGGCGCCGATAGGGCGCAGACCAAGGCGTCACACTGATCGCGCCGGGCGGTCAGCGCCGGCAGCACCAGGCGGATATGGTCCTCAAGGAACAGCATGCCCGCGATGATGATGTCGGCACGGCCAATATCGGCGATGCAATGTTCAAGAGCAGTCGCGTCTGACGCGAATTCATCCGCTGCATGCAGCACCAGTTCAAGGTTTGGAATGCTGCGGCGGAGCATGGCCTGGGCTGTCGTGATGGCCGTGCCGAAATGGCTATCCATGGTCAGGATCAAGACCCGCATGGCGTTCGGGTCGCTCGGGGGGCGGCCTACATGCATGGGCGAAAGCCTCCGACCGAATTTTTTGTCGAAACTCGGGGCGGGAGAATTGCCTTAGTGAGCCGCAACACAGCTTCGGGACGCTGGCTAAAGCGCTCGGCGCTTACATGCGGCGGGTCACTGTCACGTTGCATAGTCACTTGCCCCTATACTTGCGGGGATTATATGGGCGTGGCTCCGCATGTGTCAATTTTAATTGACGTCATATGCTCTGGACACTTCGCGGGCCGCCCGGCGGTCCGGTGAGCGCACTGCCGGGCAAATCCGGCACCGCTGGCGCCGATGCCCACCTCAAGCCCGCCATGCGACACCTGAGAATCGGGCGCGCAGATTTTTACAGTCTGCGCGCCGGTCCGTCGGTGACCCGCGTGAGGTGATTACCGTCTCGGGAAAGCAGGCGTAATCCGGCTTAGGTTGGCTAGGTCGTGTTGCGTTAACATGGGTTCACGCACCCCGCTCTACATCGTTGTTTTTCGAGCATCTTCACACGTTCAGATGATTCCATCTGAACGTGATCTGCTTGTCTTATGAC
>CAIYMY010000073.1 GCA_903927465.1 uncultured Rhodospirillales bacterium | reverse complement strand
GTGGTCCGTTCTGGACCCGCGGCTGGCCCGAATGGTGGGGCTGGTGGCTTAACCTGCCGATTTGGCACTAGGCGAGGGGAGGGAAAAATCCCATGGCCGAATATCAGAACATCTTCACCCGGATACAGGTGCGCGGACCAGTACCCTATCCTGGTGTGTCCCTTCCCGCCGATAACTCTCCGCGCGATGGCACACCAGGCGAGGTGCACCTTTTTGGTCGCCTTGGTGATGCGCAGGTAGGTCCGATTTATCTTGGCTATCTTGGCATTCTCTCGCTGCTCTTTGGCTTCATTGCCTTTGAGATCATCGGGCTCACCATGCTGGCCTCGGTAAATTGGAACGTGAGCGAATTCATCCGTCAGCTTTTCTGGCTGGCGCTGGAACCGCCACCGCCGGAATATGGCTTGCGCATCCCGCCGCTGAATAAGGGCGGCTGGTGGATCGTCGCAGGCTTCTTCCTGACGCTTTCAATACTGCTTTGGTGGGTGCGCACCTATCGCCGCGCACGTCAGCTTGGCATGGGCACGCATGTGGCTTGGGCTTTTGCCGGCGCCATCTGGCTTTACCTGGTGCTGGGCTTTATCCGCCCGGTTGCCATGGGAAGCTGGAGCGAAGCGGTACCCTTCGG
The DNA here is from genome assembly GCA_903927465.1 of uncultured Rhodospirillales bacterium. Taxonomy (GTDB): domain Bacteria; phylum Pseudomonadota; class Alphaproteobacteria; order Acetobacterales; family Acetobacteraceae; genus Neoroseomonas. The sequence goes on along the minus strand of CAIYMY010000073.1, from coordinate 7,210 downwards.
CATCTTCCCGCATCTGGATTGGACGGCGGCTTTCTCCATCCGCTACGGCAATCTGTTCTATAATCCCTTCCATGCGCTTTCGATCGTGTTCCTTTATGGTTCCGTCTTGCTCTTTGCGATGCACGCGGCAACCATTCTGGCGCTTGGGCGTTATGGTGGTGAGCGTGAAATCGAACAGACGCTGGACCGCGGCACTGCGGCGGAACGCGGTGGCCTGTTCTGGCGTTGGACCATGGGCTTCAACGCCACTTTCGAAAGCATCCACCGCTGGGCCTGGTGGTTTGCCTTCCTTTGCCCTGTCGCGGGCGGGATTGGCATTCTGCTGACCGGTACTGTGGTTGATAACTGGTACCTCTGGGCGGTGGATCGGCACTTTGCGCCGGCCTACACAATGCCTTGGACACCGGCTGTTGATCCCTCCATCGTTCAAGGAGCGCCGCGATGAGCAAGTTTTCACTCAGCATCGCTGCCTTTGTGGTGGCGCTGCTTTGCGGGGTGATCTTCGTCACCACCTTCGAACGGCCACCGGTGCTTTCCGCGCAAGGCGGCTTCCGCGGGCTTTCGATGGGTGATGTTCAGAACCCACGCACCATCCCCGCGCGCCTTGCGGCCAATCAGGTGCCTGAAGCATCTGAAGCGGCCGATACAACCGGGCCAAGGGCACATGAAGCCTATGAGAATGTGCAAGTGCTGCGTGACGTGAGTGAAGCGCAATTCAACCGCATCATGCTGGCCATGACGGAATGGATCGCGCCCAATCAGGGTTGCGGCTATTGCCACAATGTCGAGAATATGGCGTCGGATGAGGTTTATACCAAAGTTGTCGCTCGGCGCATGTTGCAGATGACGCATAAGATCAATTCGGAATGGGCGACGCATGTCGGCCAGACTGGTGTGACCTGCTATACCTGCCATCGCGGTAACCCGGTGCCGACCATGGTATGGTCAACCGAACCCAATAGCCGTGCTGGCCTGCAAGCGCCGCGTGGGCAGAACCATCCCGCCGCTTCCGTGGGTGAAAGTTCACTGCCTTCGGATCCCTTCACCCCCTTCCTTCTGGGTGATCAGCAGATCCGCAACATCAGTACTACTTCGCTGCCGGGTCGCAATAGTCAGAACATCATGACGACGGAATGGACCTATGGGCTGATGATGCATATGTCCACGTCGCTTGGCGTGAATTGCACCCATTGCCACAACAGCCGGTCCTTCGCTGAATGGGCACAAAGCCCACCGGCGCGGACAACTGCTTGGCACGGTATCCGCATGGTGCGGGATATTAACATGTCCTACATCGAACCGCTGAAGCCGCTTTGGGTAAGCAATCCCAATGGTCCGGCGGAAGGCCCGCATGGTCCGCGCTTGGGTGCAATGGGTGATCCGCTGAAGGTGAACTGCGCCACCTGCCACCAGGGCGCCAATCGTCCCCTGAATGGTGCGCCCATGCTGCGTGACTTCCCGGAACTGAAGCAGGTCAATCAAGGCCCGCTGCGTTCCGCCGATGCAACGCCGCGATAATGGGCTTGGGCGGGATGATCGATCCCGCCCGTCTTTCTTGCGTAAGCTTTGGAACCTCCGCGTATCGCGCGGAGGTTTTCCTTTTCTGGGACTTCAATATGGTGTGTCATGTTGGATAATATGCAGTCTGAAACAAGCATGATGGAAAGCACTAAAGACCCGCGCCCGCATGCGATTGTGATTGGCTCTGGCTTTGGTGGCTTGGCGGCGGCTGTTCGGCTTGGTGCGCGTGGTTGGCGTGTGACAATCCTTGAAAAGCTTGATGCGCCAGGTGGGCGCGCTTATGTTTTTCGTCAAGATGGTTTCACTTTTGACGCCGGCCCCACCATCATCACTGCGCCCTATTTGCTGGAAGAACTCTGGTCGCTCGCCGGGCGCAAGCTTGCGCAGGATATTGATCTGCGCGCGATGGACCCCTTCTATCTGATCCGCTTCGATGACGGCGACGTGATGCGCTGTTCCGCGGATCTTGATGTGACGCGGGCCGAGGTCGCACGGATTGCGCCGCAAGACAGTGCAGGCTTTGAGCGTTTCATTCTTGAAAGCGAACGTATCTTTCGCGTGGCCTTCGCCGATCTGGCCGATAAGCCTTTCCATAGTCTTGCAAGCCTGATCAGTGCCGCGCCGGATTTGATCCGGCTGAAGGGCTATCGCACCGTCTATAGCCGCGTCTGTGATTACTTCACCAGCGACAAGCTGCGCGTTGCCTTCAGCTTCCACCCGCTGCTGATTGGTGGGAATCCCATGACCACCACCGCCTATTACTGCCTGATCGCGCATCTGGAACGGTTGCATGGTGTGCATTACGCCATGGGCGGCATGGGCGCGCTGGTGCAAGGCATCGTCAATCTTGCGACAAGTCTGGGTGGTAGCATTCGCTACAATACCGAAGTGAAGCGCATCACTACCGAAGGCCGCCGCGCAACAGGCGTTGAGCTGGCCGATGGCGAAAAGCTCGCCGCCGATATCGTTATCTCCAACGCCGATGTTGCCTGGACTTACAGCAAATTGCTGAAGGATTTCCCGCGTCGGCGGTGGACTGATCGGAAGATCGCCCGCGCGCGCTATTCCATGAGCCTTTTTGTTTGGTATTTCGGCACCAAGCGCCGGTATGATGATGTCTATCACCACACCATGGTGCTTGGGCCGCGCTATCAGGAATTGCTGCACGATATTTTTACGCGGAAGCACTTGGCGGAAGATTTCAGCCTTTATCTGCATCGCCCGACCGCGACGGATGACTCAATGGCGCCGCCGGGCTGCGATTCCTTCTACGTGCTTGCCCCCGTGCCGCATTTGGGCGGCAAGGTAGATTGGGCCAAGCATGCGGAACCCTATCGCAAGGCCATCGAAAAGCGCCTTGAAGAAACGGTATTGCCGGGCCTTGGTGAGGCGCTTGTCACATCACGCATTATCACGCCACAGGATTTCCAGGATCGGCTGCTATCGGTGAATGGCGCGGCTTTTGCGTTGGAACCACAGCTTTTCCAAAGTGCCTGGTTCCGCCCGCATAATGTGAGCGAAGAAATGCAGGGGCTTTATCTTGTTGGCGCCGGCACGCATCCGGGTGCGGGTGTGCCGGGCGTGATTTCCTCAGCCAAGGTCTTGGATCACCTTGTGCCGCATGGTGATACGCTCAGGCGAAGTTAAGCGCGCCCCGCGCCAATCCTAATCGTACCGCGTGCGCCGGCCCAATCTTCCAAAAGCCGCGCCGCGGCAATGCGCCCAGACATTGCCGCCATGGGAATGCCAGGCCCGGGATGCACGGAACCGCCCGCCAGATACAGCCCCTGCAAGCGCGTCACCGCACCCGGGCGCGCGAAAGTTGCAGTTGAGCCGTGGCCAGCGCGGCCATAAAGCGCGCCACCTGAACCCGGGAAAAGCCGCGCGAAACCTTCTGGCGTGGTGACCACTTCCTCACCCGCGCTGCGCGCCACATCCAGGCCGCAGGCTTTCAGCAGGCCAAAGCCACGGTCACCAAGTTCCGCGATTTCATCAGGTGTGTGGCTGCGCCTATCACCATCAGGCGGTGCATTGATCAGAACGAGCATCCGTTCCGGCGTACCTTGCGTTGGTCCTGGCCCGGCTTCCCGATCCTGCGCGCAGATATAAACTGTGGGTGCGGTGGTGATGTCTCGCCGGCGGAAAATGGCGTCGAATTCCGCTGCGTAATCCTCGGCGAAAAACACATTGTGATGCAGCAGCGGAAAGCCGGATGTCGGCGCCTTCACGCACCATGTGACGGCGGACAAGGAACGCGCGGCGCGCGGTGTATCCTCGGCAGCGCCGCGTGGCGCTTGCCCCAAAAGCCCCTGCGCCAAGGCGGCCACATCGCCGTTGAAGACCACGGCATCTGCGGGGATTTCCTCGCCATTCGCCAAGCGCACACCGCTGGCGCGGCCTTGGCGGGTCAGAATTTCAGCAACCTCCGCACCAAAGCGGAATTCAGCGCCCTTGGCTTCCGCCAAGTGCTGGATGGCATCCGCCACGCGCCGCATGCCACCTTGCACAAACCACACGCCATCCTGTTCCACATGCGCGACAAGCATCAGCGTGGCCGGCGCTAACCAGGGGGAACAACCGCAATAGGTCGCATAGCGCCCAAACAATTGGCGCATGCGTGGGTCGCGAAAATGCTCGCCCAAGGCATCCCACAGCGTCTTCATAGGCGCCGTGCGGATCAGCGCGGCGATGTTCGTAATGCCCACGCGCTTGACCAAATCAAGCGGGGAGGGGCGTTCGGCGGCAATGAAGGAACCGCGTAGCGTGCGGAAAATATCGGCGCTACGCGCGCAAAAGGCGCGATAGCCGCGGGCCTCGGCGGCTCCCGCAAAATCCCCGATGGCATCAGCGGAACGTCCGATATCTGCAAAAAGATCAAGCCTGCCGCCAGCGCGCCAGGCATGCCGCGCCAGGATATCCGCTTTCTGTAGGGGTAGCGAAGCTTCAAGTGAGGCGCCGGCATCCGCAAATAGCCCCTCAAAAATCCAGCGCATGGTAAAGACCGTGGGGCCGCCATCAATCGGGCTGCCGCCCACCATCACTTCGCGCATCTTGCCGCCTGGTGCTGCGGCGCGTTCCAGCACCGTCACCGCCGCACCGCGCCGCGCGAGATCAGCGGCAGCGGCAAGCCCGCCCATGCCGGCGCCAATCACCAATACGCGTGGGGCAGCCATGTTACGTTGCAGCGCTTAGCCGCCGACTGCGCCCGGCGAATTGCCGATCCACCACGCGACGATGCCAGATAATCAGCGAAACACCCACCACCAACGGTACCGTCCACATGAAGGGATTAAGCGCCAATTCCGGAAAAATCCTGACGGAACCGAAGGCCATGAAGGCGGTGTAGACGGAAATGCCGGCACCCACCAAAGCCTTGATATGTTCCTTGATCCAGGAACCCGGCCCCGGTTCGCGCGCCAGGATGAACCAGAGGTTTGTCGCCGCCGTCGCCAAGCCCACCATGCAAATGCCGATCATCAGTGGCTGACCAATCATCCAACCCTGCCAGGCGCAATTCAAGGAAGCCGGAATGAGCGCATATTGCAGGAAAACATTGAGCCGCGAGCGGTTCAATTCATGGCGCCGCTTATTCCGAATGGCGAGCCAACCATACCAAGCAAGGTTCACCGTCAGCAGCCCGGTCATCAGCATCATCCAGCCAAAAATGCCGCGGATGAAAGCCTCATCAAACCGACCTTCCAAATGCGGGTGTGTTTCAATTGGCGCTGCAAGGGTCAGCAGACTCATGGTCATGGCAAGGCAGCCGGTGATCAGCAGCGCGAAGGTGAAAATCTTCCCCCAGCGCGCGTGATTAACGCCGCCCTTACGCCCGATCACGGGCACCCAAAAAGCGATGGCGCCAATGCTGCCCGTCACAATATGGGCGGCAACCAGCGCATGGAACAGGAACAGGACCATCCGAGCCTCCCCAGCATTTAGGTGACAATTGCACTTGACATATATGGATGTAAAGCGTGGAAATCTGCTCATGTTAGGCAGGGGCATAAACAGCGCGCTTCCCCAAAGCGGCGCAGAGATGGGGGCGGGCAGGGGGGGCATGAATCACGCGCTTAACTTCCGCGCTTTTGCGCCGCCGCGCCCGGAACCCTTGCCCGCGGTCATTGCGCTCATGCGCTGCATGATCCGCGGCGATGGGGATTTGCTGTCGCTTTTGCCGGCAGAAGCCTATCGCATGCCGATCGGGCCGCTCGGCTATTCCCGCCGGTCCACCATCATCGTCAATCGCCCCGATCTGGTGCGCGAAGTGCTTACGGATGCCAAGGGCATCCTGCCAAAAAGCGATCTGATGGTGCATGCGCTGGATCCCTTGATTGGCGATTCGATCTTTGTCTCCTCCGGCGCTACCTGGCGGCGCCAGCGGGCCATGATTGACCCGGCCTTGACCATGATGCGCGTCAACCGCGCCTTTCCAGCGATGGAAGCCGGCGCGGCGGCGGCGGAAGCCACACTTGCCGACCACGCCGCGCGCGATACGCGTTTTTCGCTTGACCTGATGATGAGCCACATGACGGCGGACATCATCTGCCGCACGGTGTTTTCCACTGGGCTCGAAACACGTGTCGCGCATGAGGTCTTCGATGCCTTCACCGAATTCGAACATAGCGTCGCGCAGGTGGAAATTCGCCGGCTGATTTTTGATCGTGCCTGGAAGCGCATTCCGCAAAAGGAAAGCGTGTTGAATGCCTGCGGCCTGATCCGGCGTTATTTGGGCGAATTGCTGGATACGCATTTGGGCGATGGCGCTAGCAGCTTTGACGATATCGCCAGCGCCATCATCGCCGCGCATGATGTGGAAGGCAAAGCCTTCACGCGCGAGGAGCTGATTGATCAGCTTGGCGTGTTGTTCTTGGCCGGGCATGAAACCAGTGCTAGTGCGCTGACCTGGGTGTTCTATTTACTTGCGACGCAACCCGCTTTGGTCGCAAGGTTGCGCGCTGAAATTGATGAAGTCGTTGGGCCTGGCCCCATCCTGTTTGAACATACGCGCAAGCTTTTGTTTGTGCGCAATGTGTTTCGAGAAACGCTCCGGCTTTATCCGCCCATCACTTTCCTGCCGCGCGTGGCGAATGAGGCAACGCGCATCGGTGATTACCCGGTGAAGAAGGGTGCGCTGATCATGGTGGCACCCTGGGTGCTGCATCGGCACCAGGCCTATTGGCGCGATCCGCATCTGTTCGACCCAGATCGTTTCCTGCCTGAACGCGAAGCGGAGATGACCACCGGCGCCTATATTCCCTTCGGCATTGGCCCGCGGGTTTGCGCGGGTGCTGCTTTTGCGCAGGTGGAAGCGGTGTTGTTGATTGCGCGGCTGTTTCGTCATTTTGATTTCCACATCGAGGCGCCTGGTGATGTGCGCCCCGCCGCGCGGCTCACCACGCGCCCGGCGCGGCAGGTGATGTGCCGCGTCACCCGCGCGGCATGACGGGCAATCTGCTGCTGACCCTCGGGCGCCTGCCCAAGGCGCTGGATGTGGCGCGCGGCTTTGCTGATCTTGGCTGGCGCGTGGTGGTGGCGGAACCCTTCAAGCGCCATTTGGCTGGTGCTTCGCGCCTGGTGGCGCGCAGCTATCAGGTAACCGCGCCCGCGCAGGACAAGAACGCCTATCTTGCCGATCTGCACAGGATTGTTGCGGCAGAAAAGATAGACCTTGTGTTGCCGGTCTCGGAAG
>CAIYMY010000072.1 GCA_903927465.1 uncultured Rhodospirillales bacterium | reverse complement strand
GTAGCGCGGCCAGGATCAGTTCCGACGCCGGGCGGTCAAAGCGCAGCGAATTGCCAAAATCACCAACAAGCGCGCGAGAGACCCAGATGCGAAACTGCGTCAACGTTCCTGCATCGAGACCGAGTTCAGCGCGTAGCGCCGCGATCGCCTCATCATCAAGGCTGCCTTCTAGCGCCATTGAATCGACCACATCGCCAGGGATAATGCGGATCAGCAGGAAAACCGCGATGGCAATCCCAGCCAGCAGCATCGCTTGGCGCAGAAAGCCTAGGCCGGCCTGGAGCGCGAAACTCATCGCCCGTGCTCTCGCAGTGGGTCGAGCGCAAGGCGCAACCTATCGCCGACGAAAGCGAAGCCCAGCGTCACCACGCAAAGTGCCAAAACTGGCGCCAGCACTGCATGCGGGGCGCTTTCAGCGAAGCGCGAGGCGCCGGAGATCATGCGGCCCCAACTCGGCGTTTCCGGCGAAACGCCCAGACCAAAGAAGGACAATACGCTTTCCGTGGTGATGGCGCGCGGCATGATGATGGCCGCCTGGGTCACCAGCGCGCCCGCGATATTGGGCAGCACATGACGCCAGAGGGTCGCCAGTGGCGCGGCCCCCATCACCCGCGCGGCGGCGACATAGCCTGTCGCGCTTTCCCGTCGCCACGCCGCGCGCGCGACCAGCGCCATGTGTGGCGCATAGGCGACGCCCAAGGCGACGATCAAGGGTATGATGCCAATGCCGAGCGCCACCATCAGCGTCAGCGCCAAGAGGATGGAGGGCAAGGCCCGGACCATATCGAAGACGCCGAATACCAGGAAGGAAGGCCAGCGCCCAAGCGCCTCTGCCGCAAGCCCAAGCCCTGCACCAAGCAGCATCGCGAGAAGGGTCGCACCCAGAGCGACCGCAAGAGAGATGCGCGTCCCCGCGACCAGACGCGCCAGAACGTCTCGGCCGAGATGATCGTATCCGAACCAATGCGCTGCATCGGGCGGCGCGTTGCGCGCCGCCAATTCCTGCATCAGCGGGTCATGCGTCACCAGGCTTGGCCCGATGATGGCAACCAGAAGCGCGAGGCTGAGGATCGCCATACCGAAGCTGAAGCCATCCTTCATGCTGCCGCGTAGCGGTGCCGCCAAGGCGGCGCCGTGGCTACTCACCCGCGTGCCGTCAGCGCGCCGAAAGCCAAGCCGCCATCAACCCGATGCTGGCCCCAGGTGAAGCCGGGCGAGTAGCCCGTGACCTCACGCCGGTTCGCGATTGGCTCCGGCGCATGGCCGATGACCACGGTGTAGTAATTATCCATCGCGCGCTGCCAGGCTGCGAGGTAAAGGCGCCGGCGCTCATTAAGGTCAACGGCAGCGATAGCTGCGCGCACCATCCGATCAAATTCTGCATCACGTGTGCCGCCCCACAGGCCGACATTCGGCCCATCTGACATCAGCCGCACGAAGCGCAGGAAAATATCCGCACGTGGACCAGAAGAGAAAGGCGCGAGATCCCAGTCATACTGGCCGAGCCGGCGCTGCGCGCCGATGTCGTCGAGTGCGAGATGTTCCACCTGGAAGCCAAGCTTGCGCAACGCCTGCACCGCGATTTCGGTATAGGCGCTCTGCCAGGATACGATGCGGCAGGGCGTATTCGCAGGGTTCACGCCCGCTTCGCGCAGCAAAGCGTGGGCACGGGTCTCATTCGGGGCGGCATGCGCATCTGCATCATGCATGGCTTTGTCCCAGTAGAATTGACCCGGGGCAGCCATTTGGTTCGTAACAGTACCGGCCTCCCCCGCCACGAAGCGCATGAAGGTGGGCTTGTCGAGCATGAAGCTCACGGCTTGGCGTACGCGAATGTCGTTGAAGGGTGGGCGCGGATTACGGTTGTTAAAGGACCAGAACCACCAAGTGGTATCCTTCATGAACTGCACTTCGAGATTCGGATCAGCACGCACGGATGCGAGCTTATCGTAGCCGATGCGTCCGATGTGAAGGTCACCTGCGCGCAGCGCCAATGAGAGGTCTGCTTCGTCTCGTAACGAGAACTCCACGGCTTCGACGCGTGGAAGGCCGGCTTGCCAGTATTGCGCAAAGGCGGGCGCGTGAAAGCTGACATTCGGTTGCCAGCGCCCGAAGCGGAATGGGCCGGTGCCGATCGGTTGGCGAATGGTCTGCGCCCAGCCTTCGCTCTCGGGCGCGACGATCCACAATTCTGACAGCAGATTGAGTAGCGGGCCGTAGGGTTCCTTCATGGTCATCACGAAGGTGCGCGCATCCGGTGCCTCAAGCGAATCCACCAGGCGCATAGGGGCGGAAAGCCAACCGCCACGCACTTGGTCCCGCACGCGCACCGCGTTGGCGCGCACATCCTCGGCGGTTAGCAGCCGGCCATTGTGGAAGCGCACACCGTCGCGAATCTTGAATTCGTAGCGTCGTCCATCCGGGCTTATCTCCCAGGATGTGGCCAGGAACGGCTTCACGGTGCCGTCATCAGCGATTGAGGTCAGACCTTCGACATAGACCTGCTGCACCGCGATGGAGCCGGTGTGGCGATGCGGGTCGGCGGTGTCGAGACCGAGAAAGGCGACTTTCAGGGTGCCGATACGGGGGGCGACCTGGGCAAGGGCAGAGGCGGACATCGTCAGCGCGGCACCCCCAAGCAATAAGTGACGGCGCAGAAGCGGCAAGGGGGTTTGAGTCATGGGGGATCTCCAAGAAGGGGGCCTTCAGGACACGAATGTCTTAATATATCAGGGAGAAGTGCCGATGGCGGAGCTTGGCATAGGCCTATCCCATCGGGATGCACGGCCCGGCTTGGCACGCCGAAGGCACGGAAATGCTCCGGCCGAGCCGTCTGCCAGCTTCGTGGTATTGCACGACGAACTTTACGCAAATTCACGCACGGCTCCGGAGCTAAGGCCGGAAGCTTTCTCTCCGCCATCAAGCCGCAATCCACTGACCGCATCAAACATATGAAGTGCTTCAGTCGGAAAGCACATGTGAAGGCGCCCGCCAGCCACCACCTCAATGGCACCTGGTAGGGCCACTACAAACTCCGCGCCTTCAAACTCACCATGCACCAGATGTCCTGCTCCCAGCTCTTCCACAAATTCAACAGGCATCTCCATAGCTCCAGGCGTGCCGGGCGCCACCAATTCGATATCCTCTGGCCGGATACCTAAGCGCAAAGAGCTTTCCGGCACGGTATCAAGCCAAGGCATTTGAAGGGTGGCACCTGAAGCTAGCCGCGCCAGGCCCGGCGTTGCACTTCCAACCTTCATGATATTCATAGGCGGAGAACCGATGAAGCCAGCTACGAAAAGACTGGCTGGGCGGTGGTAGACTTCCTTCGGCGTCCCGACCTGTTCAATGCGACCGGCATTCATGACCACCAACTTGTCGGCCAGGGTCATCGCCTCTACCTGGTCATGCGTGACGAATACGGAAGTCCCGCCGAGCCGGCGATGGAGGCGACGGATTTCAATGCGCATCTGGACGCGAAGCTTTGCATCCAAATTGGATAAAGGCTCATCGAACAGGAACACCTGCGGTTCCTTGATCATGGCGCGTGCCATGGCAACGCGCTGGCGTTGCCCGCCAGATAACTGAGCGGGACGCCGGTCAAGAAACTCCTCCAGCCCGACAATACGTGCGACTGCAGTTACACGCTCCAGGCGTTCCACCTTGCGGATGCCCATTATTTTGAGGGAGTAACCGATATTCTCAGCAACTGACATATGCGGATAGAGTGCATAATTCTGGAATACCATCGCGCAGCCACGTTCGCGCGGTTCCAGTTCATTCACAACCCGGCCTGCAATCGCAATCTCACCAGCGTCTATTTCTTCAAGCCCCGCAATCATGCGGAGTAGGGTGGATTTGCCACAACCGGATGGGCCAAGGATCACCACGAAGTCACCATGAAGGATATCAAGGTCTATGCCGTGAACCACCTTGGTGCGACCATAGGATTTGACGACGCTTCGAATGAGAATATCGGCCATTGGTGCCTCATTTATCCTGATTGATCAGCCCACGCACAAACCAGCGTTGCATAAAAACAACTACTAGCAGCGGGGGAAGCATGACGATTAGGGTGCCCGCCATGGCGATGTGCCAGCGCGGAGGCTCACCAAACAGTGGGCCAGGTACGATACGCTGAAGCTGCATGACTGCGGTGCCATAGGCGGGATCGGTTACGATAAGCAGTGGCCAGAGATATTGGTTCCAGGAATAAACGAACATGATGGTCGCCAGCGCCGCCATGTTTGTCTTCGAGAGTGGAAGTAAAATATCAAACAGAAAGCGTAAGGGGCCGGTACCATCCATCTTTGCGGCTTCCAGCAATTCATCCGGCACGGTGAGGAAGAATTGCCGATATAGGAAAGTGCCCGTTGCGGTTGCGATCAATGGAAGAATAAGACCCGAATAAGAATTCAGCAGGCTCCATTCCGGTAGTACAAGCCTGAAGCCAGTGACTGATTCAAGCAACCAAGACATACCGAACACATCCAGCAAGACTTGAAGCGGGCGGAACGCATTTGCGGCAACCGCATAAGTGGGCACTATTCTGACTTCCAGTGGCAACATCAGCGTGATGAAGACAAGCCAGAAAAATACCATCCGTAATCGGTAGCGGAAATAGACGATGGAATAGGCTGAAAGCGCTGCAATCGCGATCTTCCCTGTGGTCACGCCAATTGCCATCACGAGGCTATTCAGCATTTTTGGCCCGAAACCGGATTGTGTCCAGGCAGCGACGTAATTTTCCACCATATGCGAACCCGGCCAAAGAGGCATCGGTACAGTATTGACGGTCCTAAAGTCATGAGTGGAAGCGACAAAGACAATCCAGAGTGGCAAGAGCAGCATCACAAGCCCCACGATCAAAATGGCATGGGTCGTGAAGTTGAGGAGTGGGGTACGTTCGATCATTGCTGCTGATGCCCTAGCTGTAATGCACGCGACGTTCGACAAAACGGAATTGTATGAACGTCAAGGCGCAGACCATGAGCATGAGGACAAGCGACTGCGCCGCCGCAAGCGAGTAATCCTTGCCCTTGAAACCATCGGAATAGATCTTGAAAACCATCAGATCGGTCGCACGCGCCGGGCCGCCCCCGGTGGTAATGTCAACAATGCCAAAGGAATTCACAAAGCTGTCTGTGATATTGATTACGATAAGGAAGAAAAAGGTGGGGGCAATGAGGGGAAGTTGCAAATCGCGCATCCGGCGTACTGCCCCCGCGCCATCCATTGCGCCAGCCTCCACCAGGCTCCGCGGAATTGATTGTAAGCCGGCAAGGAAGAAAATAAAATTATAGGCGACCATGGACCAAGCATTGGCCAGCACGATGAGCACCATGGCATCAAACCCATCCAGCGCCGGATTCCATAAGCCGGGGAACCAAACATTGATCGCGGAAACAAAACCCGCGTCGGGGGCGAAAATAAACCGGAAAGCAAGACCCACCGCTGGTGCAGCAACCGCATAGGGCCAAAAATAGATAAACCGATAAACCTTATAGCCGGCGAGTTGGCGGTCAACAAAACTCGCCAGCAATAGACCTATACCCATGGCAAGAGCTGTGCTGGAAAACGCAAACAGTAGCGATCGCTTGACTGAATTCCAATAAAGCGGATCAGCGAAAACTGTTTCAAAATTCTGCCATCCCACCCATTGCTGTTCACCACCAAAGGGGGGTTCCAGTGTAAAGGCCCAATAGAGCGCTTCCCCAGCCGGCCAGTAGAAAAAAGTGAATACCAGAAAAAGCTGCGGCAAGATCAGAAGGATCGCCAGCCATAAATTCTTGAATGTAACGCGCTTACCGCTCATGCGAAGTTCCGCCTAGGTTACCTACGAAATGGCCCGGGCGCGAAGACGCCCGGGCCAATAGAGATTACGGAAGCTGACGACCACGCATCGTCTGTTCGAAGCGACGCAGGATCTGGTTGCCACGGGCAACCGCATCATCAAGTGCCTGCTGCACTGACTTCTGCCCCGTATAGGCCGCCTGCATTTCCGACGTCAGCTCTGAACGGATAGAGGTAAAATTGCCAAGCCGGATCCCGCGGGTATTTTCGTTGGGTGGCGTGAAAGTCAGCGACGTAATGGCTGTTTCCCGACCAGCGAAACCAGGGCGGCTGTAAAAGCCGGTTTCTTGCATGTGACGGAAGGCCGCGTTGGTGATTGGAATATAGCCGGTCACTGTCGGCATCCATTCCACTTCTGCGCGGGACGCGACGTAGTCAAGAAAGGCAGCGGCCGCTTGGTATTCACCGCGTGACTTGCCCTGCATCACCCAAAGGGAAGCACCACCCACAAGCGAATTATGCCGCTGGAACCCTTCGTAAACAGGCAGCATGGCGACAGACCATTGCAGCCTATCCGCGGCGGTCGAGCCGACTACGCCATGATTTGCGATAGAAGACATTGTGACAGCGCAGCTACCATCGGCGAAGGCCTGCACCAGCGTCTTGCCCGTCTGGGCGGTCTGGATGCGCACCAGCCCCTCATCAAGCCAACGCTTCATATTGGTCAAATGGCGGGGCAGTAGGCCACGATTAAACACCAGCTCCGCGTCCAGCCCCTGATAGCCATTGGCGCGTGTGGCGATTGACTGGTTGTGAATGGCAAGGAATTGCTCAACCCATTGCCAAGTGTCGAAATCAATCGCCATGGGGCAGGCATGCCCCGAAGCCTTCAGCGAACGCAGGTCATTTTCCAATTGTTCCCACGTACCGGCAGCCTCATTTCGGCCAATGCGCTGATAGGCGCCACGATTCCAATACATCACGGCGGATGATGAATTATACGGGAACGACCACATTTCCCCACGTGAAGTCGCATAATAAAGCGCGACGCCGGGGAAGTAGTCATTCCAGTCGATTTTCATATTGAAATCACGGGCAAACTGCACCGCATTATAGGTCGCGCCCGACAGCATGAAGTTGACTGTTCCGGCGTCATAAATCTGCACTAATGTGGGATGCTGGCGAGCGCGATAGGCTGCGATGGTATTTTGCTCGGCGCGATCATACCCACCTTGGCCCGTGCATACGGCTTCGTACTGGGTCTGACTCTCATTGAAGCGCTTGCAGTGATCGGCCATCACTTCCCCAAGCTGTCCAGTCAAGCCATACCAATAATCGAAGCGCTGGCGCTGTTGCGCTGAAGCTTCAAAAGCAGAGAAGCCAATAGCAATAGCCGCCGCTGCTGCGGCACCTATCATGCGTTTCCCAAGCATGTAACATCTCCCATGAAGGTCATGCGAACGAAGTAAATAAGCGATGTGGTAGGTAGAATACCTAGATGATGAAGCAGCGTCAGAAGCGTGACAGTAGTATGAAGCCTGCACGTCAAGGTGTTCGCAGGTTGACGCATGCCGGTCGGAGGGAATGTGGGCCTACTTATGCCAGAAGCCTTGTTCCACTGATTGGCTCATCAGAATGGTTTTACTTGAGCCACCTTCTGAGAATTGCGCTTAAGCTGTTCAGCACCACGAAACAGGCGCGAATGGTAACCAGAAGGGCAGCGATCAAATCAAAGCCGATACCACCGAAACCAACAATGCCCAGCACGGTTGAAGCATCGCCTATCCCTTGGATGATCCGATCAAACGGGCGCGCAGCATGCGTGATAGCGCATCAATACATGCAACCGTGATCAGCACCATGATCACAATCAGCGCTACCTCTCGCCAGGCGCTGATCATCATGCGGTCCATCAGAAAGAAACCTATGCCGCCGGCGCCAACAACGCCAAGAATGGTGGCGGATCGCAAATTGCTCTCAAGAAAATATAGGCTATTGCCAAGGAATACCGGCATCACTTGCGGCAGCACGCCGAAGCCGATGGTTTGCGCGCTATCTGCGCCGGTGGCGCGTACCCCCTTGACCTGTTCGCGATCGGTGTTCTCCATCGCTTCAGCATATAATTTGGTGAGCACGCCAATATCATTCACGGTAATGGCCAGGATGCCGGCGAAAGGCCCAAGACCGACCACGCTCACGAAAAAAATTGCCCAGACTAGGCTGTCTATCCCGCGCACCACATCGCTGGAACGCCGGACCAGAAACCGCACCGGCCCCAGAGGCATGATGTTCCGGGCGCCCATCATGGCCAAGGGAATGGCAATCACTGATGCGACAAGCGTACCAAGAAACGCCATCGCCAAGGTTTCGCCAATGGCGCGGATATACTCCCACACATGCTCAGTTACCGCTGGCGGCATCATCAGCATGAAGACCTTGCCGAGTTGCCCAATACCATCAATCAAGCGCCCGGGTGTTACTTCCAAGGCATGGAGGCCCCAAAGAAAAAGCCCAAGGCCCAGAAGGATCGCCACGGCACGGCGCCACAACGCAAGGCCGCGTGGCGGAAAAGCATCTGGGCGCCGCTCGCGCCAATTTTTACGATGAACAGCACTCATAACGCGCGCAAGCTTTCTTGGCCGATGACACGCCCGCGCAGCCAACCGCAAACCGCATCAATCAGCATCACTGCGGCGATTAGCATCAGCGCTATGGCAGAGATATCTGTATGGTCGAAATTCTTAATGGCACGATAGAGATCCTGCCCAATGCCGCCGGCACCGACAAAACCAAGAATGGAAGCGGCACGTACATTGATTTCGAGGCGCAACAGCCCATAGGAAAGGTAATCCGGCGCCAATTGCGGCGTGGCCCCATAGACCATGGTTTGCGCCCAACTGGCACCTGTGGCGCGCACGCCGCGCAAGGGCTCGGGGTCAATATTTTCCGCGACGTCGCCGAATAACTTGCCCAAGGCGCCGAAGGAATGCAGCCCAATCGCGAGCACCCCGGCAAGAGGGCCGATACCGAAGGCAAAGACAAATAGCACGGCGAAGACCAACTCCGGTACCGTGCGCGCAACCTCAAGAATGCGGCGCGCCGCCACAGCAACCCAGGGCGCCGGGCTCAGGTTACGTGCGGCAAGAAATGAGAAAACATAAGCAAGCACCACGCCAAACATTGTCGCATAAAGCGCGATCAGCAGCGTTTGCCAAAGTGAAGCAAGCCAATGCCAGCCATTCCAGTACCAATAGGCAAGATCATCCCACAATGTCGCCCAAGCCAGTTCCGGCACCATGCGTCCGAAATAGGAACCAAAGCGCGGCAACCTCTCCCACAGCAACCTCAGACTAACCTCTCCAAGCCAGGCTGAAATGGCGGTCAGCACAATCAATATGGCGATACCAAACAGCCATTGCTGGCGTCTTGCGCGCTTATGTTTTGCCCAAGCTTCAGCAAAGCGGGTCCGCGCCGCAGATTGAGGTACCGCATGCGCCATGTTCAATGCGCTTCAGTCAGGTCGGCGCCGCTGCCATAAATGTTCAGCAGCATAGCGTCATCCAAGCCAGCAATTGAACCATCATAGACAACGCGTCCCGCTGAAAGAGCAATCACGCGATCGCACCACGCACGGGCAAGGGGCACAGAATGTAAATTGCATAACACCGTGATGCCGTGTTCGCGATTAATGCGGCGCAGCGCTTCCATCACAGCTTGGGAGTTCACGGGATCAAGACTCGCCACCGGTTCATCAGCCAGGATCAGCCGCGGTTCCTGCACCAGGGCGCGAGAAATGGCCACACGCTGCTGCTGACCACCCGAAAGCTGATCCGCGCGCTTGAGCGCCTGTTCATCCATGCCAAGCGCCGCCAAGGCATCAAGCGCAAGATTGCGTTCTTCATCCGAGAAGAAACCAAACAGCTTCGGCAAGCGTGGCTTATGGTTCAAGCGCCCAGTCAGCACATTGGTCAGCACTGAAAGCCTGCCAACCAGATTGAAGCGCTGGAAAATCATTGCGCTTTGTCGGCGCCAGGCGAGCAATTCGGCGCCGCTGAGCTTGGCGATATCGCGCCCCTGATAAAGAATCTCGCCCTCGCTTGGGTCTACCAGGCGATTGATCATGTTCAGCAGGGTAGATTTGCCCGCGCCTGAACGGCCAAGCACGGCCACCATCTCACCATCCGCCACCGCCAGGGACACCTTGTCCACGGCGGTGAAGCTTCCAAAGCGGCGCGTCAGCCCGCGCAGTTCAAGCACTGGATCAGCGCCGGCGGCGTTCGGCCTGGCGGAGCGCGATGAAGGGTTCATACGCCTCATGCGAAACAAGCCCGAAGCCGCCGAAGACGTTGCGGCTCACGGTCTCCCAAGCCTGTGGATCGTTCCAACGCATATTGATGAGGCATTCGCTCATTTTCGCACGCATTGGTGCGGGGTAGCTCAGGCGCGTAGTGAAGGGCGCGTTCGGAATGATCGAACTTTCATGGATGAAGCGGATATCCTCAAGCTTGATGGTACCGGCACCGGCCGCACGAATATGCCCACCTGATTGCGGCGAATAATACCAGCCCGTGGTCGCATCCAAACGGCCCTGCGCCACGGAAACCATGCCATTGTCATGTGAACCGGTCTGGACCAAGCGGCCAAAGAAATTGCTCTGGCCACGTTCATCAACCCAGCCGCGTTCGCGGAAAAACTGCATCGGCAGCACATAGCCTGATGTCGAGGTTGGCGTGGGCCAGCCGAGTGACTTGCCGCGCAAATCTTCCAGCGTGCGGATCGGGCTATCGGCGCGGACAATGATGTTCCACTTATACCCCATATCCCCTTGCGGAGAGACATCCACCGCCACCGGCACAACATCGCCGCGGGTCAGGTCCCAAACGATCGCATATTGCGCAGGCCCATACCAGGCAAGGTGAACATCGCCTTGAACCATGGCTTCGATCATCGCTGAATAATCATTGCTGACCCGGATGGTCACCCGTTCAATGCCAAGGCAACGCTGCAGATAAGGTGCCATCGGCGCCCAGCGCACATTGCCTTCCTGCTGATTTTCGCCCGAAGCGACGCCAAAGGTGATCTGGCGGAATTGCTGGCGCCAATCCTGGCTTGCGGCGGGCGTTTGAGCCATGGCAGCCCCGGAGATGCCGACCATCAGGGTTGCCATTTGGAGAAGACGCCTCATTGCAAATTCCTTATGCTACGGTAATTCGCATATCTGTCAGTGATGAAGGACCCGTGGCGGTAATATTGCAGTTTGATGAAAGCGTGGAAGGTGGGCGCGCCCTTGGTGTCACACGGAGTAATGAGCCACCAACTACCATCCACACTCTGCACCTGGGCACCCTGCTGGTCCGCGCGTGGTTTGCCGCCCGGGTGCGTCATGCGATCATCTGAACCAATGTCTGGAGAAGTCCCATCTACCCCAACATGACCACTGCGCCAGCGCCTTCTAGGTGCAGCAGCCAAAAAGCCGCATGCTCCACGCCAATGCAGCAATGTGCGGCATATATGCAGTCATGTCTGGCCTGATGGCATGACCGCCATTCAAACCGGGATCACAGCCCCAAAAACCCGCCGCGTAGTCGTGGCCTTGGGGATAGGCCAAACGCTCGGCTACGCCTCAAGCTTCTATTTGCCGGCCATTCTGGCAGTGCCGATGGCGCGTGATCTTGCCCTGCCTACTTGGGCCATCTTCGCAGGGCTTTCCATGGCGCTGCTGATTGCCGGCGCACTGGCGCCCATGGCGGGACGCATGGTGGATACGCATGGTGGGCGTCCACTCCTGCTCACCTCCTCGGTGCTGTTTGCCATTGGCTTGGTGTTGCTTGCGCTTGCTACAGGCGCTTGGGGCATGGCGGCTGGCTGGGTAGTAGTTGGAATCGCTATGGCCTTTGGCCTGTATGATGTTGCGTTTTCGACGCTGGCCGTGTTGTTCGGGCGCGGCGCGCGCGGCCCCATTACCGGCATCACGCTGATTGCCGGCTTTGCCAGCACCATCGGTTGGCCGCTGACCGCCTGGATCGAGGATGCTTGGGGCTGGCGAGAGGCGTGCCTGACTTGGGCTGGTCTTCACATTGTCTTGGGCCTTTCCGTCTATGCCAGCCTGCCGCGGTCAAGGGCTTCCGCATTGCCCCAAGCGCCTAATGCAGCCGGCGGTGAAAGCCCGCGCAACGCCATCATCCTGCTTGCCTTCGTCTTTGCTGCGCAGGGCGTCGTGAATTCGGGCATCGGTACCCATTTGCCAGGCCTTCTGATGGAAACTGGCGCAACACCCGCAGCTGCCGTTGCCGCAGCGGCGCTGCTAGGCCCGGCGCAAGTGGCCGCACGCGTTGCCGAATTCGGACTAATGCGCCGATTTCATCCGCTGGTTTCCGCACGTATCGCTACCATGGCCCATCCAGCCGCGGCAGTGGCGTTATTATTTGGCGGCCCTGCCCTGGCGCCGCTTTTTGCCGCGCTGCATGGCGGCGGTTCGGGCCTGATTTCGATCAGCCGTGGTGCATTGCCGCTCGCCCTATTCGGCCCCAATGGCTACGGCCGACGCCAGGGTTTGATCGCCCTGCCATCCAATATCGCCACTTCAGCGGCCCCGCTGATTGTGGGGCTGAGCTTGGATTTTGCAGGCCCTACCGTTGTATTGTTGATGACCACGGCCCTGGCTATTGCCGCGACACTGGCGCTGCTAGCGCTGCGCGCACCACAATCGCCACCGTGAACGCCTAAGTCACCCAAGCAGCGATTTCCCTCACGAAGGACACGTTCCCCAAAGAAGCGGAAACCCTCAATCCAAATCAGGCGGATCGGTATTCATGAGTGCAGCTCCTCCGACTGTTACTTCAACCCGCATTCCCGGTTGAAGCGTTACGTCATCGGGCACATCCGCGCGCAGTTCCTGCCCGTCCCGATGGCGGACCATGATGCGCAGAACGGGGCCCAAGAACGTCACGCGCGTGATCATGAATGCTCCATTCGGGTTGGGCCGCAGGCTCAATTCCTCGGGTCGCAGGATCACTTCTCCTGTTTGGGTTACATACCTATTGGCGTCTCCAATGAAATCCGCCACGAACGTACTTGCCGGATGATGATAAAGATCACGGCCTGAGCCAATCTGTGCAATCCTTCCCGCCTCCATCACGCAGATTCGGTCGCCAAGCGCCATGGCTTCCGATTGGTCATGGGTCACATAAATCGCCGTGATGCCAAGCACCCGCAGCAGCGTATCAATTTCCTGACGCAATTGATCCCGCAAACGTGCATCAAGCGCTGACAGGGGTTCATCCAACAGGAGCACTTGCGGCCGAGGCGCTATCGCGCGGGCGAGCGCCACCCTCTGCCGCTGCCCGCCCGAAAGCGCATCAATCGAGCGATGTCTGAATTCAGTGAGCTGCATCATCTCCAGCATTTCCGCGACGCGCTTCTGAACCTCATTCTTTGGGGTGCCGCGTACACGCAGCCCGTAACCAATATTACCAGTCACATCCATGTTGGGGAAAAGAGCATAGGATTGAAACACCATGCCTACATTGCGCCGTTCTATCGGCAGGCGGGTTACATCCTTGCCGTCAAACAGAACCTGTCCACCGGCATCCGGCATCTCAAGGCCCGCAATCAATCGCAAAAGCGTTGTCTTGCCGCAGCCTGAAGGTCCTAGCAGCACAAGTGTCTCGCCAGCGGTGATGTCCATGTCAATTGGCAGCAATCCACGGGCGCCACCGGCCCAAGTCTTGCCACAAGCACGGAGACTGATCGCAATACTCATCGTCTGCCCCCTTGCTGATCCATCCGACCAACAACCCACTGCATGGCGCTGAGTAAGGGCACAATCAAGGCGAAGAAGATCAGCGTATAGGCAGAAGCCATTTCGGTACGCAATGCGGTGTAAGCATCCGCCAAGCCAACAGGTAAGGTTCGTGTGAAGGGCGTGTGAAGCAAGAGAGTCATATTGAACTCACCAAGGGATAGGGTGACGACCATAAGACTGCCTGCCAAAATTCCCCCACGGATATTGGGCAGAACCACGCCAAAGAAGCGCTGTGCCCATGTTGCACCGCAAGCCCGCGCCGCTTCCTCAAGCCGATGGAGATCAATTGCCAGCAAGACTGCAAGTACCGCACGCATCATGAAAGGAAGGCAGAAAACGACGTGCCCAACCAGAATGAAATACCATGAGGACCGCAGCCCACCAACCGCGCCATAAGCCAAGATAAGTCCGAGCGCCGTCGCAAGACCTGGTACCGCAATGGGCATCACCAGAGCTTCTTCAATAAGACGCGCGGTCACACCAGCATGGCGCGCGAGCACATAGGCCGCAGGAACGCCAAGCAGCAGCGTTATCGCCAAGGTCGCAAAGGCAATCTGAAGCGAGAGCAAAACCGTTCCGCCGTAATTCGTCCAAACATCCAGGATCCAGCGCGTTGTAAATCCGCTTGATATTCCGACAAACTGGTTCGCCGTGACGCCTGCGATGACGGAGGCAAATATGGGCAGAATGAGAAAGGCCGAAATGAGCAGTGTAAAGCAAAGGCCTGTCCAGAAACCTATACCACGCCTCATGCAGCAGCTCCGCCGCTTGCGCCACGGGCGAGGGCTAGCACAGCCCAGGTTGCGATACCCAATAAGAAGGAAAGCGCCGCTGCGACTGCCAAATTGGCCTGGAGTGTGAATTCCGTATAGATGACCATGGGCAATACATCGATACGTGACGCAAGCGCGAAGGCGGTTCCAAAAGCGCCGGTCGCGGTGGCAAAACAGATTGCTCCAGCAGCCGCCATTGCGGGTGCCATGCCCGGCAACAAGACATCACGCAAAACGCCGAAAGGGGATGCGCCAAGGGAACGCGCGGCTTCTTCAAGCCGCGGATCAAGTTTCTCTGCCGCCGCCATCAGGGTCAGCAAGGTGCGCGGGATCGAGAAATAGACATAGCCAAGCAATAGGCCGGCCAGCGAATAGGCAAAAACAATACGATCGCCGCCGAGCGCCAAGGAAACCTCGGCGACCAGTCCCTGCCGACCGGCAAGCATGATGACAAGATAGCCCACCACGACGCCAGGAAAGGCCAAAGGCAGGGTCAGCAACGCCAGAAGCGTTGAACGGCCACGAAATCTCACGCGTGCCAGGAACAGTCCCATGATGGTCGCTATGAAAAGCGTTATGACCGTCGTCGCCGCCGCCACCAAAAGGGTAGAGATCAGGCTGCGCAGGAAGCGCGGTTCGGTGAGGATAGCGCTATAGCCACCCGCACCGCCCGCCACCGCCAAATATCCCAGTGGTATTAGAAAGAAGGCGAGAAAAACCGCCAGTGCGGGCGCGATAAGCAACCCCGCACGCAGGCGGTCATGCATCACCCGATCTCACGCTGATAACGATCAGCAAGGGCACGGACGGCGCCGGCAAGCTTACGCACATCCAATGGCTGCGCGCGCGCATAATCCGCGGCTGGCAGGAAGCGTGCTTGTGCTGCTTCCGGCATCAATTCGGGGAAAACAGGACGCAAGAAGGCGCCGGCCCAATGGCGCTGCCCTTCATCCGAAAGCAAAAAGTCCAACATACGCCGGCCATTATCGGGATTCGGCCCATTGGCGACAAGGCCCATGACATAGGGAAGCGTTTGCGTGCCTTCCGCCGGGATGACGAAGCGCGTCGGGGCATTATCGCTATATTGCGCACGATAGGCATTGAAATCGTAGTCGAGCAGGATCGGGATTTCGCCGGAAAGCACACGCGCATAGGCGGTCTGCTTCGGCACGATCGGCTGGTTGGCTTGCAGGCGCTTAAAGAAGGCCATGGCCGGATCAAAATTCTCATAGCTACCACCAAGCGCCAGATTGATTGCCACAACACCAACCTGACCCACAGCGGCAGAGGTCGGATCAAGATAGCCGACCATGCCACGATAGGTTGGGTTTAGAAGATCATTCCAGCTTTGCGGTATGGGGCGATTGCCCAGCGCGCGCGTATTCACAAAAATGCCAAGCGTTCCGGAATGGATGGTGAACCAATAGCCTTCCTCATCCTTGAGCCCTGCGGGGATACGGTCAAAACGGGCAGGCTTATATGGCGCAAGGACCCCGGCTTCGCGCGCCTGCGGGCCAACCTGGCCACCAAGATAGACAACATCGGCCACGGGGCGCGCGCGTTCAGCGATCAAAGCAGCCAGGGATTGGCCGGAGTTTTTATTGTCAGGCGGGACCGTCAGGCTAATCTGGCTCTGCAACAAACGCAGCATGCCGCCCCAATCCGCCCATTCCGGAGGGCAATTATAGCAGACAGCGCGTGCCGCCTGTGCAGCCGCAGGGCCGAATGCCATGCCGGCGGCCAAACCAGACATCAGAAGGTGACGACGTTTCATAAGACGATCTCCAACTTGACGCACCTCAGCGTGCGACTCGCGTGCCAAATAAAACCTGATGAATAGGCACTAATTCCTGCAATTGGATGACACAAATATGAACATTCCAATTCTGAGCCTTCGTCATATCAGCGCATGGTCGCCCTAATACTTGCGCCACCGCGCATCCGCATAAAAAACATCCAACTGACTGTGACGCATAACGGCGAAGGGCAAGACATTCGAACATCCTTCACCAAAGCGCCACAGCACTGAAACATAAGGCGGCTAACCCCCAAGACCTTGATGGATTGGAGGGCGCCTCATGCCCGGAATAATGCTTCGGCACATTGCGAAGCAATTCGGTGCGACGCAGGTTCTGCGTGATGTCTCGATGGAAGTAAGGGATGGCGAATTTCTCGCAATCCTGGGTCCTTCCGGTTGCGGCAAGTCCACCTTGCTGCGGATCATCGCAGGGCTTGAAACGGCCGACCAAGGCAGCGTGTTCATTGGTGATCGCCAGGTGGATGCCCTGCCGGCGAAGTCGCGCGATTTGGCGATGGTTTTCCAATCCTACGCGCTTTACCCCTACATGACGGTTGCCGCGAACATCGCCCTCCCTCTTGAAATGCGCCGCTTGTCTGCGCTTCAACGCCTTCCGCTTCTTGGCCGGCTAATGCCTGGTGCGCGTGCCGTGCGGGATTCGATTTCTCGTGATGTCTTGGCCACAGCAGCGCCTTTGGGACTTGAGGCGCTGTTGCACCGAAAGCCGGCGCAACTTTCAGGAGGCCAAAGACAGCGCGTAGCCTTGGCGCGCGCCATGGTGCGCCACCCTGTCGCCTTTCTGATGGACGAACCCCTTTCCAATCTTGATGCCAGGCTCAGGGCCGATGCGCGTGCAGAAATCGTCTCCCTCACGCGCAGGCTGGGTGTCACGACAATCTATGTGACGCATGACCAATCGGAAGCCATGGCCATGGCTGACCGAATCGCTGTCATGGAAGGGGGAAACGTCCTGCAATTGGCGGCGCCACAGGCACTTTATGACGATCCGCAAAGCCTGGCCGTCGCGCGCTTTGTTGGCACCCCGCCCATCAATATTTGGCCAATTGATATTACCGCGCGCGGCGCGCTGATGATGAGCGGCATTCATCTTCCCTTCCATGCGGGCGGCTTTTCAGGGCCTGCACTGCTTGGGATACGCCCGGAAGCGCTTGAATTGAACCGCCATGGGCTTCAGGCGCGCCTATTACGCATGGAAAAACTGGGAATGGAAACGCTGGTGCATTGCCAGGTTGCAGGCGTACCAGACACAACAATTCTTCGCCTTCCCCCAGCGATAGCCGAGCGCCTTTCCGGTCAGGACACCATCCATATTCTGCCAAGACGCGCCATTCTTTTCGACCGTGATGGTGCGCGGCGACCGCTCTATGAAGCGGAGTCTGTTCATGCGTAGCGCGGGTCCTTCAGCGCGGCTGTTGCGGGCGGAAGCCTTGACTGCCTATCTGCTAAGCTTGCCCGCCTTTCTTCTGATGTGGGCAATGTTGCTTGGCCCCGCGGTTTCCGTAGTGCTGCTTTCCTTCACGGATTGGAACTTTGGCGAGGCAAGCCTTCGGTGGGCAGGACTCGATAACTACACTGAGCTGTGGGGCGATCGGGTGTTCTGGATCTCGCTCAAGAATACCATCGTCTATGTGGGTATTTCTGTTCCGGCCACGGTGCTTCTTGGCCTTCTTGCCGCCCTGCTGATCGAAAGTGTCAGCCACGGCAAGGCCTTTTACCGCGCCGCATTCTTTTTGCCGGTCGCGTCAACGCTGCTCGCCATGGCGTTGGTCTGGGAATTCATGTTCCACCCGACCGTTGGTTTCATCAATCAGCTTTTCCGGGCCCTGGGCCTGCCCACCGCTGATTGGTTGCAAAATCCTGATACGGCCCTTTTCGCCCTTATTGCGATTGGCGTCTGGCAGAATCTTGGCCTTGCGATGATCCTTTTCATGGCAGGGCTGAAGGCGATCCCGAAGGATCTTTATGAGGCACTTGCCATGGACGGTACCGATGGTGCCTGGGAACGCTTTCGTCGCGTGACTTGGCCCATGCTTGGTCCCTCCCTTGTATTCGTCGTCGCCATCACGGCCATCCGCAGCTTTCAGGTCTTTGATACGGTCGCTGTGCTCACTGAAGGCGGGCCATCCAAGGCAACCGAAGTGCTGCTTTATACCATGGTGCAGCAGGGCTTCACCTTTCTGCGGTCAAGCTATGGGGCCGCAATTACCGTTATTTTCCTGATCCTGACACTCTGCCTCACCATGCTTCAGACCATCGCTCTCGATAAGCGTGCGCATTATGGCTAAGCGTTTGAGTATCCTCGTCCGTCATGCGCTTCTTTTCCTTGGCGCTGGCATCATGCTTGCCCCCTTCGTGCTGATGATCTCCATTTCCTTTAAGCCACCAGGGGAGGTCTTCGCGCCTCAATTCACCCTTCTGCCGCAGCAATGGTATGCGGTGGAAAACTATACGGCGGCCTTCACCCGGGTACCGTTGGCGCGCTTTATTCTGAACGGGTTTCTGGTGACATTTTGCATCTTTGTGATGCAAGCGATTACAGCGCTTCCCATGGCCTATGCACTGGCCAAGCTGCGCTTCGCTGGGCGCGAAACCTGTTTCACCTTGGTGGTGCTGGCGCTTCTCATTCCACCTCAAGTGCCGGCCATACCGCTCTACATCGCGATGTGGCAGCTAGACCTTCTGAATACCTATGCCGGCATCATACTGCCCTCCACGATCAGCGTCTTTGGCATTTTCATGATGCGGCAATTCTTCCGCACCGTACCAAATGACCTGATTGCGGCGGCGCGGATGGATGGCCTTGGCGAGTTCGCTATTGTTTGGCGCATCATGTTGCCAACAGCGATGCCGGCACTGACAGCCTTCGCCTGCCTTTCCTTTATCTGGAATTGGAATGAATTTTTCTGGCCATTCCTGGTGGTCCAGGATGAGGCCTTGATGACACCGCCGCTTGGCATCGCATTCTTTTCGAATGCGGAAGCTGGCACTTCCTTCGGCCCCCTTATGGCGGCGGCAACAGCTGTCACCGCCCCCTTGGTGCTGGCCTTTCTTCTTGCCCAACGCGCCTTTGTCGAAGGCGTGACAATGACAGGCATCAAATGACTCCCCAACCCCTCAGGAGAAATATCATGATCAACCGCAGGAACATGCTTCTTGGCACCGCTGCAGGGCTCGCTGCCCCGCTTTACGCGCGCGCCCAATCCAATATCGTGGAGCTCACAGCACAATATTCCATTCCGGAACTTTTCCGCGGCCTGATGGAAGATGTGTCAACGGAGTTCACTAAGCAGAATCCGAATATTCGCGTCAATTGGCGCGCGCCCGAACAGGGCTATGAAGAAATCATGCAGCGCAACCTGCGTGATGCCATCACGCGTTCGCTGCCCGATGTTGCCTTCCACGGCCTCAATCGGCAGCGCACGCTGCTGGAGCGCGACATTCCGGTGGATCTGCGCCCCTTCATGACGGCCGACACCAAGATTGCGGAACAAGGCTATTCGGAGACGCTGCTGTCTCTCGGCCAGGCTGGGGGCAAGCAAACCGGGATCGGCTTCGCGCTTTCTACCCCGATCCTTTACTACAATGTGGATCTGATGCGCCGCGCGGGTGGTGATCCTGCGCGTCCGCCTTCAAGCTGGGACGAGGTGATCAATCTTTCGCGCGCCATCGCGGGCCTTGGTGACAATACCACTGGCATGTTCTTCGATTGGACAATCACGGGCAACTGGTCCTGGCAAGGCCTGGTCTTCAGCCATGGTGGCACCATGCTGAGTCCAGAAGAAACGCAGGTTGCCTTCAATCAGGAACCTGGGCTTCGCGCCATCCGCACGTTGCGTCGGTTTGTTGATGAAGGGCGGATGCCAGATATTCGTCCGGCGACGATGTTCACTGATTTCTTTTCCGGGCGCCTCGGCATTTCCATGCAGTCAACGGCACAGCTTGGCCGCTATAATCGCGAAATTGGCGGACGCTTCCCATTGCTGACGGGGCGCTATCCGATTTCGGCGCCGAATGGACGAATTCCAGCAGGCGGGAACGTGGCCATGATGTTCACGCGTGATGCGCAGAAGCAGCGCGCGGCATGGGAATTCATCAAATTCGCAACCGGTCCCATTGGCGGCACCATGATGGTGAACCACACCGGCTATATGCCCGCCACCACCATCCCGGCGGAACGCGAGGAGATGCTGGGGCGCTTCTATCGTGAGAACCCCAACCACCTCACCACCTTCCGGCAGGCCGATTCCATCACTGGCTGGTATGCCTTCCCCGGTCAGAATGCGCTTCGGATCACGGATGTCATCAATGACCATCTACAGAATGTGGTCGGCAAGCGGGCGGAAGCGGATGCAACGCTTCAGCGCATGGCCGCTGATGTGCAGGCGCTGCTGCCGCGCCGTAGCTGAATTGATGCGACGGCGCCCCGCCATTGAGGCGCCGTCCCCATCACTTTGAAGGAATAAGCGACATGACGTCTCTCTCGTTCATTCATCTGACTGACCTTCATCTGGTTGCGCCCGGCGAAGAGCTGTATGGCCTTGATCCGGCGGTGCGGCTGCAGGCTGCGGTTGAAAGCATCATCAGCCGCCATGGGCCTGGTTGCGCCGCGCCTGCCGAGTTTGCCGTGATCACGGGCGATCTCGCTCATTGGGGCGAGGTCGCGGCTTATGAAGCGCTCAAGGAAATTTTGCGTCCGCTACCCCTCCCCTGCCATCTTCTGCTCGGCAACCATGATGACAGGGGCGCGTTTCTCTCCGTCTTTAATGAATGCCCAACAACGCAGGATGGGCATGTGCAACAGGTGTTGCAGACGCCGGTGGGACTTTTTGTGATGTTGGACACCAATGAGGCCGGCACGCATGCAGGAAAGCTTGGCCCCGAACGTCTTGCCTGGCTTGCCAGGGTACTCGGTGGCAGTGAAGCGCCCCTGTTTCTGTTCCTGCACCATCCGCCGGCATCAAGTGGCATTGTGGGTATGGATCAAATCCCGCTCATGGATTCCGACGCGCTTTGGAATATTCTGGAGCCGCATCGGGCGCGTGTGCGTCATATCTTCCATGGCCATCTGCATCGCCCATTTGCCGGGTCGTGGCATGGCATTCCGTTCACGTCCTTGCGCGGGACGAATCACCAGGTGGTTCTGGATTTTGCGGAACAGACAAAAGTGCGTGGGAGCCACGAGCCGGCTGCCTATGCGCTTGTGCGCATTACGGAAACTGAGGTTGTCGTTCATACACATGATTATGTGGATGCTTCAGAAGTTTTCGACATGTAGGCCGTTTTTTGACGGTTCTCATGGTGCGTCAATAGGTCGCTTGGGCGTTGATCAGGGATTACACGCGCTGCCATCGCGGCAGTGAATGCTACCAAGAATTCGGGTGAAAGTAGTATGGACATGAAGAAGCGCGTTGTTGTTGTGGTACTGGATGGCCTACGGCGGGATATGATTTTGCCAGCGACGACGCCAGCGCTGGCGAGCTTTGCTGGGATGGCGACTGTCTTTTCCGCCCATCGATCCGTCTTCCCATCGGCGACCCGCGTTGTCTCTGCCTGCTTTGCCACTGGCTGCTGGCCGGCTCGGCACAGGCTCGCGGGAAATAGCATTGCGCTCATGGAAGATGGCAGACTCATCCCACATGATGTCGGGCGTCCCGATTTCATGGATGATTTGCGCCACATTCGTGGCTATTGCCTTGCTGTGCCCACATTGTCGGAAAGGCTCGCGCAGAACGGGCAAGAAGCGATGCTGTTTTCCAACGTCTCCCCCGGTGCGGCACGTGCTCATGATCCCGATGGCCATGGCTGGGTGTTGCATCGGGCCTGGTCGCATGGCCCAGGCTTACGAAAATTGACGGGTGCCGAAGCTGTTGAATCTGTCACGCATGATGCCGCCGGTGATGCAGTATTGACCCAGGCGTTTCTCGACCGCGCCCTTGCGGGCCGGGAAGCCACGCTCGCGGTGTTATGGCTGGGCGAACCCGATGCCAGCCAGCATGCCGCGCCAATTGGGGCGCCTGCCGGAATGGCGGCTCTCGCCGCCGCCGATGCGCGTTTTGCCGAGGTTCGGGCAGCCGTGGAAGCGCGCCGCGACGCAGGCGAAGATATTCTGTTAATTGCCTGTTCCGATCACGGGCACCAAACCGTCAAGGCTGTTGTGGATATAGAAGCGGAATTGGCGGCAGCTGGCTTGAAGCGTGGCATGGATGACGCAAGCCTTGTTTCGGTTTCCAACGGCACATCGGCGTTGGTCTATCTGCACCCGGATCGCGCGATGCTCGCCGATGCTGTGCTTGAATTTTTTGCCGCACAGCCTTGGGTCGGTTCGGTGCATGCTGGTGACGCCCTCGCCGAGATTGGTCATGCAGCGCAGGATCATCTTCTCTGCGCTATTTCCATGGCGTCAGACACAGCGCCCAATGAATTCGGGGGCGCGGGACTTGCCTTTGCCGCCAAGCCCGCAGCGGGCAAGCCAGATCGCCTGGGATGCGGTCAGCATGGCGGCCTGGGCGTGGCGGAACAAAGCCCCTTCCTGATGATCAACGGTTCAGGCTTTGCACCCGCCGTGGAAAGCGCCGCGCCGACAAGCCCGATAGACCTTGCCCCAACCATCCTGCGTCATCTTCAACTTGCGTCGGATGGCTGTGATGGGCGCGCCTTGCAACCAGGCGCTTGAGGAAGGCCGAGTCGGTAGTGCCCACCAATAAGCTGAGGGCTCCCTTGAAGGCGCAAATCGGTACATACTCCGCGACGCAAAATCGCGAGACACGCCCATGACAACCCCCATCACCTTCGCCGCGCCGCATTCATTTCTGGGCGCTCGCGCCCATGATCGAAGCGCTGGCTTTTGCGTGGCCGGCGTGCCGCTGGATATTGGCACCACGAATCGCGCCGGCGCGCGCGATGGCCCGCGCGCCATCCGCAACGCAGCGCGCATGCTGACCGATGGCCGACATCCGGTCAGCGGCGCTGATCCAACCGCCCTTGATCTTTCCGATCTTGGCGAATTCGACATTGCACTTGGCGACATCCAGAAAAGCCTCGCCATGATCGAGGAACAGGCGACAGGCCTTGCCCATTTGCTCGCCTTTGGTGGCGAACATGGCGTCACCCTTGCCCTGCTTCGTGCGCTGACGAAGCGGCTTGGTGAGCCTGTCGGGCTGCTGCATATAGATGCGCATCTCGACACCTCGGAAGATAATTTCGGCCAGCGCTTCGCGCATGGGGCGATATTCTGGCACGCCATTACGGAAGGGCTGGTTGATCCGCGGCGCATGGTGCAGATCGGCATCCGCTCGCCCGCCTGGCCTGAGATGTTTGATTGGACGCGTGGGCAAGGCGTCACCATCCTCTCGGCGCAGGATGTCCATCAATCCCCAATCGCGTCGGTGATAGCCCAAGCGCGCGGCGTGCTTGGCGCAGGCCCCTGCTATCTTTCCTTCGACATTGATGGGCTCGATCCCGCCTTTGCCCCTGGCACCGGCACGCCCGAGATTGGCGGGCTGGCAAGCTGGCAGGCCCAGGCGATCCTGCGCGGCATGGCGGGCATTGATTTTCGCGGTGCCGATATTGTGGAAGTGGCCCCGGCCTATGATGTCGCGGAAATCACGGCACTGGCCGCCGCCACCATGGGCTGGGAGTATTTGTGCCTTTTGGCCGGAAAGAAGTGATGGCCGGATAAATTCCCGCTTCAATTGCAGCCATCAGGCTGATCGCCGAGACATTTTACGATAAGGGGCGAATTTTCGCTTGCATTCGGTATAAACCCCGCATATAAACCCGTCAGCGCTATCCGGGATGGAGGCGCTGACGCCATCGCACGTGCCGCAGGGCCCTTTAGAGCGTTTCCCGTTCTCGTTAGTTCACGGGAATTGCCCTAAGCCTCTGTTTGGATGAATTTTTTAAGCCGCCAGGTTAAACCACTTGGCTTGAAAATGCTCCAAACGGGCCACAAGCAACGACGGGACGCGTCCTTTGTTCGATCCGGCCACCAATGGGCCGGAATGTTCGAGGGAGCCGCCTGTGTCGCCTGTCTGCCGCTCTGCGATGACATCCTCATCGCTTTGAACGCAGCGCCCTAAAGGCGTAGCTGCGCGCCCACCCTGCCCCTAAGCCAGCTTTGCAGGCCGAGGGGGGTTCGGGGTCGGAACGCGGCATGGCGCCCGGCGGGCTTCCTCATTCCCGCCGCTGCACCCAGCCCCCCGGGCTGCGGTGTGGCGGCGGGGGCGCCGTTTTCTCCCTTTCAGAAGGGGTCTCTGTGATGAGCCATATCCGTACCCGCACTGCCGTTTCCCCGCTGCGTCGTTCCGCCAGCGTGCCGCCTTGTCCTTCCGTGGATGGTCTGGTGCAGGTCCTGCAACCGGAAAATCCTGTCTATTGCCTGCGTCCGGCGGCTGTCACCGAAGCGGCGCGTGATTTTCAGGCAGCCTTTCCGGGTGACGTCCTTTATGCCGTCAAGTGCAATGCGGAACCCACGATCCTGCGCGCCATCGCGGCCGGCGGCATCACGCATTTCGACTGCGCTTCCGATGCCGAGGTTCGACTGCTGCGCAGCATGTTCCCCAAGGCGTCGCTGCATTTCATGCACCCTGTGAAATCCCGTTCCGCGATCCGTGCAGCCTGGCATGATTTCGGCGTGCGCGATTTCGTGCTCGACACCGCTGAGGAGCTTTGGAAAATCCTGGCCGAAACCGGCGAAGGCGCGCGCGGCCTTGTGGTGCGGCTTGCCCTGCCCAAGGGCAGCGCGGCCTATGATCTTTCCGGCAAATTCGGCGCGGAACCCGCTGTGGCGGCGGAATTGCTTCGCACAGCCCGCCCGCATGCCGCGCGTCTTGGCATTTCCTTCCATGTCGGGTCGCAATGCCTGGACCCGGCGGCCTGGACCCGCGCCATGAAGATGGCGGCGGAAGTGATCAACATTGCCGGCGTTGCGGTGGATATTGTTGATGTGGGCGGGGGCTTTCCGGTGCTTTATCCCGGCAGCCAACCGCCGCCGCTGGCTGCCTTTATGGCTGCCATTCGTGAAGGCGCGGCAGCCTTACCGCGCGGCATCAAGCTTTGGGCGGAACCAGGACGCGCCTTGGTGGCAAGCGGTGCTTCGGTAGTGGTCCAGGTGCAGCAGCGCCGGGGCAATGCGCTTTACGTGAATGATGGTGTCTATGGCGCACTTTCCGATGCGGGGGCGCCGGGGTTTCGCTTTCCACACCGCCTGATCCGGGCGGCCGGCAGCAGGCCAGGTGCTGCGCCACAGGAATTCGTGCTGTTCGGCCCCACCTGCGATTCGGCAGATGTCATGAAAGGTCCATGGACTTTGCCAGGTGATATCGGCGAAGGGGATTGGATCGAAATCGGGCAGCTTGGGGC
>CAIYMY010000071.1 GCA_903927465.1 uncultured Rhodospirillales bacterium | reverse complement strand
GGCGGTTTCGGCGCGGTGGACCGGGGATGATGCGGTGTTCACGCGGCGGACGGGGATTGAGAGCCCGCCGGCGCCGGTGAATGCGCCCGCGCATGGGGCGGCGATGGATAGTGAGGTGTTTCCGGTGGTTTGGCGGGCGGCTTAGCATTTTCAAGCCAAGTGCATTCACTTGGCGACTCGGAAAATGCGCCTCAAACAAAGATTTAGTGCGTGTCCGGTGATCGCATGTGAACCGGACAGGAACTAATCCACCAACGCCCCCACCAAAAACCCAAGCCCCGCAAAACTCGCCGCCGCGCTCATCGCAGCGCGGGACCAGAGCATGTTAGCGCGCCCATGCCTTTACTGAAGGCATGTCGAAAACAAGCCCACAGAGGTGATCGGCAAGACAAAACTGCCAAACTCAAAGCCGCCTAGGCCTGCTTCAAAATGCGGTCACCTTCAGAGAAGTATCTTAGTTGTACGCCTTGACGTCAACCAAATTCGTCACTTTATATCTATGCTGAGTCTCGCTAGCTCGAAATGAGAGCGCCTGCGAATTTTGAAAAACCAGCCGGAGGCACAAATGAAAAAAGCGATTAAAACTCGGCAAGAAAACTCACAGACTGTTGAAGTATATTTGATTATTGGCAATCAAAATTCTGGAAAATCTTCAGCGACACGTGCTCTCACTGGAGTACGGCAAATAGAACGTCAATGGCAAATGTTGTATGCGCCAGGCGCGGCTCATATAAAAACATTTGTGCATCCCAGGTCTTTGCAGGAAGCTCCCAAAAAAACACCTCGCGCCTTTGTTGCAGAGGTTCGTAAGGCAAACGTAAAAAAAGTTATCGTGGCCCTGCGCGAAGCTAGTACAGGGGCAAATTTTCTAAACGCTCAAGGATACGCGGACCACTTCGAACGCCAAGCAGGATGGATAATTGTCGCACAGGCTGCCCTAAATGGGGCTACACCGGTAACAACCCTGTCCAGTTCTGCTGTAGCAAACATCATGGGGCGTCCGCGCGCAACGAATGCGATAGCGGCGGATATTCGAAAAATTTGGGGGCTTCCCTGAGGTCATGTCCGTCACAAGCTCCCCGTATAAGGTTAAATACAGCCACCGCAGCTAAATGCTTATCAGCATCGCATTCGATGTGAACTTGGCGCCTTTATCGTTCACCACTGACCCAGGCATACCGCGGATATTTGTACAACCACCACACCCCCCTGACAGTGATCAATTTTGGAGTCGGCCCTAAGCGCCTAACCCACCAACGCTCCCACCAAAAACCCAAGCCCCGCAAAACTCGCGGCCGCGCCCATCGCGGGGCGCAGCCAACGCGCGCGCGAGGATTGCCGCGTGAGCGCCATGGCGCCCAGCATCAAACCGCCCTGGATCACCGCAAGCCCCGCCAGATAGGCCAGGATCGGTGTTGCCTCCGCGCCGATCACCGCCTCCGCAAAGGCATGGCCATGGAACAGCCCGGCCAGGGCAAAGCCCAGCAGCAGCGCCGGGGCGGAAA
The DNA here is from genome assembly GCA_903927465.1 of uncultured Rhodospirillales bacterium. GTDB lineage: Bacteria > Pseudomonadota > Alphaproteobacteria > Acetobacterales > Acetobacteraceae > Neoroseomonas. The sequence goes on along the minus strand of CAIYMY010000071.1, from coordinate 7,072 downwards.
CGCGCTTTGTGACCAGCAGCGCCAGCCCCGCCAGCAGCACGGATGCCGCGACCAAGGCCTCGGTCATGCCTAGGCCAATGCCGGCCATATGCAGCGTGAGGCCCGCCATGCCGGCTGCCAGGAAGCCCGCTATTGCGCGGAAGGCCTCACCGCGCGGCAGAGCCGCCGCCAGCACGCCGGCCGCCAGCAGAAAGGCCAGATGATCCAGCCCAATCACGGGATGGCCAATGCCAGAAGCAAAACCCTGCCACAGCGTTTCCGGCATGGCCCCGTCCATCGGATGATGCGCCGCCGCCGGCAAAGGCAGCAGGGCCAGCAGGCTCAGGACAGAAATTTGACGGCGCATCGAGACCTCACGAGGTTAAACCGCCACATGCTTGCCGCTTCGGGGCCGTGATGCAAGCCGGGCGTGGTTGGACCGGCGGGGTGGAGCCTCTATATCCACTGCGTGATCACATTCCCTCAGATTCCCCTCCTGCTTGGACTGCTACTCCTGGCTGGCCCCGCCTTTGGCGCCTGCGCCGATTCCCCTGCGCCTGGCGTGGTCTGGCGGCGCTGCCTGCTGGATAATGTGGATCTTTCAGGCCGAGACCTGACAGGGGCCACGTTGCGCGATACCTCCTTCGCGCGGGGGCGCTTTGTGGGGGCGACGCTGGCGGGCGTTGATGCTTCCGATGCGCGGTTCAGCTTTGCCGATCTGACCAATGCCGATCTTACCGGTGCGACCCTGCGCAGTGTTGATCTGACCCGTGCCGTATTGGCGGGTACCGTATTGAAGGGCGCTGATTTGCGCCGCGCCACATTTTTTCGCGCCGATTTGCGCGGCGCCGATCTGACCGGGGCAGAATTGACCGGCACCAATCTTTCCGGCGCGCAATTGGGTGGTGCGCGCTGGCTGGATGGTGAGAAGATTTGCGGCGCCGATTCCATCGGTTCCTGCCAGTGAGTGACGCGGATTACCTCGCGCGGCTCAATGCCGAACAGCGCGCGGCGGTGGAAGCGCTGGATGGGCCGCTTTTGGTGCTGGCCGGCGCGGGCACCGGCAAGACCCGTGTGCTGACGACGCGGTTCGCGCATTTGCTGCGCAGCCGCAAAGCCTTTCCATCCCAGGTGCTGGCCGTGACCTTCACCAACAAGGCCGCGCGGGAAATGCGCGAACGTGTTGGCGCCATGATGGGTGAGACGGTAGAAGGGCTTTGGCTTGGCACTTTCCATGCGCTCACCGCACGCATGCTCCGCCGCCATGCGGAACTTGTCGGGCTCAATTCTAACTTCACCATCCTGGATACGGATGATCAGTTGCGCCTGCTGAAACAGGTGATGGAAGCCGAAAATCTTGACCTGAAGCGCTGGCCGGCGCCGGGGCTGATGGCGATCATTCAACGCTGGAAGGATCGCGGCCTGACGCCGGATGCCGTCACGCCGGCCGAGGATACGGATTACGCCGCAGGCCGCGCGCGCGGGATTTATGAGGCGTATCAAGCGCGGCTGAGGGCGCTTAATGCGGCTGATTTCGGCGATTTGCTATTGCATGTGGTGACGATTTTGCGTGGGTACCCGGAAGTGCTGGCCGATTATCAGCGGCGCTTTCGCTATATCCTGGTGGATGAATATCAGGACACCAATCTGGTGCAATATTACTGGCTGCGGCTGCTGGCGCAGGCGCATCGCAATATCTGTTGCGTTGGTGATGATGACCAATCCATCTATTCCTGGCGCGGGGCGGAGATTGAAAACATCCTACGGTTTGAAAAGGATTTCCCCGGCGCGCAGGTGGTGCGGTTGGAATCCAATTACCGATCCACCCGGCATATTTTGGCCACTGCTTCCGGGCTGATTGCGCATAATACAGGCCGGCTTGGCAAAACTCTGCGCGCCGGGCGCAATGATGCGGATGGGGAGAAGGTGCGCGTTGTCTCAGTCTGGGACAGCGAAGAAGAAGCCCGCATGGTCGGCGAACGCATCGAAGCGGCGCGGCGTTCGGGGGAGGGCCTGGGCGAGATCGCCATTCTGATCCGTGCCGGTTTTCAGACGCGCGCCTTTGAAGAAAGGCTCATCACGCTTGGCCTGCCCTATCGCGTGGTGGGTGGCGCGCGGTTTTATGAACGTCAGGAAATCCGTGATGCCATGGCCTATTTCCGCGTGGTGGCGCAGCCCGCGGATGATCTGGCGTTTGAACGCATCGTCAATCTGCCCAAGCGTGGGCTTGGCGATACCGCGATGCGGGAAATGCATGCGCTGGCGCGGGCGGAAGCCGTGCCGCTTGCGATTGCCGCGGGTCTTGCCTTGGAAAAGGGCGTGATCAAGCAGGCCAAGGCGCGTGCCGCTTTGGGCGAATTGCTGGAAGGTTTCGCCCGCTGGCGCGCCATGTTGCCGAATGAAGGCCATGTGGTGATGGCAGCGACGCTTTTGGAAGAAAGCGGCTATACCGATATGTGGAAGCAGGATCGCAGCCCGGAAGCCCCGGGGCGGCTTGATAACCTCAAGGAATTGCTGCGCGCCATGGCGGATTACGAAACCCTAGCGGGGTTTCTGGAACATGTCTCATTGGTGATGGAAATTGACGAAACGGCGGAAGGCCAGCGCGTTTCCATCATGACACTGCATGGCGCAAAGGGCTTGGAATTCGACCGTGTCTTTCTGCCTGGCTGGGAAGAAGGCGTCTTTCCATCGCAACGCAGCCTTGAAGAAGGCGGGGAACGCGCCTTGGAAGAAGAAAGGCGGCTTGCTTACGTTGGCATCACGCGCGCGCGGCGTTTTGCGGTGATCAGCCATGCGGCCAATCGGCGCATTTACGGCAATTGGCAGGCTTCCATCCCGTCCCGCTTCCTTGATGAATTGCCGGCGTCTGAAATCAAGCTGGAAGGCAATGCCGCGCGGGAGATGCGAAGTGCCAGCGTATTCCCAAGCGCCGGCGGACTTTATGGCCAGCGCCCGCGCGTGATTGAAGCAGCCGCCTGGGAAGTGAAGGAACGCCCGACAAGTTCCGCGCGTTATGCCCCAGGTGATCGCGTCTTTCACCAGAAATTCGGCTATGGCGAGGTGACGGGCGTGGAAGATGACCGTCTGGATGTCCGCTTCGACAAGGCGGGCGACAAGCGCCTGATTGATCGTTTTGTGGAGAAAGCCTGATGCGCCCCGCCGGCCCTGATGGCGCGGGCGCGCTTTCCCGCCGCCGCGCTGAACCGCTTGAAGCGCTCAGCATTGATGGGTTGAGTGAGGAAGCGCTGCCCTTCTTCGAAGCCGCGCTGCTGCAGGTATGCGGCACAGTTGCCTATTTCCGTGATGAGCCGAGCGATACCTGGCGCGTGGAAGGCGTGCGCGAATCGGGTGCCGGGCAGGAAGCGCTGGAAAGCGCTTTGGCTTTGGCCGCGATGGTGGCGGGCATTGACCCACCCGCCTTGCAGATCGCGCCGGTGGAAGCGGAAGGTTGGCTCGCGCGCACCGTGCAGGCTTTTCCGGAACAGCGCATTGGAAAGCGGTTTTTGATCCGCCCAACCCATGTTGCGGATTGGCACTGTTTTGATCGGCTGGTGTTGAAGCTTGATGCGGGTCTGGCTTTTGGTTCAGGCGAACATGCCTCTACCCAGGGTTGCCTAAGGGCGCTTGAAGGCATCGCGTATCGCTGTCCTCGGCGCATCATGGATCTGGGCAGCGGTTCGGGCATTCTTGCCATGGGGGCAGCGAAGCTGTTGCACGCGCCGGTCACAGCGACCGATATCGAACCCTGGTCCGTGCGCATCTGTGCAGAGAATGCACGGTTGAATGGCCTGTCAGCCCAGATGCGCGCCTTATTGGCGGATGGCTGGCGTGATCGGCGGTTGCAGGGCAAGCGCTATGATCTGATTTTCGCCAATATCCTGGCGCGCCCACTTTGCGCCATGGCGCGAGAATTGACGGCGCATCTTGCACCGCAGGGAACGGCCATTTTGGCCGGGCTTCTCGGCACGCAGGCGCGCATGGTGCTGGCGGCGCATCGCCGTCAGGGCCTGGTGCTTGAACGCAAGATAGATGTTGGGCCTTGGACTACGTTAGTTCTTAGAAAGCGCGGCTGATTCACCGCTTCGGCCATGCCGCCTACGCGGATCAGGCGCGCGGCAAGTTAGTTTGAGCGACTGATTCACCGCTTCGGTCATTCGACCTACGCGGATCAGGCGCTAGAACCCTCGGCTGAAGGGCCAATCCTCCGTGGCCGAGATAAAACGAAAAGCTTTGGCATTCGCTTCATAAGCGCGTTTTGCGATCATGATATCAACCATGGCCGTCTCAAGGGCTTCCTGCCCCTGAATGGCGGCAATGCCAGAACCAATGCCTTCTCGTGGGATGGGCGGGACATAGACAGGCCGTTCTGGCACTGCGGTAGTATTGGCAAGGCGTATTGCCGCCAGTTCCAGACGCTCCACGGCTCGCTGCATGCCGCTCAGCGTCGCATTCATTGCGGCATTGATGCCGCCGGGGATGGTTTTCGTCATGAAGCTAATCTAACCGAGATTCGTAAATAAAGTTCTGAAGATTCGATACCTCTGGTGGAAATCTGCGGCTTGGCTTCGCTTTTTTTGGTTCACTCCGCCGCTGCGCGCCGATCAAGATGCTGGCGCAGCCTTGGCATCACTTCCTGCGCCAGGCGGGCCATGCTCTCAGCCTCCCAAGCCGCATTTGGGCCGGACCAATCAAGCCCCGCCATCAAAACATGGCCAAAGGGGCCGGCTTCCTCACGTAGCGCAATCAGCTTGTCCAAAACGGTGCGCGGGCTGCCGGCAATCACGCAGGCGTCAATCATATCCTCGGCCGTTGCGGTGTTATGGTCCATGTCTTCGCGCGGCGTCATGGTGGCGGCGAGCCCCGCGCGCTTCGCGAGACTGCCGAGGTATTCGAAGTAATAGCGTGTGGCGCCTTCCTCGGCGGTGGCGCGGGCGCGGGCTTCGGCATCGGTTGCCGCAATCACGAAATTCCGCGCCATGCGCCAACGCGCGCCATCGGGCGCCTGGCCGGCTTCGCGCAGGCCCGCGGCGAAGCTCTGCCAATGGCCGGCCAGGATGCGGTGCGCCACGAAATTGGCGCTGATCACGCCCCAGCCGCGCTTGGCCGCGAGTGCCACGCCCTGCGAATCTTTGGACCGGGCCGAGATATGAATGGAAGGCCCGCCCGGCTGGAAGGGCTTTGGCATGAAGCCCACGCCATATTTGGGCAGCACATTGCGCGAAATCTTCACCGGCCAGGTTTCCCCACCCGCATCATAAGGTGGCTCGGCGGCCCAGATACGCTGGATGGTCTCAAGCGATTCCACCATGCGCTTGCCGCGTTCCTTGGGATCGATATCGCCAAACAGTTCAAAATCTGAAGACAAGCCCCCCGCGCCAATCCCCATCATGAAGCGCCCCTGCGCCATGTGGTCGAATTGCGCGACTTCCGCCGCCACAATCGCCGGGTGGTGATTGGGCAGGTTGATCACGCCGGTGCCGAAATTCAGGCTCGTGCGATGGACCAGCCCCGCCATGAACATCAGGGGGGATGCGATGGGTTCGGATGTGGCGGAAAAATGCTCCCCCACCCAAACCTCCTGAAAGCCCAGGCGATCCGCGAGCAGGGATTTTTCCGTATCCTCTGCCAGGGTTTCATGCATGGGGCGCTCCGGCGGATGGAGCGGCATCATGAAAAGGCCAAGGTGCATAGGGCGCTTCCTCAATTCATTATGGGCGATGAGTCTCGCCACTTGAATCCAAAGCCTAAAGCAAGCTTGTGTCAAAGGTGAAGGGGGGGGTGGGCCTTGCCAGGGGGCGCTTCAGCCCCGATGTTTCCGCGGTGACACCTTCAGCCAAACTAGCCGCGGCGATCGAGCTCCTTTCAGCGCTCGAAGCCCAATGCTTCGCCCCCGATGCCCGTCGCCGCCCGGCTGATGCCATGGCCAGCGATTTTTTCCGCGCCCGGCGCTTTATTGGTGGGGGGGATCGGCGGGGCGTTAGTGAATGGGTCTGGGGTGTGGTGCGGCAAAGGCTGCGGCTGGATTGGAACCTGGCGCGCCTGCCGGCCGAGCCCACGCCGCGCCTGTTGCTGATGGCCTATCTGGTGCTGGTGGCCCACTGGACCGAGGCCGATATAGGCCGAGGCTTTTCGGGCGAACGCTACGGCGCGGCCCCGCCCAATGCGGCGGAAGCCCGCGCTATCCGCATCATGGCCGGGCGAGAGCTTTTGCACCCGGATATGCCCGAATGGGTGCGCTTCAACCTGCCGGAATGGCTATTGCCGGCTTTCCAGGCGCGTTTCGGCGCGGCGCTGGCGGACGAAGCCGCCGCCATGGAACGGCCCGCCGCGCTTGATCTGCGCGCCAATATGCTGCGCGGCACGCGGGCAGAAGCCGCTGCCGCCTTGGCGGCCGAGGGCATCGCCACAGAAGCGACGCCTTTTTCCCCCTGGGGGCTTCGCGTGCCATCCCGCCGCCCGGTGACGGGCACGGCCGCCTTCAAGGCCGGCTTGATCGAAGTGCAGGATGAAGGCAGCCAATTGATTGCATTTTTGGCCGATGCCCAGCCTGGGATGCGGGTTGCCGATTACTGCGCCGGCGCCGGGGGCAAGACGCTGGCCATGGCGGCCACCATGGAAAATCGTGGCAAGATCACCGCCTGCGATACCTCCGCCCCCCGGCTGGAGGGTGCGGCGCTAAGGTTCCGCCGCGCCGGGGTGGATAACGCCGAACGCCATTTGCTGAGCGCCGGGGACCGCTGGGCCAAGCGCCGCGCCGGGAGCTTTGATCGCGTTTTGGTGGATGCGCCTTGCACTGGCACCGGTACCTGGCGGCGCAACCCGGATGCCCGGCTCCGCACCCGCCCGCAGGATTTAGCCGAGCTTATTGCAGTGCAAAACGACATTCTGGAAAGGGCAAGAGAATTAGTGCGTCCGGGCGGCAGATTGGTCTACGCTACCTGTTCTGTATTGCCCGCGGAGAATGAGGAGCAGATGGAAAGCTTCCTGGCAAGCAACCCGGATTTCGCGCCGATGGCGATTGAAGCGCTCTGGCCCACGCTGCGGCCAGGCGTGGAGCAGCCATGTGCGGGCCCGTGGTTGCGGCTTTCTC
>CAIYMY010000070.1 GCA_903927465.1 uncultured Rhodospirillales bacterium | reverse complement strand
GGGCGTCACCTGGCATGATGGCAAGCCCTTCACCGCCGATGATGTGGTCTTCACCTTTGCCCGCGTGCAGGCCGGGGTACCGAATAGCCCGGGTGGCTTTGGCGGTTTTCTGCGCGCCATCACCAAGGTGGAAACGCCCGATCCGCATACGCTGATCCTGCACACAAACGCGCCGCATCCGCTCATGCCGCTTGACCTGGCTTCGGTCTGCATCATCGCCCGCCACGCAGCGGAAGGTGCAGGCAGCGAGGATTTCAATTCCGGCAAGGCCGCGATCGGCACCGGGCCTTACCGGCTGCTTTCCTATCGTTCGGGGGATCGGGTGGAACTCGCGCGCTATGATGGCTACTGGGGTGAGAAGGAGCCCTGGGCGCGGTCCAATCAGCGCTTTTTGCTGAATGATGCGTCGCGCACCGCGGCCTTGCTGGCCGGCGATGTGGACATCATTGAGCAAATCCCAACCAGCGATCTGGTGCGGCTCAGGCGTGATCCGCGCGTGACGGTCACCGAAATCCCGAGCCTCCGCACTGTTTACATGGCCCCCGATTATTCGCGCGATGGCGGCACGCCGCTGATCACAGACAATAACGGCACTCCCTTGCCGGTGAACCCGTGGAAGGATGTGCGCGTCCGGCGCGCGCTTTCCATGGCTATCAACCGCGATGCGCTAGTGGACCGCGTGATGGAAGGGGCGGCGACCGCAACCGCGCAATGGCTGCCGGAAGGCACCTTTGGCTATAACCCTGCCGTGAAGCCTCAGCGCTTTGACCCCGATGGCGCCAAGCGGCTTTTGGCGGAAGCGGGCTATCCGGATGGCTTCCGCATCACGCTGAACACACCCAATGACCGCTGGCCGAATGATGCTCGGCTTGCGCAGGCTGTGGCACAGATGTGGACGCGGATTGGCATTCGCACCGCGGTGGATGCCGCCCCTTGGACCGCCTTTGTCCCCCGCCGCGCGCGCGTTGAATATGGCATGCAGATCGGCGCCTGGGGCAGTTCCACCGGGGAGGCTTCGAATTTCCTGGTCAATACGGTCGCAACGCATGATAGGCAGCGCCTGACCGGCGCCAATAACAATGCCCGGTTTTCAGGCCCGGTTTTCGATGAATTTGCCGCGCGCGGTTCGGCCACGTTGGATGATGCGGCGCGGGAGAAGATCTGGCACGAAGCCATTGCCCGGTATGCTGATGAAGAGCCGCTGATCCAATTGGTGCAGTATCTGAACACATGGGGCTTGCGTAAAGGGCTCCGCCACGAACCGCGCATGGATGAAAGAACGCTGGCAATGGGGGTGCGGCAGGCGCCTTAATAACGGCGCGCCTACTCCGCGGCTTCCGCCACTTCCAGATGGGCCGCGCCATTCTGCCTGACGCGCGCCCATTGCGGCGCACCGGGGCGGCAGCGATCATTAAATAGGGTGCTGCCCGGCGCCGTCACTTCCAGCTTGCTATGCACGCGGCAAATGATCTGCGTGCCGGCACGCGAAGATGACGCACCATGCCAACGCAATATCGCGCGGCCCCAATCGCCATGATTTTCATAATGCCGCATCAGGTAGCGCGCTGCCCAATCCGCCGCCTGAGGGGGATCAAGCGGCCAATCTTCCCCACGTGCCACATGAACCCCTGCATTGATCTGGAAGCACCCGGCCATGCCGCGCCCGCCTGCGGCCACAAGCATGCGGCGCGCTTCCTCTCGGCTATTGGGGAAATAGGCGCGGCCACGCAGATTGAGCGCATAGGCATGCAGACCGCTTTCATTCAGCGCGATGGCAGTCAGTAGCCCTTCCGGCACGCCATGAGTGATTTCAGCCTGGCGCGCTGCAACAAGGCAGGCGGTCCGCGGTGAGGAGGCATCGCGCGCGAGCGCATCTGGCGCCTGGGTGACGGGGGCGGAAATTTCGGCGCAGGCAACGCCAAGAAAGCTGAAGCCCAGCACAAGAAGTATGGCCGAGGCGCGGCGCGCTTTGCTGAGAGAAAGGCTAAGGGCCGCAAGGGCCGAATACCCGGAAAAACGAAACCTTGGGGGACGGGCGCTCCGCAGCAAAGCACGCTGGAGAACCACGCCATCTCGCCAGCCCGGGGGTGCCGACGAAGCCTTGACGGTCTTCATAGGAATTTCGATAGTCGAAATGGGTATGCGAAGCAAACAAAAAAATATCCCAAAAGGATAGAGGGGACGAAGATTGAATTAAGGCTGGAAAATGGCAAAGTAAATTTTGAATAATTCAATTATTTTTATTTCAAAACACATAAATACTTTCTATTTAATATTATAAAAACATAGATGTTTTAAATAAATTTTTATATTTACTTAAATAGACCTCGAATAAATTATCTTTATGGCAAAGCGCGCTCGCGGCAACGCGACGTCACGGCGTGACTAAAAAATAATGAGTCGAAATGGCTGGTGTCGGCTGATCACGCCTCTCACCCAAAATTGGCGCTGACCTTGCCAATGCCGGTGAAGCGCGCCGTCAGCCGCGCGCCGGCCTTCAGCCCTAGCACGGGCGCGCCAAGCCCAGCCACCACCAGTACCGCGCCCGCCGGCAAACCGCCCAGCCTGCGTGCTTCCGCCGCTGCCGCCGCAAACGCCGCGTGCACGTCGAAGGGCCTGCCCTTTGGCGAGCCTTCGCCCTCAATCAACGCGACACGGCTGAGCGCTTCGGGTAGGGGACGCCGCTTGCCCAGCACCAGCAGCCCAAGCCCGGCCAAATCGGCGATTTCCGCGAAACGATCCCCGGGGCCATTTGTGAAGCGGCTAGCGCTGACATCAAGCGCGGGGTGGATTGCGGCGATTTCGGGCGGTGTCGTGGCATCGGGTTCCAGCGCTGCGCCCAATACGCCAAGTAATGCCGCCGAAGCACGGCCATGGCGCATGATCTCCAGCGATATCCCCACACCATCATCCAGAAAACGCGCTTCCAGCATGGGGCCGGTGATCAGGCTGCCATCCGCCGCCGGCGCCAGCCGCACACCGCAGGGCGCAAAGCCAAGCTGCGCCAGAACCGCGCCGGCCAATTCCTCGGCATCATCCTGGTTGGCGGGCGTGATGCGAGACGCCACAGGGTCAATCGGGCCACCGTTTTCAACGGCATCAGCCAAATTCAATACCACGCGCCCAAACGCTTCCGAATCAGACATAACACTCTCCCTGCGTGGCCTATTTCGTCACAAACGCCTTTTCTACCACATAGCTTCCGGGCGCGTTATTGGACCCCTCCACAAAGCCGCGGGCTTCCAGCAGGGCCTTGCAATCGCGGTTCATCGCCTCAGACCCGCAAAGCATCACGCGGTCATGCGCGGGGTCCAGCGTCGGCAGGGCAAGATCAGCAAAAATCCGCCCTGATTCGATCAGATCGGTGATGCGCCCCTGGGTCGGGAAGGGCTCGCGCGTCACGGAAGGATAGTAGCGGAGCTTGCCGGCGATGATCTCGCCCAGGAATTCATGCTGCGCCAATTCGCGTTCGAACATCTCCCGATAGGCAAGCTCGGCCACTTGGCGGACGGTATGGGCCACCACCACGCAGCCATAGCGTTCATAGACATCGGGTTCGCGCGTCAGGCTCAGGAAGGGGGCAAGGCCCGTGCCGGTGGCCAGCATCCAAAGGCTGCGGCCTGGCAGCAGATTATCCGTCACCAGCGTGCCGGTGGGCTTGCGGCCAATCAGCACCGTATCGCCTAGCTTGATGTGTTGCAGGCGGCTTGTCAGCGGCCCGTTCTGCACCTTGATGGACAGGAATTCCAATTCCTCATCCCAGGTTGGGCTTGCCATGGAATAGGCGCGCACCAGCGGCTTGCCTTCCACCATCAGGCCGATCATGGCGAATTCGCCGGCGCGGAAGCGGAGCGCTGTGTCGCGCGTACAGCGGAAGGAGAACAGCCGATCGGTCCAATGATGCACATGCGTCACACGCTCCCCGCAATAGGCGGCGGGGATGGCGGGGGCGGGGGAAGGGGCCGTATTCATGGTCGCAGTTTTGCGGCGGCGCGGCGCGGCGCGCAACCGGTAATCATGGCTTGCATCGCGCTTCCGGTCCGTTTCATGTGGGGTTATGGAAAACCTGCCCGAAGGCGTCCCCTGGGACCTCGCCACCGAACCACCGCTTGGCCCGTTGGTGGATGCCACGCCCCGCCCCTTGCCGGCGCGCATTCCGCATAAGGGGCAATCGGTTGATCTGGAACCGCTCCATATCCGCCATGCCGAGGATTTGTGGCGCGCGGCGGAACGCGACACTAGTGGCGAAGGCTGGGCCTATATGGGCTACGGGCCGTTTCGCGATGCGGCGGCCATGCGCGCCCATGTCGCGGGCTTTGCTGCCACGCATGACCCGATCGCCTGGGCCATCCGCCCGCATCGGACCGGCACGGCGGATGGCTGGCTGACGCTGATGCAGATTGCCCCCGCCCATGCGGATATCGAGATTGGCAATATCTGGTTCTCACCGCGCATGCAGCGCACGCGCGCGGCCACGGAAGCCATGTTTCTGCTGATGCGCCACGCCATGGATGATCTGGGCTATCGGCGCCTGGTGTGGAAATGCAATGCGCTGAATATGCCTTCACGCCGCGCAGCGGCCCGGCTTGGCTTTATTTATGAAGGCACGCATCGCGCCCATTTGGTGGTGAAGGGCAGGCGGCGGGACACGGCCTGGTTTTCGATTGTCGCCGAAGAATGGCCGACCCAGCGCGATGCCATAGCCGCCTGGCTGGATGCGGCGAATTTCGGGCCGGATGGCCGCCCGCGCCAGTCACTCGCCAGCTTCAGAGACCAGGACGGATGATGCCGCAGCGTGGCCTAGAAATGACTGGACTTTCATGACTTGAGTGTTAGACTTCCGCAAGTTTATCGGAGGTTTAATCATGACCGTCACCCCTAGCCTTGGCGAAATTGGCTGCTGGGCGCTGATTTTCGCTGGCATGGCCTATTTCGTGGCGAAGCGCTTCGGCGAACCCGCTGCCTTTGTGGCTGCGGGCATTGCGGCGCTGACCGTGAAGGCGGCCTTGCTCGACCTCACCTGATCAATAAGGCGCCGGACTTCCTTCCAGGAGGCTAGGTTGCTGATTTCCAAGACTAATGTGTCGGGACCGGCCTGCCCTCGTGTCCCGATTTTTTTTGCCCTTGCCTCAGCCATGCCCCCGTCGCAGTTTGGAGCGGATGTTTTGCAAGGGGAGCTTGGCATGACCGAAGATAGCGTTGGCGCCTTCATTCCGGGTGAGCGTACCAGGCGCGCAGGTGCCGCTTCCGGCCCGCTGGCGGGTCTCAGCTTTGCCGCCAAGGATTTGTTTGATGTGGCCGGCACCGTCACCGGCTATGGCAATCCCGATTGGGCGGCGACGCATGCCCCGGCCAACCGTGACGCGGTGGTGATTACGCAGCTTTTGCAGGCGGGTGCCTCGCTTACCGGCAAGACCAAAACCGTTGAATTAGCCTATGGCCTGACCGGCGAGAATGTCTGGCAGGGCACGCCGAAAAACCCCGCCGCGCCGGATCGCTTTCCTGGTGGTTCTTCCTGCGGTTCTGCTGCGGCCGCGGCGGCGGGCCTGGTGGATTTCGCCATGGGGTCGGATACGGGTGGTTCCGTGCGCATCCCCGCTTCCTATTGCGGCGTTTTCGGCATTCGGCCGAGCTGGGGCGCCATCAGCCTGACCGGCGCCTGCCCGCTGGGCCCGGATTACGATACGCCCGGCTGGTTTGCCCAAAGTGCCGCCATGATGCGCCGGGTGGGTGAGGTGCTGTTGCCGCCGGGAGATTCCGGCGTTGTTGGCCCACTGATTTCGGTGGCCGAAGCTTGGGCCAATGCGGAACCTGAAACCGTGGCTGCGCTGACGCCTGCCCTGAAAGCTGCCGAAGCGCTGTTTGGCCCCGCCTTGGTCACGCATGTGGCGCCCGAGGGTCTTGATGCCTTCTACGAACATTTCCGTTGCGCGCAGGCTGAACAGGCCTGGACCGCGCTCGGCCCCTGGATCGCCGCAACCAATCCGAAATTCGGCCCCGGCGTTAAGGAGCGTTTCGATACCGCCGCCGCCATGGACCCAGCGAAATCCGCTTCCGGCCGTGCCTTCCGCCGCGTGGCGCAGGCGCGCTTTCATGCGCTGCTCGGCGGTGGCGCGTTGATGATCTACCCGACTTCCCCTGGGCCGGCGCCGCTTTTGGCTTCTTCGCTGGCCGAACAAAACAAGGTGCGTGAACGCACCATGGGCGTCACGGCCATTGCCGGCTTCTGCGGCCTGCCGGAAGTGAGCATCCCCGCGGGCAAGGTGGCGGGTGCGCCGGTTGGGCTTTCGCTGGTGGGCGCCCCCGGGCGCGACCGTGCCGTGCTGGCGGCGGCGGCGGCGCTGGCGGCGTCCCTCGGCATTGGGGGCTGAGCCATGCTGATCCGGGAGGCCACCACAGCCGATCTGCCTGCCATCACCGCGATCTATGCGCATCACGTGCTGCAGGGTGCGGGTACGTTTGAAGAAGTGCCGCCCGATCAGGCCGATATGGCCGCGCGCATGAAAAAGGTGCTGGCCGGGCCAGGCAATGCCTGGCTGGTGGCCGAGGATGAGGCCGGGCTGGTCAGCGCCTATGCCTATTACGGCGCCTTCCGGGAGCGTTCAGCCTATCGCTTCACGGTTGAGAATTCGATCTATGTCCGCGATGATGTGCGCGGGCAGGGGGTGGGCAAGGCGCTGGTCGCGGAATTGATCGCGCGTGCGGAAGCGGCCGGTTTTCGGCAAATGCTGGCGGTGATTGGCGATTCGGAAAATGTGGGCTCGATCGGCCTGCATGTTTCGCTCGGCTTTCGCCATATTGGCACCATGCGCGCGGTTGGCATGAAATTCGGCCGCTGGGTGGATGTGGTGACGATGCAGCGCAGCCTGGGTGAGGGTGAGAAGGCGCTGCCGGCTGATTGAGGGCTAGGGTCGCGCTTGGGCGTAAGGCTTAGGCAGTGAAGTAAACTGAGATATTGCCCTTGATACCACACGGAGGTCGTGACGAGCTTAATCAGTAGAGCCATTCTACTTGCCGCCCTTTTCTACGCGTGAGGCTATTTCACATTTCGCGCGATACAAACAGAACGCTGGGAACAAGGCGGCTGAGCTTACGTGGTTTTTCCTGTTCTCGCCAAAGATTTCCTGCGGCACCACAAAGCGTCGGGCGGCATCCTGCGGGCTGGTACGATAGGCTTGCAGGCGAAAACCATCGGCATGCGCGTTTTCCTTTCAGAAATGACGGGCCTTATCCTTCGTGCTTGGGTGGAACCCTCAAGCTTGTGATAGCGTTTGCCACCAAGGCTTGTTTTTCCGACCTCCAGCCTTTAGAAAACAGTATTATTTTAAGTCTTGTGTCCTTGGGAGAATGAGATTTGACATCCGTATCCTCGCTCGAAGGTTCGAAAGCAATCAATGATACCCCTCAGGCACTTTACCTTGACCTCGTGGAAAGCTGCCTGCTCAACCTGATTTACGAAGATGCCGCTACCGCAATGAATCTGCGCGGCGATTTGCTTGCCTTCAATGTTGAGAAGCGCCGATTGGGGCACGACTGGCCTTCGATGGCGCATACGATGATTGGGCAGTTGCGTCTCCATAATCTACGAGAGCTTGCGGCCACCGCCATCAATCAGAACATACCTGGCGATTTTATCGAAACAGGCGTTTGGCGTGGTGGCGCCTGCATCATGATGCGTGCCGTGCTGAAGGCCTTTGGCGATACGTCAAGGCGTGTATTTGTGGCGGATAGTTTCGAAGGCCTGCCGAAACCGAATGCCGAGCTTTACCCAGCCGATACTGGTGACAGGCACCATCAATTTCCCCAATTGGCGGTATCACTTGAAGATGTTCAATCCAATTTCGCGAAATATAAACTTCTAGACGCCCAGGTTGTTTTCCTGAAAGGTTGGTTCAAGGATACGTTGCCCGGGGCGCCGATTGCGCAATTGGCCATACTTCGTCTGGATGGCGATATGTATGAAAGTACCATGGATGCCCTGCACGCCCTTTACCATAAGGTTTCACCCGGCGGGTTTGTGATTGTGGATGATTACGGTGCCGTGCCTGCCTGCAAGCGCGCCATTCATGATTTTCGGACTGCGCGGAACATTTCCGACCCGATGATCACGATTGATCACGACGGCGTCTATTGGCGCAAAACTTGAGGGAAGTGGTAGGAAGTTTCGGATGAGTGGTGATTTGCCCTTTCCCCTCCTCCCGCCCCTCACACCGGATGTGCAGCCAAATCCATTTCTTTCAGTTATCATTCCAACTTTCCAGCGCAGGGATCTTTTGAAACACTGCCTTGACTCCATTCTATCCCAAGGCCTGGACAGGGATCGGTTTGAAATTCTGGTCTCGGATAATGATCCGATGAGCGAGCTTTCACCCCTGGTGGCCGAATGGACTGACGGACGTGCCCTTTACACGCGCAATCAGCAAAACATCGGCATATTCCCGAACATCAACGCCGCCATCAGGCGGAGCCGGGGAAAATGGATCCATATTATCGCCGATGATGACTGGATAGGGCCTGGCTTCTATGCCGCCATGGAAGCCGCGATTGCCAGAACACCAGGGGAATTTGGCGTTGCGGTTTCCCATCACGTAAATTACCGGGAAGACAACAAGGCCTTTGAACCGGCGCCGCCGCTGGCGGAAGGCCCCGGCATATTGGGTATCCCCTTTCTGGCGCGCCTCGCCGCATTGAATCCCATCCAGATCCCAGCCATCATCACACGCCGTGACACCTTTGAAAGACTGGGCCTGTTCAGGGAAGACCTGCCCTATACCGGTGATTGGGAGTTCTGGTTCAGGGCGGCGAGCAAGGTGCCGTGGCTTTATGTGCCGAATGCCGTTGCCTATTTCCGGATGCATTCCGGCAGTCAGACACGCGCGCTGTTGCGCACCGCCCAAACGGCCGAGGATTTGCGGCGTACTCTTGATTTGAATGAGCAAGCACTATCGCCGGATATGGCGCGGCAGATCATGCCAAGGGCGCGCGCGCATCACGCCAGCCAGATGCTGCGCAATGCCAAAGGTGCCTTGGACCTGAAGCTTTCCGCCGCCGCCGAGCGCTATATTCGGGAAGCTTGCACCATCAATCCGGATGCGGTCGCGACGCCGGAATTCCTGGAATGCCTGAAGCACCCTTCACTGGCACCATTGCGCCAGCAATTTCGTGATGTGGCGATGCGTTTCGGGGCCTGAAGACGCAGCCCTTTCAGCGCACCCAGACCTCTGTGAAAGCAACCTCGCCCGGGCGGAGCGGGGCAAAACCGCCAATGCCTTTCCCCAACTGCCCCAAGACCCGGAAGATTGGCAGAAACTGTCTCATACCCGGCCAGATCCCCCCTTCATGGCTGCCATCGGCGGCGAACCTTAAGGCCATGCGTGCAATATCAAGCGGCATCACCTTTTGCTTCAGGCACTGCTTCGGCTTACGTTGCTCTACGACTTACGGCGGTGCACAAAGGCTTCCCTGGCGTCCGATGAAAACACAGCCGGGGATGAGTTCATTTTGGGCTGAGAATTACGCCACCAGCCGAAACCGCGCGCTGCTGGCTTGGTCTTCCCGCAGCGTGCGCCTGATCGCCTCCGCACCATCAGCGCTGCGGGGCAGGGCGGCGATGGCGGTGAACCAGGGGAATTCGCCCCGCACCCGGCCAAGGAATAGCCGGTCCAGCGCTTCCGCCACCGGCCCACGCGCGCCGCAGCAGGCGCAGGCTGGCGCATGGGCGCCTTCAAGGGTGAAGACCGCCATGGCGGGTGCTGAAACCTCAGCCGGTGCCTCGGCAAGCTGGGCCATCCCCGGCGCGGGGGTTTCACCCGGCGTTAGCAGGTGGACAGGTATGCGGGCATCGAGCGACCAAGCCATGATGGCAGCCTATATGAGTAGCCGATTCAGCGCTTCGGCGGTTCCACCTTCACGCATCGGACACTAGACATAAGAATATGTTTATGTCTATGTAAACCCCATGCAGGATGTCTTGTCCCAATTGCGCGGCGCGGCTGAACCGACCCGGCTTCGGCTGCTGGCGCTTTGCGCCCGTGGCGCCTGGTGCGTCACGGAATTGGTGGCCATTCTCGGCCAATCCCAGCCCCGGCTGTCGCGCCATTTGAAGCTTTTGGTCGAGGCCGGCCTGCTGACCCGCTCGCCAGAAGGCGCCAATGCCTGGTTCCAAATGGCGCCGGATGCCGATCTCGCCCGGCAAATCCTGGCGCGCCTCCCAGAAGAAGACCCTTTGCTGGCGGCGGATCGTCGCGCCGCGGCGCGGCTGGCGGCGGAACGTGCGCGCATTGCTTCCGATAGTTTCCGCAGCCATGGCGCCGATTGGGATGAAACCCGCGCCCTGGGCCTGCCTGCCGAGGCACTTGAAACCGCGCTGCTGCAAGCCCTGCCGAAAGGCCGGCTGGGGCGCTTGCTTGATATTGGCTGCGGCACCGGCGGGCTTTTGGAAAAACTCTCGCCGCGCATTGAAGAAGGCCTGGGCGTTGATGCTTCCCGCGATATGTTGGCCTTGGCGCGTAGCCGCCTGACGGAACGCGGCCTGACCCATATCGCCGTGCGCCAGGCGGATATGTATCGGCTGCCCTTGCCCGATGCGGCTTTTGATGCCGTGACGCTGCACATGGTGCTGCATTACGCCGAAGACCCCGCCGCCGCATTGGCCGAAGCCGCGCGCGTATTGCGCCCGGGGGGGCGGCTGCTGATTTTGGATTTGGCGCCGCATGACCGCACCGATCTGCTGACAAGCTACGCTCATCGCTGGCCAGGTTTTGATGATGCAGCAATTGGGGGCTGGCTTGGTGGCGCGGGCTGCACCGCGCCGCGCGTGAGCACTATTCCTGCCGGCCTGACGCTGAGACTCTGGTCCGCCGAACGCCTGCCGCTTTCCGTTTCCACCGCTATTTCCTGAAGGTTTCCCCATGGCGCGCCCGCATCTTCTCGACGCCCTTCGTGACCGCGTGTTGCTGTGTGATGGCGGCATGGGCAGCCGTGTCCAGGCCATGTCGCTAGAGGTAGAACGCGATTACTGGGGCAAGGAAAACTGCACGGAAGTCCTGAACCTCTCCCGCCCCGATATCGTGCGCGATATTCACCGCGGTTATTATGAAGCGGGCGCCGATATGGTGCTGACGAATAGCTTCGGCGGTTCGCCGGTGACGCTGGCCGAATTTGAATTGGAAGACCGCGCCTTCGAGATCAACAAGCTTTCGGTGGAATTGGCGCGCGAAGCGGCGGAAAGCTTCGCCGATGGCCGACATCGTTGGGTGGTGGGCGATATCGGCCCCGGCACCAAGCTGCCAAGCCTTGGCAATATAACCTATGACGCGCTGGAAGCAGCGCTGGTGGAACAATGCCGCGGCTTGATTGCGGGTGGTGCGGATGCGCTGCTGACAGAAACTAATCAGGACACGCTTTTCATCAAGGCCGCGGTGAATGCGGGCAAGATAGCGCGCAAGGCGGCAGGGTCTGACATTCCGATTTTCGTGCAGGTCACTGTGGAAACCACCGGCACGCTGCTGGTCGGCCCCGATATCGCCGCCGCAACAACCGTTGTGAATGCCTTGGATGTGCCGTTGATGGGGCTGAATTGTGCCACCGGGCCGCAGGAAATGGCGGAACATGTGCGCTGGCTTTCGCAAAATTGGCCGGGGCTGATTTCCTGCCAGCCCAATGCCGGCCTGCCGGAATTGGTTGATGGCAAAACGCATTATCCGCTGGGTGCGGAAGAACTCGCCGCCTGGATGGAACGCTTCGTGCTGGAAGACGGGCTTAATCTGATTGGCGGCTGCTGCGGCACCTCCACGCCGCATATCATGGCGCTGGATGCCATGCTGCGGAAGCTCGGCGGTGCCGCGCATCGCCCGGCGCCGATCAAGCGCAAATATCATTGGGTGCCTTCCGTCGCGTCGCTTTATGGCGTGACGGCGCTGCGGCAGGAAAATTCTTATTTTTCCATTGGTGAGCGCTGCAATGCCAATGGGTCCAAGGCCTGGCGCGAACGCCAAGCCGCTGGCGATTGGGATGGCTGTGTGGCGATGGGCCGCGAGCAAATGGCCGAGGGATCAAACAGCCTGGACATCTGCACGGCCTTTGTTGGCCGCGATGAGATGGCGGAAATGACCGAGGTGATCCGCCGCTTCACCAGCAGCGTCAATGGCCCGCTGGTGATCGATTCCACCGAAACCCCGGTGATTGAAGCAGCACTCAAGCTGCATGGCGGCAAGCCCATCATCAATTCGATCAACTTCGAAGAAGGCGAGAAAGCCGCCGAAGATCGTATGATCCTGGCACGCAAATTCGGTGCGGCGGTGATTGCGCTGACGATTGATGAAGTGGGCATGGCAAAAACCGCCGAGGATAAGCTACGCATCGCGCGCCGCCTGGTGGAGTTTGCCTGCGACAAGCATGGGCTGGCGCAATCTGATTTGATGATTGACCCGCTGACCTTCACGGTCGCGACCGGTAATGAGGATGATCGCAAGCTAGGCCTTTGGACGCTTGATGGCATTCGCATGATCCGGGATGAATTTCCCGATATTCAGATCATCCTTGGGCTATCCAATATCTCCTTCGGGCTCAACCCCGCCGCGCGGCATGTGCTGAACAGCGTATTCCTGGATCTCGCCGTGAAGGCGGGCATGACGGGCGCGATTGTGCATGTCTCCAAGATCAAGCCGCTGCACCAGATCCCACCTGAGGAAGTGAAGGTTGCGGAGGATTTGATCTATGATCGCCGCACGGAAGATTATGATCCGCTGCAAAAGATACTGGAGCTTTTCAGCGGACGCAAAGCCGCCGATGCAACGGTGAAGAAGCGTGCTGAGACGGTTGAAGGCCGCTTGAAGGACCGCATTATTGATGGCGACCGCAAGGGGCTGGATGATGAATTGGCCGATGCTTTGGCCAAGGGCATCGCGCCGCTTTCCATCATCAATGATGTTTTGCTGGATGGCATGAAGGTGGTGGGGGAGCTTTTTGGCGCGGGCAAAATGCAGCTTCCCTTCGTGCTGCAATCGGCGGAAACCATGAAGACCGCCGTCGCCTATCTCGAACCCTATATGGAAAAAATTGCCGGCCAGGAAAAGGGCACCATCGTGCTGGGCACGGTGAAGGGCGATGTGCATGATATCGGCAAGAATTTGGTCGATATCATCCTGACCAATAACGGCTATCGCGTGGTCAACCTGGGTATCAAGGTGCCGCTGATCGAAATTGTAAATGCCGCACGCGAACATAAGGCGCATGCCATTGGCATGTCTGGCTTGTTGGTGAAATCAACCGTGGTGATGCGCGAAAATCTAGAAGAAATGTCGCGCCAGGGCGTGGATATTCCCGTGCTGCTGGGGGGCGCGGCGCTCACCCGCAATTACGTGGAAGATGATTGTGTGCGTGCCTATGCTTCCGGGCGTGTTGCCTATGCGCGCGATGCTTTTGATGGCCTGCACCTGATGGATAAGGTGATGGGCAATGGCTTTGATGATTATCTGGCCGCGCTGCAAACCAAGCGTTCCGGCAAGGTACGCAACGAAAAACGCACCCTCGGCACGGCGGACCCGCGCGGCTTTGCGCCGGTGGATTTGGCCTATGCCGCGAAGCGCCGCAACCGCGTGGCCGCTGAAAGCACCCCGCCCGCACCACCCTTCTGGGGCGCGCGTGTGCTGGAAACTGCCCCCAAGGCGCTGGTCCCCTTCATCAATGAACGAAGCCTTTATCAGTTCCAATGGGGTTTTCGGAAGGCGGGGCGTTCGCTCGAAGATTTTCTGGGCTGGGCCAAGCAGGAATTGCGCCCAGTGCTGAAGCGCATGCTGACCATCACGGAAGAACAGAATATCCTGAAGCCGCAAGCAATTTACGGCTATTGGAAATGCGCCGGGCAGGGCAATGATCTGATCCTGTTCGAAGAAGATGGCGTGACGGAAGTCTGCCGCTTCAACATGCCGCGTCAGCCCAAGGATGATGGTGATTGCATCGCGGATTTCGTGCGCGACGTGGATGATGGGCCCAACGCGCGTGATGTGATTGGCCTGCAAGTGGTGACAATGGGCCAGAAGGCTTCCGATATCGCGCGCGTCTGGTTCGAGGATAACCGCTATCAGGATTACCTTTATCTGCATGGGCTTTCGGTAGAAATGGCGGAAGCACTGGCCGAATATGTCCATAAGCGCATCCGCGCCGAATGGGGTTTTGCCAATCAGGATGAACGCGACATCGAAAAAATGCTCCAGCAGGGCTATCGCGGCGGGCGCTATTCATTCGGCTATCCTGCTTGCCCAAAGCTTGAGGATCAGGAAGGCCTGCTCCGCTTGCTGGGCGCAGATCGCATCGGCGTATCACTGAGCGATGAATGGCAACTTCACCCGGAGCAATCAACCAGCGCCATTGTGCTGCACCACCCGCGGGCGAAGTACTTCTCGGTCTAGGCGTAACGGGGTAAACCCCCGCCATGGTTGAACCTCGGCACTCCAGCGCCGCGCGGCTGGCTGCGGGAAGCGTGGCGGTTGCGGTGGCGGTTCTAGCACTCAAGGCGATTGCCTGGTGGGTCACGGGGTCTGTCGCGCTTTACGCTGATGCGCTGGAAAGCATTGTGAATGTCGCGGCGGCACTCGCCGTGCTACTGGCGGTGCGGCTTTCAGCCTTGCCGGCGGATGCGAACCACCCTTACGGCCACTCCAAGGCTGAGTATCTCTCGGCCGTCTTGGAAGGCGCGCTGATCATCGTGGCGGCGCTGCTCATTTTGCATGAGACCTGGGCGGCCTATCTGGCGCCGCGCGCGCCGGATCAGGCCGGTATTGGCTTGGCAGTAGCGGCTGTGGCGAGTGGCATCAACGCAGCCTGGGCGCTGTTTCTTACCCGGCGCGGCAAGGTCTTACGCTCCCCGGCGCTGATGGCCGATGCGCGGCATTTATGGTCGGATGTGGTGACCTCGGTTGGCGTGCTGGCCGGCGTTGGGTTGGTCGCGCTGACGGGCATTTTGTGGCTAGATCCGCTGCTGGCGGCGCTGACGGCGGTGAATATCCTTTTCTCCGGCGGGAAGTTGCTGCGCGAAAGTGTCGGCGGGTTGATGGATGAAGCCGTGCCGCCCGCGACCTTGGAACGCATCCGGCGCATTGTGGCTGAGCAGGCATCCGGCGCGATTGAGGCGCATGATTTGCGTTCCCGTCATGCCGGGCGGCACACTTTTCTGGAATTCCATCTGGTGGTGCCGGGCGATATGAGCGTGCGTGAAAGCCATGAGATTTGCGACCGGATCGAGGCTGCGCTGAAGGCGGAGCTTGAAGGTGCGATCATCACCATTCATGTCGAACCCGAAGCCAAGGCGAAGCAACAGGGGGTGCCGGTGCTGTGAGGGCAGCGCCGCGCGGCTTTGGGCTGTTTGCGTCGGTGGCGCTGCATGGGGTGATTGCGGCGCTGCTGATCCTGTGGCCGGCGGCGGAGGAGCTTTCCGGAGACCAGGCGGAAGCGCAGGGTGTTTCGGTGATTTATGAAGGCGCGCCGGAAGTTGGGATGGTGGAATCCCCGGCCGCCCCGCCAGAACTTGCCACCGTACCGCCGGCGCCTGAAGTGCCCCCACCGCCGCCGCCGATGCCTCCACCCCCCGCTGTTGCTGAGGCACCGCCGCCGCCCCCACCACCACCGCCTGTGGACCTGGCTGAGGTGATGCTGCCCCCGCCCCCACCCCCGGCACCGGTGGCGGAACCACCGCCCGAATTGGTCGAGAAGCCGCCTGAGCCGCCGCGCGAGGTAGCTGAGGCACCACCGGAACGCCGTCCCCCGCCACAGCAAAGCGCGCCGCAGACGGCGGCACCTCAACCGGTGAGGCTGAGTGCCGCGCTGCAGGGGATGGAGAGCTTCACGCTGGAAGGTCTTATCTCGCCGCCGGAAGCCTTGGATGCAGCGCGCAACCGTCGTCCCAATTATCCCGAAGCCAGCCGCCGCCGAGGTGAACAGGGCGTGGTGCGGGTGGAATTGCTGGTTGATCCAAACGGGCGGGTTGTGGATGTGCGCGTTCTGGAAAGCTCTGGCTTCAGCGCCTTGGATGCAGAGGCGGTCAAAACAGTGCGCGACTGGCGCTTTCGCCCGGCGCAGCGGGGCGGCCTGCCGGTGGCGGGCAGCATTACCACGGCGGTGCATTTTCGCCTTGCAACTGAGCGGCGCTGAGGCAATGAGACGCTTTTACAGGAATTGAATGATGGTCAAGCTTGATGTGATTATGACGCGCGGCGGCGATGGCGGCGAAACCTCCCTCGGTGATGGGGCGCGGGTGCGCAAGGATGCCTTGCGTGTGGAAGCCTATGGCACGGTGGATGAGGCGAATGCCGCGATAGGGGTGCTGCGCCTGCATACGCACGAAGACGCGGAAGCTGATGCGATGCTGGCGCGCATCCAGAATGATCTTTTCGATATCGGCGCTGATCTTTGCGTGCCCGGTGAAGCAGGCGCGCGGCTGCGTGTGGCGGATACGCAATCCGCGCGGTTGGAAGTGGAATTGGCGGCGATGAATGGGCAAATGCCGGCGCTGAAATCCTTCGTGCTGCCAGGCGGCACGGCAGGTGCGGCGGCGGCACATGTGGCGCGCACCGTGACCAGGCGCGCGGAACGCCTGGTGGTGGCCTTGGCGGCGGCGGAGGAAGTGAACCCCGCCGTGATCCGCTATTTGAACCGGCTATCGGATCATCTTTTTGTCTTGGCACGGCGGCTCAATGGTAATGGCGCCGGCGATGTGCTGTGGGTGCCGGGGGCGACGCGGGGCTAACCCCGCGCGCCTTTAGAAAATTCCGCGCAGGCCAAGCACGGCGCTACGGCCCGGAATGACGAAACCATTGGCGGGTTCGTAGCGCCGATTGCCAAGGTTGCGCGCTTCGACGAAGGCGGTGATTTGCGGCGTGACCGGTAGTGATACGGTCAAGTTGAAGACGAAGCCGGCATCATTATAGCTATTGCTGCCCCAGCCTGCATTGTCGGGATAAACATAATCCCATTGCGGGCCGACATAGATGAATTCAGGCGCAATGATCAGGCGCGCATTGGGCACATCCACCCAATCCACTTTGGGCGCGATGCGCGGTGACAGGCTCGCGCTATTGCGTGGACGGCGGGCGAGGGGCGTATTCTTCGTCTCATCCAGCGTTTCCTGCACGGTCCAAGCGGCACGCGTTGAAAAACTATCGGAATGCCGCCAATTCAAGCCAAACTCGCCACCCTTGATGCGTGCTTTCGCGACATTCTCGTAGCTCGAAAAATCCGCGTTTTCCGTGATCAGATTGCGAATGCGGCTTGTGAAATAAAGCGCGGAAAGCGTCAGTTTTTCGCTAATATCAGTTTCAATTCCCGCTTCCCAGGCGGTGGCGTTTTCAGGTCGTAGATTGGGATTGCCGCGAAAACTGCCGTAAAGCGAAGCCGAAGCACCGTAGCGTTCGTAAATCGCTGGTGCGCGATAGGCGGTGCCGCCTGAGGCGAGCAGCCGGGAAGCGATCTCGGGCAACGCCAGTACACCGCCAAGCCGCCATGTCGTTGCGCTATCAAATCCATCAGGTGCGTCCTGCCGCAGTGCGGTGGTGATATCCAACCTTTCCCAAAGCCGATGTTGCGTGCCGATATAAGCGAAGCCATTCTGCTGCGCCTTGTCCACGCTGGCGGAATAGGGGCCGTAAGCGCCATCACTTTGGGCCCGGCTGAAGGCGGATTCCCTTTCGCTGCCGACACCGAAAACGAGATTATTCCCTGTCACGCTACCAAGATCCGGCAGCTGGATCGTATTGTCCCAAGTCAATCGTTCCCGGCGACCGCGATAATATTCATCGGTCATTTCAATATCAGCGCCGTCAGGCAAATTGGTATAGCGTCGCCGATCCTGGCTTGCGGAAAGCGTAAAGCCGCTGGTCCAAGCGCCACCAAAAAGCTCACTCGCGCTGCGCAGGAACCCCATCCAGTTGCGATCATCCGCGCTATAATTCGGGTCATCGCGCGGAACATTATCCTGACCAGAACGGTTTTGCCGCGTGATTACCAACCCATCCAGCCGCGTCATGCCAAGCACGCTGGCGGGCGCGGTTTCGCCAATATTCACGCCAGCGCGTGCGGTGATCACACCGGTTCTAAAGCCATCCCGCTCTCCCTGATTATTATAGAAGCGCGGCGCCACGGCGTTTGATCCGCGCGTCGAAAGGCTCTGCCCCGTCACGCCGTAATCCGTATTGCCGATGGTGCCGGCAACGCCCGCCACGCCGCTCGCGGTGTAATTGGTGCCGCCGGCAAGCTCCCCGTAAGGTTGCGCTTGCCGATCCGCGGGCGCGCGGCGCGTGATGAGGTTGATCACGCCGCCAATCGCCGCAGTGCCGTAAATGGCGGATACCGGGCCACGCACCACTTCAATGCGATCAACATCGCCCAGCAGTGTATTGCCGAAATTGAAGGCGCCGCTTGGGTGGCTGGCATCGTTCATCGGTACGCCATCACGCAAAACCAGCACATGGTTGGAATTGGTGCCGCGCATGAAGCCCGATGTCGTTTGCCCCATGCCGCCACTGGGCACGATGTTGAAGCCAGGCACGCTCACCAGCGCATCGGCCAGCGTCACATAGCCGCGTTCTTCAATGGTTTGGCGATCAATCACCGTGGTCGCAGCCGGCAGGCGTTCCTGCGGCGTGGGTATCCTTGTTGCTGTCACAATGGTTTCAGGGATGCTTGCTGTTTGCGCCCAGGCAGGGGCAAGGGGGGCAAGCGCCAGTAATACGAGAATCCGGTGTTTCATCCGGCATTCCTCCGAGCATAGGTATCAACGCACCCCAAAGCCTTGCGGCCCTGGGGCATTTCCTACGCTGTTCGCAGACGGAGATGCGCGGGCGCGCCCGCACAGCTTTGGTCCGTTGCATCGGTGCACCCCGCCCGATACGCGCGAGACAACTATGCACCGGCCGGTCTCCTGGCTCGCGACTTGGAGATTTCTCTCCATCTGCCCGCCTTCTCGCATAGATGACGACATCCGCTTCGCGGCTTTCATCATCCCTTTTTCTGAGCGGCTGATTCACCGCTTCGGTGTTCCACCTCAGCGGATCAGACGCACATGCAATGGCATATGGGCCAGATATAGTCGCCTACAGTTGCGGGGGCAGCCGCGGATTGGCGGTGGGTCTCACCGTCTCTCGCGTTCCCGTTTAAGCCCTTTCGGGCCACCGAAGCATAAATAAAGGCTAGTCAGCCCGCGCTGATCTGTCCAGCCACATTGACATTATAAGACGTAGCCGAGCGCCTCAATGCCGAACCAGGCAATCGCCACCAATACGGCGGTCGCGAAAAGATTGCCAAGGATCGTGAACAATATCCCAAGGCCAACCACTTTGCTGTCATTCTCAACCACGCCGAGCGACATGACGATGGTGCCGAAGGCCGGCGGACCATTCGTGCCCGGGCCCGGCAAGATCAGCATCAGCGCGGCATAGGCCGCAAGCCAGCCGACGACCTTATCGGCAGTGTTGTTGGTGAAGGGGCCGGGGCGCGGCTTCACCCAGGTTTCAATGCGCGCCAGCCATTTGGAAGAACCGCTTGAAAGACGTAGCACATCGGTGCGCTTCAGGCTTTGCCGCGCGAGGAAGCCAGGCAGCTTTGGCTTGCGAAAGCCAAGCCCCATTTGCACGCCGAGTATCAGCATGGGCGTGCCGAAAATGGTGGCCATGCCTGGCAAAAGCCCCGGCAGGCAGAGCATCAAAATTAACAGGCCAAAGGCGCGGTCGCCGAAAGCTTCGGCCATTTCGCCAAGGGTGATGCGTTCGCCAGGGCAGCGTTCCACCACCTCCGCAATCAGGCGGGAAATGGGTGCGTGCTGGTTGTTCCCGGCAATCGGGGGCAGGGCGTCTTCCATGGCGGGTCTGGGCGTCCTGATGCTATTTCGGTTACCGGAGCACCTAAATAAGAATTTTAGACGTGGGGTGCAACTTGGCCGTGGTTAAATTCCCGCAAGCCAAGAACTACCACCCAGGGCCGCTGTGCTGGCTCGGCGGTCCGTTTTCGCAGCCGGTATCGGCTGCGCCAGGCGTTCGGCCAATGTGACATAGGGCAAGCCCGCAAAGCGATGGCCGAGCTGTCGATACTAGCCCAAGACCACGCCTGTAAGAACGAATTGGCCGAGGCCATTCGCGTCTGAGCCGCCAAGTGATCCCAATTAGCTTGAACATGCTTGGTTTGGTCGCATTTTCCGAGTCGCCAAGTGATTCCACTTGGCTTGAAAATGCTCTAGCCCAAAAATGCAAAACCGCGGATCACGAGTTTCCCCGTGCCGCGGATTGCAATCAACCACCCCGAAAGGGCAGCAATCAGAAGCCTTCGCGTTCGATCCGCTTGCGCTCCACCTTACGGGCACGGCGCACGGCTTCCGCGGCTTCGCGGGCGCGGCGTTCAGACGGCTTTTCATAGTGGCGGCGGATCTTCATTTCACGGAAGACACCCTCACGCTGCAATTTCTTCTTGAGCGCCTTCAGCGCCTGATCAACATTATTATCACGAACGACGACTTGCACGCGGCACAACCCCCTTCATGGATCGCTGGATCACTACAAAAGACGCGCAACCGGATGTCCGGCGCCCGCCCAGAGGGAAAGCTTCTAGCACGATGATTCGCTGCGCCGGAAGCCCCTTTCAAGGGTTTTCAGGCCAATTATATAAAAAGCTCAATCTTATCGCGGGATTCTTATGGCCATTCTGAAAATCGCCCGGCTGGGCCACCCCGTGCTGCTGCAACGGGCCGAGGCGGTGGTGGACCCCACAGCGCCCGAGATGCGCCGCCTGGTCGCTGATATGGTGGAAACCCTGGAAGATATCGGCGGGCTTGGCCTGGCAGCCCCGCAAGTCCATGTTTCCCTTAGGCTTTTTATCTGGCGTACGGCGGCCGGGGGGCATTCTGCCCTGTTCAACCCAGAAATCCAGCCGCTAGGGCAGGAAACCGACGAAGCCTGGGAAGGCTGCCTTTCTATCCCCGGCCTGCGTGGCGCGGTACAGCGCCCGGCGCGAATCGCCTTTCGCGGCCAGGATATCGCCGGCACGGTGATTGAGGGCGAAGCCGTCGGCATGGCCGCGCGGGTCATGCAACATGAACATGACCATCTTGAAGGTATCCTGTACCCTATGCGCATGACGGACCTGTCTCGCCTTGGGTTTGTTGAAGAATTGGCCAAGTTCAACCCGCCAAAGCCCGTTGATAGTGAAAGACAAAAGCCATGATGGAAGCTGGACCGGATCGTGACGCGCGGGATGCCGCGCTGGACGCCATTTTGCCCCTGGTGCCGCTTTATGGCTGGCAAGGCAGCGCCATTGCCGAAGGGCTCAGGGATGCCGGCATGGCATCGGAAGACGCCGAATGGATGTTCCCGCGCGGCGCCATCTCGGCGATCGAGGCTTGGATAGACCTTGCGGATCGGCGCATGGAAGCCGCCGGACTCGCGCCTGAATTGGCGGGAATGCGCACCCATGAACGCGTGCGCTTTCTGATCAAGGCACGGCTGGAAGCGGCGGAACCGCACCGCGATGCGCTGCGCGCCGCGCTTTCCTTGCTGGCCATGCCCTGGAATGCGCCGATTGCCGCGCGCAGCCTGGCGCGGAGCGTCAGCGCCATCTGGTATGCGGCGGGCGATAAATCCGCTGATTTTTCCTGGTACACACGCCGCGTGACTCTAGCCGGCATCTATAGCGCCACTTTGGCCTTTTGGCTGAGCGGGCGCGGCGATGGGCTGGGAGCGGCGCTGGAATTCCTTGATCGGCGGCTTGCCGATCATGCGCGCTTTCAGAAGGGCCTGGCGCGCCTAAAACCCCGCGCGGCCTGATTGCGCCCTTCGGTTTCAATAACGCGGGCAAGGCTCTATATGCGCATCAGGGGTCATATGCGGTGGCCGATTCGCTACCCTTTGACGATGAGAGGATGAATTCCATGGGTTTGAAGCGCTTACTGATGGCGGCGATGCTGCCGGTTCTGATCGCCGGCCCTGTTTTTGCGGCCACCTGCCTGCGGCCAGAGGAAAGGCAGGCGGTAGATGCCTGGGCGCTCAACAGTTACCTGAGGGTCATAGGGATGCAGTGCAAAATTGATCGCACGCGCATGATCAATGCTTTTCAACCCCATAGTGGCGAACTCTCGGCGGCGGCAAATGTGATTCAGGGCTATTTCCGCCGCGCCCATAGCGGGGCCGGGCAGACCCGGTTTGATCAATACTACACCAATATATCCCAAGATCATGCCATGGATGCTATTCGCGCCGGGTCTTTCTTCTGCAGCGATGCCGAAGTGATCTTGCAGCAAGTAAGGGCGCTGCCGCCCGGGCAATTGGCTAAATTCTCCGTCAATCAGAATATCATTCAGCCGATTGATGCGCCGGATTGCGGTGCCGGGGCTGCCCCGCAGCGGAATGCCGCCGCGCCGCGGCGCTGAAAAGGTGACCTGAGGCAGATTCCCTCTGGCCCATTGGCAAAGCCTGGGGCATGACCATCTTCAGGTCATAACAGGGGAGTTTCCAATGGCTCAGATCGCCTTCACCCGGCGGCAGGCGCTGCTTGCCGCCCCCGTACTTCTTGCCGCCCCGGCCATTGTCCAGGCGCAGCCGCGCGCTATCAAACTTGGCATCATCCAGCCCGTCACGGGCGCGCTTGCGCAGGATGGCGAATATGGCCGCCTGGGCGCAGAGCTTGCCATCGCCGATATCAATGCCGGCGGCGGGATCAAGGCGCTGGGCGGTGCCCCGATTGAAATGGTGTTCGGCGATGCGCGCTCCACCCCCGATGGTGGCGTGGCTGAGGTCGAGAAAATGCAGGCCGAAGGCGTGCTGGCGATTGTGGGCGGCTTCGCGAGCCCGATCTGCCTGGCCGCTTCCCAAGCAGCGTCGCGCTATGACCTGCCCTATATTGTGGATGTGGGCGTTTCAGATCAGATCGTCTCTCGCGGCCTGACGAATACCTTCCGCTTCGGGCCTGGCTTTGGCACCGTGACTGCCACGGCCTTGGATAATCTGGTCGCCATCAATGATGCTGCCGGCAAGCCTTCCCGCACGGCGGTGATTGTGCATGAGGATGGGCTATTCGGGTCTGGCATGGCGCGCCTGCTGAATGCGGAATTGCCGAAGCGCGGTTTCCAGGTGCTGGAGACGATCTCTCACCCCACGCCATCGCGCGATATGTCCAACGTGGCGCTGCGCATTCGGGCGCTCAATCCTGATTTGATCATCCCGTCATCCTATTACGCGGAATTCGTGCTGCTGTCGCAAACCTTGCAGCAGCGGCGCATTCGCCCGAAGGGGATTTATTGCATCCTGAATGGTGCTGCTTCCAATTTCCGCTTCGTGCGGGAATTCCCGGAAGCGGCGAATTTGGTAATGGATTGCAATCATTGGGCCGATCCACGCAAGGCCAAGACCGCTGATCTGCGCCGGCGCGTGGAAGCGCAGAACCGCTTCTGGCTGTATAATGTCCCGCTGAATTATTCCGCCGTGATGCTTTTTGCTGATGCGCTGGAACGCGCGGGCCGGGCGGATCGTGGCGCTTTGATCCAGACGCTGGCGGCAACCGGCGCCGGCTTTGATAGCCACATCATGCCCTATGGCCCGACGCAATTCGTCAATGGCCAGAACCAGGGTGGTGTGCCGGTGAATACGCAGGTGCAGGGTGGCGATATCAAGGTAATCTTCCCGCGCGCCTTTGCGGACGCCCAGCCGATCTATCCCGTCACCGGCTGAGATGGGCTACCCGCCCGAAATTCTGCTGGAGGCCGTGGCAAACGGCCTTCTGATGGGGGCTGTCTATGGGCTGGTGGCTTTGGGCCTCACGCTGGTTTACGGCGTGCTGCACATCATCAACTTCGCCCATGGCGCGCTGCTGACGCTTGCCATGTACGCGGCCTATGTTGCGCATGGCGCCTTTGGGCTTGATCCCTATGTGGCGATGATTCCGCTGGCGGGCTTGTTTTTCGTGTTGGGCTATCTGGTGCAGCGCCTGGTGATTGGCCCCGCGAGCCGTGGTGATGATTCCAATATGTTGCTGGTCACACTGGGCCTTTCGATCATCATCGAAAACGCCATGCTGGCGATTTTCCGTTCCGATACCATGACCATCCGCGTGCCCTATGCCATGTCCATGGTGGAGCTTGGCGATGTGCTGCTTTCCTTGCCGCGGCTGATCGGTTTTGGCGTGACGCTACTGGTGGCCTTGCTTTTGTTTGTGCTGATGACGCGCACTGATACTGGCCGCGCCATTCGGGCAGTTGCCAAGGAACGCACCGGCGCTGCCTTGGTTGGTATTGATGTCGCACATATTTATGCCGTGACCTTTGGCATCGGTACGGCTTGTCTTGCTATCGCCGCGTGTCTGTTGCTGCCTTCCTTCTATGTCTCGCCGCGCGTCGGCAATGCCTTTGTGTTGGTGGCTTTCACCATTGTGGTGCTGGGTGGCATGGGCAGCGTCACGGGGGCGCTGCTGGGCGGGCTGTTCATTGGCGTGGTGGAAAGTCTGAGCGGCCTTTATTTCGGCGATAGCCTTGGGCAGATTGGCATTTTCCTGATCTTCATCCTGGTGCTGCTGCTGCGCCCGACCGGGCTGTTTGGGGCGCGCGCATGACCGCCCGCGAAACCCTGCCCATTCTGGGTTTTCTCATCGGCGCTGTGCTGGTTTCGCTATTCGTCACCAGCAATGTGGTGCTGAACTTCCTGGTCTTTACGCTGATCCTTGCAATTGCCGCACAGGGGTGGAATCTACTCGGCGGTTATGGCGGGCAATATTCCTTCGGGCACGCCGCGTTTTTCGGCATGGGCGCTTATGT
>CAIYMY010000069.1 GCA_903927465.1 uncultured Rhodospirillales bacterium | reverse complement strand
GAAGGCCGGCCCACGGTTTTTGCCAATCTGCCGCAGGGCCTGCCGCGGCTGGTTTCGGTCGGGCGGCTGGATCTCACCAGTGAAGGCTTGCTGCTGCTGACCAATGATGGCGCGCTGGCGCGCAAACTGGAATTGCCGGCCAATGGCTGGCTGCGCCGTTATCGCGTGCGCGTACATGGCAAGGTGAATGAACGCGCCTTGGCCGCACTTGCGCGGGGCGTGACAGTGGATGGTGTCGCCTATGGTCCCATCGAAGCGGGGCTGGATGCGCGCATGGGCACCAATGCTTGGCTGACCGTGGCGTTGCGCGAAGGCAAGAACCGCGAAGTGCGCAAAGTGATGGCGCATCTTGAACTTGCGGTGACGCGCCTGATTCGCACCGCTTATGGTCCCTTCCAATTGGGCTCCCTGCCACGCGGCGCGGCGGAAGAAGTGAATGCCAAGGTTTTGCGTGAGCAATTGGGCCTGGATGCACCAAAGCGCGGACGCGAAGCGGCAGCGGAGCCAGAGGCACCGGAAGCCGAGGCCGCCAAACCGCAACGCACACCCCGTGCGCGCCATGCCGGGCCGCAGACACCGCGGCGCAGCAAGGGCTGATGCGCATCATTGCCGGGCGCTGGAAGGGGCGCGCGCTTGTTGCGCCGCCGGGCCTTGCCACACGCCCGACCAGTGATCGCGCCCGACAGGCGATATTCGACCAGCTTTGGCATGCGCCCTGGGCCGGGCGTACCGTGGTGGAAGATGCGACTGTGCTGGATGGCTTCGCCGGCACCGGCGCCATGGGGCTTGAAGCCCTTTCGCGCGGTGCAGCGCGTGCCTTTTTCATGGAACAGGATCGCGCCGCCCTTTCCACCTTGCGTGCGAATATCGCTGCCTGCAAGGCGGGAGATGCCTGCCGAGTGATTGCCGGTGATGTCACCGCGCCACCCATTGCTGCAGCGCCCTGCACCCTGGTGTTTCTGGACCCGCCCTATGGCAAGGGGCTGGTGCCGCGCGCCCTGGTTGCTTTGCAGGCCAAGGGCTGGATCGCGCCCGGCGCGCTGATCATTGCTGAGACAGGGCGCGATGAAGAAACCGTAATGCCGCCTGGTTTCGAGGTGCTTTCCACGCGTGACCATGGCGCCGCACGGCTTTCCGCCTTACGCGCGGCGGCGCATTGCGGAGAAACCGCATCCTGATAGGCTCCCTTGGTGCGCGTCCCGCTCACATTCGTTCGCCGGACAAGCACCAAGGCTTTTCTGGGTCGCATTTTCCGAGCCGCCAAGTGATTCCACTTGGCTTGAAAATGCTCCAAAACGGGGAGGAAAATCATGCGTCATCTGCTTCTAGCGGGTCTTGCGGCCCTTGCCCTTTCTGGCCCTGCCATGGCGCAGGACCGAACCGTGCGCGTCATCAGCGGTTTCGCCGCCGGCGGTGCTGGCGATTTGATGGCCCGCTTCATTGCCGAATATGCCGCGCCGCATCTGCCCGCGCGTGGCGTTGTCGAAAACCGCACCGGCGCCAATGGGTTGATCGCCGCTGAAGTGGTGGCACGCAGCGCGCCCGATGGCAGCACGGTGCTGCAATGCCCGATGGGCACCATGACCATCACGCCCAATCTGCCAGGCGCCAGCCTGCCGGTTGATCCGCGCACAGAAATGATCGGCATCGCCAATGTGGCGCTTTCCACCTATGGCCTGGTGGTTGCTGCCAATGGGCCGCATAAGGATATGGCGGGGTTGCTCGCCGCCGCGCGCGCCAAGCCGGGTGGGTTATCTTACGCCTCTGCCGGCGTTGGCTCGGCGCAGCATCTTTCGGTGGAATTGCTGAAGTCCAAGACCGGGCTTGATATTGTGCATATCCCGTATCGTGGTGCGACGCCGGCGGTCGTGGATATTCTTGGCGGGCGTGCGGATTTCATGATCACCAACCTGGGCGATGTGATGCGCCAGATTCAGGGGGGCGAGCTACGCTTGCTGGCGCTGGGCGATAATGCGGGTTCACCGCTTTTCCCGCAGGCACGTCCGATTTCTGATTGGGTGCCAGGGCTTGAAATGGCCGGCTGGTTCGGCCTCTGTGGCCCGCGCGCCATCACCGCCGATGCAGCGCGCGCCTGGGTGGAGGCCATCCGCAAAGGCCTGGAAAACCCAACTTTTCGGCAAAGGCTGCTCGATTCCGGCCTGACGCCAAATTTCGAGGATATGGCGACCTTCAATCGCCGCATCGCAGCAGATCTCCAATCCTGGGCTGAGGTTATCCGCGCCGCCGGTGTGAAAGCGGACTGAAAGGGCAACACCATGATCGAACACATCATTGATATCCAAACCCGCGCCGGCGCGATGGAAAGTTTTATCTGTCATCCTGAACGCAACGGCCCCTTTCCCGCCGTGCTCATGCTGATGGATGCACCCGGCATTCGTGAGGAACTGCACGACATGGCGCGGCGGCTGGCAGCCACCGGCTATTACGTGGTGCTGCCCAATCTTTATTACCGCGCCGGCCGGGATTCGAAATTCGGCCCAGGCGTGCTGACCGTGGGCGACCCGGACCGCGACCGCATGCGCGCCATTCGCACCAAAATGACCATCCCGCCGGTGATGGAAGATATCGCCGATATGCTTGGTTTCCTCGACCAGCAAAAACACGTGCGCCCCGGCCCGGTTGGCGTGCATGGCTATTGCATGAGTGGGCCTTATGCGCTCGCCGCCGCCGCACGCTATCCCGGGCGTATCGCCGCCGCCGCTTCCTATTATGGCACCTGGCTGGTGAGTGATGCGGTGGAAAGCCCGCATCTGACGCTGGGGCAAGGCAGTGCTGAACTCTATATCGCCTGCGCCGAGCATGATGAATTGGCGCCGCTTCCCATGGTAGATGAATTGCGCGCGCTGTTTGAAGCCTCCGGCGCCCGGGGAGAATTGGAAGTCTATCCCGAAGTGCATCACGGCTTCGCCTTTCCTGGCCGCTGGTGCTTCGACAAGCCTGGGGCTGAGCGCCATTGGGAAAGGCTGATTGCGCTTTATCGGCGTTGTTTGGGATAAGGAAAGGCAAGGCCATGTCAGTTGCAACACGTCGTGCCTTTTTTGCTGTTACCAGCGCAAGCCTTGCCGCGCCCGCCTTGGCGCAAGGTCAGGCCTGGCCCAATCGGCCCGTGCGACTGATCAGCCCCTTCGCGCCTGGTGGGCCGCAGGATATCCCCGCGCGCTTCATGGTGGAATTCCTGACCCCGCGCCTGGGTCAGCCGGTGATTTATGAACATCGCGCCGGGGCAGGCGGTTCACTCGGCGCGCAATATGTCGCGCAGGCCACCGACAATCACAGCTTCCTGATCACGTCTTCCTCCATCGCAACCCTGCCCGCCATGCGGCGCGATCCGGGGCTTGATCCGCTGACGGATTTGCAGCCGGTGACTTTGGTAACCGATGCGCCGCTGCTGATTTCGGGCCGACCCAATGGCCCGCCAGATCTGGCGGCCTATCTCGCACGCGCCAAGGCCAATCCGGGCAAGGTTTCCTGGGGCAGTTCCGGTGTGGGGTCCGCGACACATCTGGCCGGCGCTTTGTTGATGCAGCGCGCGGGGATTGAATTGCTGCATGTGCCTTATCGCGGTGCGACGCTTGCGATGAATGCGCTGCTCGCTGGCGATATTGATAGCATCATCACCGATGTCTCGATCCCGCTGGAGCATTTGCGCGCCGGGACGCTCCGCCCGATTGGCGTCACCAGCACGGCGCGTACGCCATTGCTGGCCGATGTGCCTGCCATCATCGAACAAGTGCCGCACTACAGCGTGCCCTTCTGGTTCGCGCTGATGGCGCCAAAAGCTATGCCGCCGGAGCCCATCGCGCGGCTGCTCGCGGAATTGGCGCCCTTGGCGGCGCCGGAGAGCGATCTTTCGCGCCGCATGGCGGATCGCGGTTCACAATTGCTGCTGAACGGGCCAGCACCTTTGGCAGCGCGGTTGCGTCAGGAAATTCCGCAATGGCGCGAAGTGGTGGCGGCGGCGGGGATCCAGCCGGAATAGGATAAGCGCTTTCAACGACACACAATAAAAACAGGGAGCAAAAACATGAAACGCCGGCACATTCTTTTTTCAGCACTCGCCGCACCTGCCATCGCACCAGGGCTTGCGGCAGCGCAAAGCTTTCCATCGCGCCCCATCACGCTGCTGGTGCCCTTCCCGCCAGGCGGCGCCACCGATGTACAGATGCGCGGCTTTGCCGAAGCCGCATCGCGTGCCTTTGGCGTGCAGGTGCTGACGGAAAATCGCCCCGGTGCGGGCGCGACACTTTCCGCCGCCACCGTCGCAAGGGCGCGGCCTGATGGCTATACCATTGCGCAAATTCCGCTGCCGGCCCTGCGGCTGCCCTTCATGCAGCGCATGTCCTTCAATCCGCGCACCGATTTCACGCCGATCATGCATCTGACAGGCTATTTGTTCATCATGTGCGTGCGCGGCGATGGCCCGTATAAAAGCTGGGCTGATCTTGTGGCCGATGCACGCCGCCGCCCGGGCGAAATACGCATCGGCAATACGGGCGCCAATGGCACGCCGCATCTGTCGAATGTTGACCTCGCCACGCGCGAGAAGCTGGATATCGTGCATGTGCCCTTCCGCGGCGAAGGCGATGCCGTGCCAAGCCTGCTGGGCGGGCATATCGAAGCCTGCGCGACCGGTTCCGGCACGTTGCCCATGATCACCGAAGGCCGGCTACGTGCGCTGAATGTCTGGACACGCCAGCGCAGCAAGAAGCTGCCTGATGTGCCGACGCTGCTTGATCTTGGCTATCAGGATATGGTGATCACCTCACCCTATGGGCTGGTTGGGCCCGCCGGGATGGACCCCGATATCATCGAAAAACTACATCAGGGTTTCCGCACGGCGCTGAATGATCCCGCGCATCTTGCAACACTCGATCGATTGGATATGCCGGTCGAATATCTGAACCCGACGGACTATGCCGCCTTCATGAAACGCACGATTGATGAGGAAGAAGCACGCGTGAACCGGCTTGGTTTGCGCGGCTGAAGGCATCATCGGCGTGATCCGGTACAATGGATCACGCCGAGTTAAGCTAAGCGTTACGCTGCCATCGCCGGGCGCTGCGCGCGCCAGCCTGCCGCCAATTCATAAGCCTGACCGGCGCGCAGCACTGTCGCATCCTCAAAAGCCCGGCCCACAATCTGCGCGCCCACCGGCATGCCGCCCGCACCAAAGCCGGTGCAAACCGTCAGCGCCGGCTGGCCGGTCAGGTTGAAGGGGATGGTGAAATTCGGCACCTCAAAAGACGCCCATTTCGTCATTTGATGAATGGGCCGCGCCTCACCTGGTTGCGCTGCGGTCACCAGCAAATCGCAATCGGCCATCACGGCGGTGACCGCTTCGCATAATTCGCGCCGGCGGCGCTGGGCCTGGAGGTAATCGGCTGAAGTAATGGTGGCCGCCACCGCCAGTCTTTCGCGCAGAAACTCACCATAGGCGCGGTATTTTTCGCGCATCCATGTCTCATGCACCGCATAGGCATCGGCGGCCAGAATAAGCCAGCCAGCCGCGTTGAAATCTGCCAGCGGCGGCAGCTTCACTTCGCGGATTTCCGCACCCTGCGCGGCGAGCGTGCTGGTCAGGTGCTGAATCCCCGCAGCCATGCCAGGGCTGACTTTGCAGTCATCTTCATGGAAATGACGGATCACACCAATGCGCAGGCCGCGCACGCCACCATTCAGCCCGGAAAGCAGATCAGGCCGTGGGCGATTGGCGGAAGATGGATCGGTGGCGTCATGCCCGGTCATGGCATCGAGCAACAAGGCGCAATCTTCCACTGTCCAGGCCATGGGCCCCGTCGTGTCCAGGCTTTGCGAAAGGGGCAGCACGCCGGTGCGGGAACAAAGCCCATAGCTCGGCTTAATGCCGGCAATGCCGCACAGCGATGCCGGGCCGCGAATGGAACCGCCCGTGTCAGACCCCGTGCCGCCCAGAATCATGCCGGCGGCGACGGCAGCGCCGGTGCCGGATGAAGACCCACCGGTGAAATATTCCGTATTCCAGGG
This sequence comes from uncultured Rhodospirillales bacterium, assembly GCA_903927465.1. Taxonomy (GTDB): domain Bacteria; phylum Pseudomonadota; class Alphaproteobacteria; order Acetobacterales; family Acetobacteraceae; genus Neoroseomonas. Next base: position 4,318 of record CAIYMY010000069.1, on the reverse strand, counting down.
ATTGCGCGCGGGCGGCCAGGGCAGATCGAAGGAAGGCCCGCCCCAGGCGAATTCATGCGTGGCGAGCTTGCCCAGCATCACCGTGCCCGCTTCGCGCCAGCGCCGCACCACGGCAGAATCCATCTTCGGCACATGATGTTCCAGCACGCGCGAATGGCCCGTGGTGGTAACGCCCGCCGTTTCGTAAATATCCTTATGTGCAATGGGGATTCCATCAAGCGGCCCGCGCAGCGCACCGGCAGCCTGGCGCGCTTCCGCAGCGCGCGCCTGTTCCAGCGCGATTTCCGGCGTGAAGCGGATGAAGGCATGCAGCGCGGGGTTCAGCTTTTCGGACCGCGCCAAATGATCCTTCATCAATTCAACCGGTGAGATGCGCTTCGCGGCGATATCGCGCGCGGCACTCGCAATGGTCGGGAAGCTCGTCATGCGCCCGCCCCCTTCAGGGTGAAGATGGTGGCGGATTCCACCGAAACCTCACGCGGGGTCCGCACGCGCGCGGCGGCGGCCTGGGTATGGGCGGAAGCGGCGCGAATGCCGTCCTTTTCGGCTTCCGTCAGATCAAGCCCGGCTTGGGCCATCAGGGCTTCGAAATGCGCCTTGTCGAGGGGTTGGGCCATCAGGGCCTCCTTTCCATTGCTGGGGCCACTATGGGAAATCCCGGGCGGGTAGGGAACAGGGGGCAGGGCGCTTTCTACCCTGGGTCGTGCGGCCTTTGCCCAAAAAAGGGTCTGAGGCGGCGCGATATATGACTTGTTCTTATTTTGTTCCTTTGATAAGCTTTCTTTCCCATGACCGCCGCCGATCCCCCTTCCGCCCGCAGCGCTGCCCTGGCCCGGCTGCGCGATACCCTGGCCGGGCTTACCACCCGCGCCCCGGCGGGCGGTGCTGGTGCGTCTATTCCGGTTTTTGCTGATACCAGCTTGATCGGGGCTGGCCTTGTGCGTGGAGCGTTACATGAAGTTTGCGCCGCAACCCCCGGATCTGGCGTGGCTTTTGCCGCCATTCTGTTGGCGCGCTGCGGCGGGCAGGTGCTGTGGATTTCTACCGAACAGGAATCGAATCTTGTTTGGCCGCCGGGGCTTATCCCCTTTGGCTTGGCCCCGGAAAACCTGATTCTGGCGCGGGCGGCGCGCTGGCCGGAAGCGCTTTGGGCCATGGAAGAAGCCCTGCGCTGCCCTGCCTTGGGCGGGGCTGTGCTGATGGCCGGCGCGGGGCAGGGGCTTGATCTGACCGCAACGCGCCGCCTGCATCTGGCCGCCGAGGCCGGGGGCGTTTTCGGCCTGCTGCTCCGCCCAGATGGCACTGCGGGTGCTTCCGCCGCGCGCACGCGCTGGCATATCGCCCCGCTTTCGAGTGATGCCGCGCCGCGCTGGCGCCTGACGCTGCTCCGCCAACGCGGCGGCGCCCCGGCGGGGCCGTGGAATGTGAGTTTCGAAGCCACCACCGGCAGTTTGCGGTTGGAAGCGGGCAGTGCATGAGGCTCGCCCGCCGCTACCTTGCTGTGCATCTGCCCTTCTGGGCGGCTGAGCATTTGCGCCAAAGCCGGCCCGATCTGCCGGCGGATACCCCCTTGGCACTTTGGGCGCGGCAAGGCGCGCGGCGCCTGCTGGTCGCGCTGGATCACCAGGCTGCGGCGGCGGGGCTTGAGCCGGGCCAAGCACTCGCCGATGCCGAAGCCCTGCTACCTGATTTGCAGGTACTGCCCGCCATGCCGGAAGCCAGTGCGGCGGGGCTGCGGGACCTGGCGCTTTGGGCGCAGCGCTTCACCCCGATCAGCGCTGCCCTGCCGCCCGATGGGCTGCTGCTGGATATCACCGGCTGCGATCATCTGTTTGGCGGTGAGGCCGCTTTGCTCGCGCAACTCACCGCCAACCTGGCCGAGGCTGGGCTCTCTGCCCAAGGCGCCATTGCCAGCGCGGCTGCTTCTGCCATGGCGCTCGCAAGGGTGCGGCGTGATGCGCCGATTATCGCGGCTGGGTCGGAAGAAAAAGCCGTGGCGCCCCTGCCGCTTGGCACAGCGCTGCGCTTGCCGTGCGCCATGGTGGAAGACCTCGCCCGGCTGGGGCTGCGCGTGATTGGCGATGTGCTGCGCCAGCCCCGCGCGCCGCTCGCCCGGCGCTTCGGCGCGCCTTTGCTGGATGCGCTGGATGCCGCCACGGGCCGTCGCGCGCCGCCCATCACCCCCATCGCCGCGCCGCCGGATCTGAGCGTAACGCGCGCCCTGCCCGAACCAATCCTGACCGCCGAGGCCATTGCCGCCTTGCTTGACCGGCTGCTGGTGGCGCTATGCGCGCGGTTGGGGCGGGCTGGGCTCGGCGCGCGGCGGCTTTGCCTGACCGCCTGGCGCGTGGATGGCACGGAACAGCGGCTGATGATCGGCACCGGCGCGCCAAACCGCGACCCTGCCCATCTGGCGCGGCTATTCGCCGAGCCGATGGCCAGCCTGGCGCCGGAATTGGGCTTTGAGCGTTTCACCCTGCACGCCCTGGCGACCGACCCAATGGGGGCAGAAGGGCAGGGCGCCTTGCCCATGGGCGCCGCGCCGCGCCCGGATGGGGTTTTGGCGCAATTGCTGGACAGGCTCGGCCAAAGGCTGCGCCTCGCCCGCCCCGCGCCACAGCCCAGCCATTGGCCGGAAAAGCAATGGCGCGCCGCCGCCCCGCATGAAGCGCCCATCGCCACCCCGCCCGGTTGGGGGGTGCGCGCCGCGCCGGTGCTGCTGCGTCGCCGGCCGGAAGTGGTGGAAGTTACCGCCTCTGCCAGCGCTGCGCCCATTGCCCTGCGCTGGCGCGGCCGGGTCTATCCGCTGACCCGCGCCGAAGGCCCGCTCAGGCTGGAACCAGAATGGTGGCATGGCGGCGCGCTGCCGCCGGCGCGGGATTATCACCGCGTGCAGCTCGCTTCTGGTGAAAGGCTCTGGCTCTGCCATGCCGGTGGGCGCTGGGTGGTGCAGGGCGATTTGCCATGAAAGCGCCCGGCTATGCGGAGGTAGCGGCGCGGTCCAATTTTTCCTTTCTGGATGGCGCCTCGCATCCCGAGGAATTGGTGGAACAAGCCGCCGCGCTTGGCCATGTCGGCTTTGGGCTTTGCGATACCAATGGGCTGGCGGGCGTGGTGCGCGCGCATGGCGCGGCCAAGGCGGCGGGGCTCGCTTTCGCGCCTGGTTGCCGGTTGCGGTTGGAAGATGGTGCGGAATGGCTGATCTGGCCTGCCGATCGCGCTGCCTATGGGCGGCTGACCACGCTGCTTTCAGCGGCGCGCATGGCCGCGCCCAAGGATGAATGCCGGTTGGATTTCGCGGGGCTATGTGATGCGGCGGAAGGCCAGGTGATTGCCGCCATCCCGCCCGTCACGCCCGCAGCTTTGCGCCGTTTGGCCGGGCTGCGCCTGGCCTTGCCGCCATTGATCGCCGTTGCCTGCCCCTTGCTGGGTGATGATGCAGTGCAACTCGCGCATTACGCAGCGCTGGCGGAAGCGACCGGCGCGCGGCTGCTCGCCACCAACAATATCCGTTATCACCAAGCATCGCGGCGGCGCCTTGCGGATGTATTGAGCGCCATTCGCCTGCGCTGCAGCGTGGATGCCTTGGGCCAGGCGGCGGAACCCAATGCGGAACGCCATTTGAAATCCCCTGCCGAAATGGCGCGGCTTTTCGCGCGCTACCCGGATGCGTTGCAGGCGAGTGTTGATGTGCTGGCGACAACGCGCGGCTTTTCGCTGGATCATTTGCGTTACGAATACCCAGATGAAGTGCTGGACCCTGGACGCACCGCACAGCAAAGCCTGGAAGCACGCGTGGCCGAAGCTGTCGCGGTGCGCTGGCCGATGCAGGTGCCGGATGCCATCACCACGCGCATCGCCCATGAAATGCGCCTGATCAATGATCTTGGCTATGCGCCATATTTCCTGACGGTGCATGAGATTATTCGCTTCGCCCGCGCGCGCGGCATCCTGTGCCAGGGGCGCGGTTCGGCGGCGAATTCCACGGTTTGTTATGTGCTGGGCATCACCGCCGTTGATCCCGAAAAGCATGATCTGCTGTTTGAGCGTTTCGTTTCCGCCAGCCGAGGTGAGCCGCCCGATATCGACATTGATTTCGAACATGAACGTCGTGAAGAAGTGATCCAGCACCTTTATGAACGCTATGGCCGCGACCGCGCGGCGATTTGCGCGACCTTGATCCGCTACCGCCCACGCAGCGCCATTCGTGAAGTGGGCAAGGCGATGGGCTTGAGTGAAGACATCACCGCACGCCTCGCCAAGGCCGGCTGGGGACCGGGGCGGGAGATGAGCTTGGCGGAATTGGCGCAGGATGAAG
>CAIYMY010000068.1 GCA_903927465.1 uncultured Rhodospirillales bacterium | reverse complement strand
GGCGGCTTCCGCCGCAGCGCGCACCGGTTCCATGCTGGCGGCGGCTTCCCGCGCCACCTGCAGGGCGAAATGGACCATGCCATCGCGCACCACCAGGCCCTGCACCATGCCTGCCGCCACCACATCCTGACCCGAAGCCGGGTCCTTCACCGCTGCCAGCGCTTTTGTCACCGCTGCCGCCAAATCATCCGCCATCGCTTGAAAAGCCCCTACCCATGGTCAATATCCGCCCGACCCGGCATTACAGCGCTGTTAGCTGCTTTCCGGGAAGGTCGCTCGCCTCTATATGGGGGTTGGCTTCCCGCTTGAAGCATCCCGCCCAGCTTTGGGCCTTTCGTTTTTGACGTTCACCTGCTGGAGGCCACGCCTTTCATGCCCTGGAATAATAATAATAGTGGCGGTCAAAGCCCCTGGGGCAATCCGCGCCCGCAGGGCCCTTGGGGCCAGCCGCCTTCGGGTGGCGGTGGCGGTGGCGGCGGCGGTGGCGGCCAGGGTGGCCGTGGCCCTGACATAGATGATGCGATCCGCCAAGCGCAGGAAGCGATTCGCCGCGTATTGCCAAGCGGCGGCGCTGGCGGTGGCAAGCTTTTCGCCCTGATCGGCATTGTGCTGGCAGTCGGCTGGGGGCTTTCCGGGTTTTATCGGGTGCAGCCGGATGAACAGGGCGTGGTCATGCGCTTTGGCGCCTTCAGCCATACCGCCCAGCCCGGCTTGAATTATCGCCTGCCCTGGCCGGTTGAAAGCGTGACCACGCCGCGCGTGACGCGCATCAACCGCGTGGATATCGGCTTCATTGGCGCACAAGATGCCTCGCCAACCAGTGGGCGCGTCATGGCGGCGCGCGATGTGCTGGAAGAAAGCCTGATGCTGACAGGTGATGAAAATATCATTGACATTGATGTCGCCGTCTTCTGGCGCATCCGTGATGCGGGCGAATTCCTTTTTAATACGCGCAACCCGGAAAGCACGGTGAAATCCGCAGCTGAAAGCGTGATGCGCGAAGTGATCGGGCGCACCCCCATCCAGCCCGCGCTGACCGAAGCGCGCGCGCAGATTGAACAGGAAGTGCGCCGCGGCGCCCAGGCCATCATGGACCAATACAAGGCCGGCATTGAAGTGATGCAGGTGCAATTGCAGAAGGTGGACCCGCCCGCCCAGGTGGTTGACGCCTTCCGTGATGTGCAGCGTGCCAATGCGGACCGTGAGCGTTTGCGCAATGAAGCCGAAAGCTTCCGCAATGACATCATCCCCCGCGCCCGCGGTGAGGCTGAACGCATGAGCCAGGAAGCCCAGGGCTTCCGCGAAAGCCAAGTGGCGCGTGCGGGTGGTGAAAGTGCGCGCTTCCTGTCCGTCCTTTCTGCTTATGAATTGGCGCGCGATGTGACCACGCGCCGGATGTATCTGGAAACCATGGAAGAAATCTTCCGCCGTAACCCCAAGGTCATTGTGGATGACCGCTTGCAGGGCGTGGTGCCCTTCCTGCAATTGGGTGAAACCGGCGGCGCGCGACAGCCGCCTGCCGCCGCACCTCAGGCGCGACCCGCGCCGCTGCCGCCTGGCGCCGCCGCAGCGCCCATGATGCAAAACCGTCCGGGGGTGCCGCGATGAACCGCTCCATTATTCTGCTCGGCATTCTTGCCGCGGCGATTTTCACAGCGTCTTCCACGCTGTTCACGGTGCACCAGACGCAGCAGGTGCTGATCACGCAGTTCGGCGAACCGCGCAAGGTGATTCAGGAACCCGGCCTGCATTGGAAGGTGCCCTTCATCCAATCGGTGATCACCTTCGATCGCCGCTTGCTGGATTTTGACGCGCCGGGCGAAGAAGTCATTCTGGGCGATCAGCGCCGGCTGATTGTGGATAGCTTCACGCGCTATCGCATCACTGATCCGCTGCGCTTCTTCCAGACGGTGGGCGCGACCGAAGCGGGCATTCGCGCCCGTCTCAATTCCATTGTCACCTCATCCTTGCGCCGCGTGCTGGGTAATGAGCCTTTGCTTTCTGTCCTGTCCACGGATCGCACGCGGATCATGGGTGAAATCCGCCGTCAGGTGAATGAGGAAGCGCGCCAATTCGGCATTGCCGTGGAAGATGTGCGCATTCGCCGCGCTGATCTGCCGGGCGAAAACACGCAAGCCATCCTGTCACGCATGCAATCCGAACGTGAACGCGTGGCGCGCGAAGCCCGCGCTGAAGGTGCGGAAGTGGCGCAGCGCGTGCGCGCAAGCGCTGAGCGTGAACGCACCGTGTTGATCGCGGAAGCCCAGGCGCAGGCCGATATCCTGCGCGGTCAGGGCGAACAGGAAGCGATCCGCATTTTCGCGGAAGCTTTCAAGCGCGACCCAGCCTTCTTCCAATTCTGGCGCACCATGCAGGCCTATCGTGAAGCCTTTTCTGACGGCGACACACGGCTGGTGCTGACGCCGGATTCGGAATTCTTCCGCTACTTCCGCGAAAGCCCGAATGGCCTTCCGGCACCTGCGCCAAGGTGAGCTTCACCGCGCTTCTCCAGGGCATAGCCGTCGTGCTGGCCCTGGAGGGCTTGGCCTATGCCATCGCCCCCGGCTTCATGCGCCGGATGCTGGCAAGCCTGGCTGAGACGCCGGAGGCGCGGCTCAGGATTGGCGGGCTGGTCGCCGCTGCGGGCGGCATTGCCCTTGCTTGGCTGCTCAAGCTTTTGTGAAGCTGTCGCTATTTGTCGCACTTCGTTGCAGAGAAATGACCTATACTCTCGCCGAAGGTGCCAATCTGCCACACCGGTTCATACATTCCTTGAGGAGAGTTTCCTTGCGTATAGCCCATCTTGCCCTTGCCGGTGCCATGGCTCTGGCGCCGCTTGCCCCCCTGCCGCTGATCACCCCGGCCCAGGCGCAGCAACGCGCGCCAGAAAGCTTCGCGCCGCTCGCGCGGGAATTGCTGCCTGCGGTGGTGAATATCTCCACTTCCAAGAATGTTGCCCCGCGCGCCGGCCGCCCCAATGCGCCGGAAATGCCGCAATTGCCGCCGGGCAGCCCCTTTGAGGAATTTTTCCGCGATTTCTTCAATCGCAATCGCCCACCTGGCCAGGGGCAGGGCGAAGCCCCGCAGCAGCGCCAGCGCCGCGCGCAATCGCTTGGGTCTGGCTTCATCATTGATGCGCAGGAAGGCATCGTGGTCACAAATAACCACGTGATTGATGGCGCCGATGAAATCAACGTGATCCTGCAGGACAACACCAGCATTCGCGCCGAATTGGTGGGTACTGACCCGCGCACGGATATCGCGGTGCTGCGCATCAAGCACGACAAGCCCTTGGCCGCTGTTGCTTTTGGCAATTCGGATCAATCGGAAGTGGGCGATTGGGTGATCGCCATCGGTAATCCTTTTGGCTTTGGCGGCACCGTCACGGCGGGGATTGTATCCGCCCGCGGGCGCAATATCGGCCAGGGGCTTTATGATGATTTTATCCAGACGGATGCCTCGATCAATTCGGGCAATTCCGGCGGGCCGCTATTCAACATGCGCGGCCAGGTGATCGGCATCAATACTGCCATTGTCTCCCCCAGCGGGGTTTCGGCCGGGCTTGGCTTTTCCATCCCGTCCAATATGGCAAGCCGCGTGGTGGCGCAGCTCCGTGATGCGGGGCGCGTGCGGCGCGGCTGGATTGGCGTGAATATCCAAAGTGTGACGGATGACATTGCCGAAGCGCTGCGCCTGCCCGCTGGCACGCGCGGTGCGCTGATCGCGAATGCGCAAGCCGATGGCCCGGCGGCCAAGGCGGGGATCCGCTCGGGCGATGTGATCATTCGCTTCAATGGCACGCCAGTGCCCGAAATGCGTGCCCTGCCCAGGATTGTTGCTGACAACACTGTGGGCGGTTCAGTGCCCGTCGTGATTTGGCGCGATGGCAAGGAAGAAACCGTGACCGTCACGCTTGGCGAATTGCCGACGGAACAGCGCCAGGCGGGGGCACCGGCGGCGCCGCCTCCCGGTCCGGGGCCGGTGGAACTCACCGGGCTTGGGCTACGGGTTGCGGCCATTACGGATGAGCTTCGCCAGCGCTTCAACCTGAAGCCCGAACAACGCGGCGTTGTGATTGTGGAAGTAACCCCCGGCACGCCGGCTGCGGAGCGTGAGCTTCGCCCCGGTGATGTGATTGTGGAAGTGCAGCAGCAGCGCGTGACAACGCCGGCGGAAGTGCAGGAACAGATTGAGCGCCTGCGTCGGCAAGACCGCAATGTTGGGCTTTTCGCGGTGGAAAATGCCGGCGGGCAGCGCTTTGTGCCGCTGCGCCTGAACGCACGGGGCAATGCGCCGGGGTAAAGCGCCCAATCCACCCATGGGATGATCCGTTCAACCGGATCATCCCAGCCTCGTTTCAGGTCAGGAAGGCGCCGCCATTCACATGAATGGTCTGGCCGGTGATGAAACCACCCTCTGGCCCGGCCAGCATGCGAACCACATCGGCAATCTCGGCAACACTCGCGCGCCGGCCCAGCGGTATGCCAGCATCGGCCAAAGTGCTTGGCATGGACCCGGCGGAGGCACCGCGCACCGTATCCACCGCGCCAGGCGCGACACTATTCGCGCGAATGCCTTGCGGCGCCAATTCCACGGCAAGGGCGCGCATCAAGCCTTCCAGCCCCGATTTGGAAGCCGAAACATGCGCCCGATTGGGCGTGCCGACATGGGTTGAAATGCCCGATAGCCCGATGATTGAGCCACCCCCCCGCGCGATCATCTGCGGCGCGAAAGCCTGGGTGACGATAAACGCGCCATCAAGTGCTACCGAGAGAATTTCACGCCATTCCGCGAAGGACATATCCAGAAAGCGGGTCTGGCGCCTGAGCCCCGCATTGGTCACCAGAATATCCACGCCGCCCATTTGGGCCGCGACGGCAGCCGCCATGCCGGCCACTTCCTCGGGCTTGGAGATATCTGCGCGATAGGCCATGGCGCGGCCACCAAAGGCGATGATTTCATCGGCCACGGCCTTGATCGCGCCCTCATCCGATCGGCCATTCACCACAATGGCGGCGCCATCGGCGGCGAGCCTCATCGCAATGGCGCGGCCGATATTCTTGCCGGCACCCGTGACCAGCGCGACCTTGCCCGCAAGCGAAGCATTCATGAGCGTTTCTCCATCTTCAACGTGAAGGATAGGCGCATTCGGTCCGGGATGAAATCCGCCCGCAGGCAGGATTTGCGGCGTTGCGCTTCGGCGCTTAGGATCACGTCAGAAAAGGCGCCCGGTTGGGCGCGGTGGATTGAAGGCGGAAGCACATGCTGGTTATTTCGGAACAAGGTATCGGCCACATCATCGAAGCATGGCTCAAGCGCTTCAATGCGGCACTGGCAGAAGGCGATAAATCAGCGCTTGGCGCGTTATTCCGTAGTGACAGCCATTGGCGCGATATTGTGGCGCTGGGCCGGCGCATCCGTACCGTGAGCGGTCAGGGGACGCTGGTGGAAGCGCTGCTGGTCGCGGTGCAGGAAGCCGGCGCGCGGGATTTCGCGATTGATGATGAACGCGCCGCGCCGCGCTTTGTGGAGCGCGCCGGCGACGACACCATCGAAGCCGTGCTACGGTTTGAAACCAAAATCGGCACGGGTGCCGCGCTGCTGCGCCTGAAGCGCGCCGAAGCTTCAGGCGATGCGCCAGTGGCCTGGGTGCTGACCACGGCCCTTGATAGCCTGCGCGGCTTTGATGTGGACAGCATGCGCGAAGCGCGTGAGGAACCGGCTTTTGAGCGCGAATTCAACGGCCCGAATTGGCTGGATAAGCGCCGCGAAGCAGCGCGTTTTGAAGGCCACGATCCGGCAGTGCTGGTTGTTGGTGGCGGGCATGCCGGCATTACCGCTGCTGCCTGGCTTGGTGCGCTCAATATCGAAACGCTCATCGTGGATCGCATGGCGCGGATCGGCGATAATTGGCGGCTGCGCTACCATGGCCTGAAGCTGCACAACCAGGTGCATAGCAACCATCTGCCTTTCCTGTCCTTCCCGAAGACTTGGCCGAAATATATCCCGAAGGACAAGATCGCCAATTGGCTTGAATCCTATGTCGAGACGATGGAGATCAATTTCTGGACCAAAACGAGCTTCGAGGGCGCCGAATATGACGCGGCGGCGAAGTGCTGGGTGGCGCGGCTGAGGCTTGCCGATGGCAGCGAACGCATCATGCGCCCGCGCCACATCATCATGGCCACCAGCGTCAGCGGCACGCCAAGCCTGCCGGATATTCCCACGCTTGATCGTTTCAAGGGCAAGGTCGTGCATTCCTCCGGCTTCAAGAATGGCGCGGAATGGAAGGGCAAGCCGGTTTATGTTTTCGGCACCGGCACCAGCGCGCATGACATCACGCAGGATCTGCATGGCAATGGCGCCAAGGTGACGATGGTGCAACGGAGCCCGACATTGATTGTGAATGTCGAACCAAGCGCGCAGCTTTATGATGGCGTTTATTACGGCAAGGGGCCGACGTTGGAAGACCGTGATCTGATCAATGTGTCCTTCCCGCTTTCGGTGATGAAGCAGGCGCACAAAATCCTGACGGACAAGACGCGGGAATTGGACAAGCCGTTGCTGGATGGGCTGGAGAAGATCGGCTTTCGTCTGGAATTCGGCGATAATGGCACGGGCTGGCCGCTGAAATATCGCTCTCGTGGGGGTGGCTATTACTTCAATGTCGGCTGTTCGGATTTGCTGGTGCGGCGTGAAGTGGGGCTGATCCAGTATCACGACATCGCGGAATTCCACGCGAACGGCATGAAGATGAAGGATGGCCGCGAATTGCCGGCGGAGCTTTTGGTGCTGGCGACTGGCTATAAGGGCCAGGATCATCTGGTGCGCGGCTTCTTTGGCGATGCGGTAGCTGAGCGCGTCGGCAAGGTCTGGGGCTTTGATGAAGCCGATCAGGAATTGCGCAACATGTGGATGGAAACGCCGCAGCAGGGCTTATGGTTCACCGGCGGTTCCTTCGCGCAATGCAGGATGTATTCCAAATACCTGGCCATGCAGATCAAGGCGCGGGAAGAAGGGCTGGTTTGATCAGGTGAAATCTATCAGATCAGGCGAAGCGTGGCCAGTCGTTCGCTCTAGAGTATATTCTAGCCTAGTGATTCCGACTGGTTCTAAGTTACCTCAAAACATATCTGTTACGCTACTGTGTGGTCTGTTATATCGGCTGCCCCGCGAATTTGTGCTGCAGACTGATCCACGGCCCCGAAGGCACCATCTTCGCGGACGCCGCAAGTTGTTGATTCCACATCGACTACTTCGCAAAGGAATTTAGTCTCGATAAGGAAGATTAAATCATCGCGCTGTGATCCATCGGACATCGCTCGCCTGGAGAGGCGTGCGATGTCGACGCGCAAAGATCTACATTCTGCCCAAAACGCGGGCAACGAAACTGGTTAGCGGAAAAGCGGGTCCTGGATCAGACTTGCGTCCACGAGAGACGTCTTCGTGCCCAAGAATATCCTCAAAGCGATATGCGGCATGTAAAGCTAACGCGACCTCAAGCGCGGATTCAATCTGTACGGCAGAATAAGTATGCCAACCCGCAGGCGAACTTTCGTGCTTGTGAGTCATCTCAATTACTTCCTCGTCAGGTATGACACGCTTAGCCCAATTGACCCACTTGCCGCCCTCACGTCGAAGCTTACCCGCATTGTCGAGCTCGATTCCAATGGAGAACTGATTCAGTCCCTGCAGCCCATTCCATTCGGACTGACCAGCATGCCAAGCCACGCGGTTCCCATCGACGAGTTGTGTTACTGCTCCCGTTTCACGATCGATCACAAAATGTGCGGAGGCCTTGGCCTGCGGGTCGCATAGCCAGGATATCGCTCCGCCAGCACCAATTCCAGCGGTATAGTGCATAATTAGGAATCGTGGCTTCAAGGCGCCACCGCGATTAGGGCTCTCCCGGTACCGCATATCGAAGCGCGATCCGTTCTTGACTAGCCTGTGTTTCTCTATCTTCATGACCACTTTCTCCAATCAGTTGATGTGGGTTTTTATTGAAACCTGTTCCGCAATTTATTACAATAAAAATCGATATTCAAACGATTACGTCCACTCGGATCCCAGTCCCGATCAACGCATTTTGGTCTCACCGGCGTCGCGCAACGCCCACATAAGGCTTGCCGCGAAACCCGCCAGCAATACCCAAAACACCGTCAGCGTCGCGCCAGCGCCAAAGGCATCCATGGCAAAGCCTGCCATCAGCGGCGGGATGCAAAAGCCGATATGTGCCACCAGGAAAACGCCTGCCGCCGCGCGCGCGCGGTCCAGCCCTGCTTTTTCGGAAACCCCCGCCAGCCCGCCAATATACAAAAATCCATAAGCCGCACTGCCCACCAGGGCGCCGCCCAGCAGCAGCGCGGGCAGCGCGGCATTCAGCGTGCCCCACATCACCAAGCCCGCGCCCAGCACCAGCACCGGCAGGCCAATCAGCACCAGGCGCCGCGCCGCAATCCGCGCCATCAATTGCTGCACCAAAGCCCCCACCAGGATCATGAAGCACACCGCAAGCGGTCCCATACGCGGATAGCCGGCTTCTGTCAGCGCTGTCGGCACGGCGGTGATCACCGTGCCCGTCACCGCCCAGGCCGCCAGCATGCTGAGCGAAAGAGGCAAAGTGCTGCGCGGAAAACTAGGCATGCGCAGCCAGGCCACGCGCGCCGGGGTTTTGGTTTCCGGCAGGAAAAACACCAGCAGGAAGATCGTCGCCAGCGCCGTCATATGCAGCCAGAAGGTCAGCGGCGGTTCACCCGGCCCGAAGATTTCTATCGCTGCCATGGTGGCGATGCCGCCGGCGGCAAAGCCGCTCGCACTCGCAAGCGTGGTGACTTGCGCGGCGCGCCGCCCGGCTTCCGGGCCGGTGGCCAATTCCGCCGCCCAGGCCGTCGCCCCACCGGCGAGCAACCCCACCGCCAGCCCCTGCATGCCGCGCGCAAAGGCAAGTGCGGCAAGCCCTGGTGCGGTGATCAGCGCAATCGTGCCGCAGATGGTGAGCGCGAGGGCCGCCAGAACGCAGGGCTTGCGGCCAATCCGGTCTGACAGGCCCCCCAGTAGGGGGGCTGAGATGATCGCACTCGCCGCATAGGCAATGAAGGCAGCGGAAAGCCCACCCGCGCCCTGGCCATCCCGCGCCGCATAGGTGGTGAATAACGGCATGGCGAGGGTGGTGGAAAAACCAATGGTGAAGACCGCCGCGCCAACCACCCAAATACCACGATAAATTGCCAAATCTGGCGCTCCTGAGAATGGGGCGATGTTCCGGGGCTTGCCCTGCCGCGTCAATGCGCCGTTTCACGGCAGCGCCCGGCATGGTATGAAGCGCGTATGGCCACACCACGGGCCAGATCCTCAGAACGGCCCGGCACGCCCCCCCGCAGTCAGGCCAGAGAGGCTCTGGGCGCGCGTCTTTCCGGCCCCCCCTCACGTCCTGCCGCGCGCCCGCGGCGGCGCTGGGGGCTGCTGCGCTTTGGGTTCCTCGCGGCAATTTGGGGGCTGATCGCGGCGGCGGTGGTTTTGCTGATCCTGGCTTGGGATTTGCCACGTCCGGAAGCGGCGCTTGCCACCACGCGCCGGCCTTCCACCACCTTGCTCGCTTCAGATGGGAAACTGCTTGCCACCAATGGCGATTTGTATGGGGAAACGCTTCGTCTGCGCGACATGCCGGCGCATCTGCCGGCCGCCTTCATCGCCATTGAAGATCGGCGCTTTCGCGACCATTGGGGCATAGACCCAATAGGGCTGGTGCGCGCGGTGCATGCCAATTTCACCTCGGGCCGTGTGGTGCAGGGGGGGTCAACCCTCACGCAGCAATTGGCGAAAAATCTGTTCCTGACGCCAGAACGCAGCCTGAAGCGCAAGGCGCAGGAAGCCATGCTGGCCTTCTGGCTGGAACAACGCTTCAGCAAGGATGAATTGCTGGAGGTTTATCTGAACCGCGTCTATCTCGGCGCCGGCACTTACGGCGTGGATGCGGCGGCGCGGCTTTATTTTGGAGTCCCAGCTCGGCGGCTGACACCGGGGCAGGCGGCGGTATTGGCGGGGCTGCCCAAGGCGCCATCGCGCATCAACCCGCGCGTCAATCAGGCTGCCGCCATGGCGCGCGCCTTGGAAGTGCTGGCCGCGATGACGGAAACCGGCGCGCTGACAGCGACCCAGGCTTTGCAGGCGGTTGAGGCTATTCGCTTCACGCAGGCACCTTCGCGTGACGCCGGCTGGTTCGCCGATTGGGTGCAGGATGGCATGGCAGGACGCGCGCCCAGCAACGCTGATCTGGTGCTGCGCACCACGCTTGATCCCGTTCTACAGGCTGCCGCCGAGGCGCGGATTGACGCGATCCTGGCCGGGCCAGGCGCGCGGGCCGGGGTGCATCAAGGGGCGGTGGTGGCGCTGGATGCCGCAACCGGCGCGGTACGCGCCATGGCGGGGGGCAAGGATTACCGCAATAGCCCCTTCAACCGCGCGACGCAGGCACGGCGTCAGCCCGGCAGTGCCTTCAAGCCCTTCATTTTCCTGGCGGCTTTGGAAGCCGGCATTGGGCCGCAGGACATGATCGCCGATACCGCGCTCAATCTTGGCGGCTGGTCACCGAGCAATGGCCCATGGCGCGCGCGCGGCGAAATCACCGTGGAAGAAGCGCTTGCGCATAGCGTGAATACCTCCGCCGTGCGGTTGATGCAGCGCGCAGGCGGGCATCGCAAAGTGGCGGAAGCGGCGCGGCGTGCCGGGCTGGATGGCCCCTTCCCGCGCGATGGCACGATTGCGCTTGGTACAGGGGAAGTGACTTTGCTTGATCTGGTGGCCGCCTATGCCCCCTTCGCCAATGGCGGCTTTCGGGTGGAGCCTTTCGGCGTGGCACAGGTGCAGGCCGAAGGCCGCCCCTGGCCCTTGCCGCGCCCCGACCCTGCACGTGCCTTCTCGGTTGAGCATATGGAAGCCATGCGCGGCATGATGGCGGCGGTGGTGGCGCGTGGCACGGGGCGCGCCGCGGCCACCCCTGGCCGTACGGTCATCGGCAAAACCGGCACCACGCAGGAATACCGCGACGCCTGGTTCATCGGGATCAGCGGTGGACTGGTGATGGGCGTTTGGCTGGGCAATGATGATGGTGTGCCGATGGATAATGTCGCGGGCGGTGGGCTGCCGGCGCGGCTATTCCGCGAAATCCTGGAAAGCGCTGCCAGCGCCAGCCCGCGCGGGTAATGCCCCTTCAACCATGTTCACATTCGCTCATTGGTCATAGTCAAGAGCAGATCACGTTCAGATGGAATCATCTGAACGTGTGAAGATGCTCGAAAAACAACGATGTAGAGCGGGTTGCGTGAACCCATGTGAACGCAACACGCTCTAGCGATGTGCCCTGGCCGCCGTCCCGCCGCGGCGTTCTTCCCACGAACCCCAATGCCTGCCATCGGTCGGCAGCCCGCGTCCATCGCAGGGCACCACATTGATGGCGGGGAAATCGCTGACCAGCGCCATGGTAACACCGCGCGGGCGGGAAAAGCCTGCGAGTTGGATGTCGAGTGTATTGCGGCTGGAGACGCGCAGGATGCGACCCCATTCGCCAGCATGGGCGGTCACGATTGGGCCAGCTTCATCGCGGGTCAGGCGCACCAGATCGCCCGCCTCGGGGATCATGATTTGCGAGCCATCGGGTCGGGTATCTATCCGCATCGGCAGGGTCCAGGGTTTTCAGGGTGCGATAAGCCTCTCGGGCTTCAGTAAACCCGACAAATCTCAAGAATCATCTAACGCCGCCGGCCCAGCTATGCCCTGCTAGCGCCGAATCGGGGGATGGGTTATCAAGATCGCCCATGACCCGGTTCGTATTCATCACCGGCGGCGTGGTCTCCTCACTTGGTAAGGGTATCGCTTCCGCTTCGCTCGGCGCGCTGTTGCAGGCGCGCGGTTACAAGGTTCGGCTGCGCAAGCTTGACCCCTACCTTAACGTCGATCCGGGGACCATGAGCCCCTATCAGCACGGTGAGGTCTTCGTCACCGATGATGGTGCGGAAACCGATCTTGATCTTGGCCATTATGAACGCTTCACCGGCGTGCATGCGCGCAAGGCCGATAATTGGACCACGGGGCGGATCTATTCGGATGTGATCGCTGCCGAACGGCGTGGCGATTATTTGGGCGGCACGGTGCAGGTGATTCCGCACATTACCGATAAGATCAAGGAAGTGGTCCAGACTGAAACCGATGGCTATGATTTCGTGCTGGTCGAAATCGGTGGCACGGTTGGCGATATTGAAAGCCTGCCCTTCCTGGAAGCCATCCGGCAAATGGGCAATGAACTTGGCCCGCAGCGCAGCATTTTCATGCATCTGACTTTGGTGCCTTACATTTCATCAGCCGGTGAATTGAAGACCAAGCCAACGCAGCATAGTGTGAAGGAATTGCTTGGCCTTGGTATTCAACCGCAGATTTTGCTCTGCCGTTGTGATCGGCCGATCCCGGAGAATGAACGGCGCAAGATCGCGCTATTCTGCAATGTGCGCCCCGAAAGCGTGATCCCGGCACTTGATGCCAGCACGATTTACGAAGTGCCCTTGGCCTATCACGCCGAAGGGTTGGATGTGGAAGTGCTGCGCCATTTCGGCCTTTCCGCCTTTGGCGAGCCTGATATGTCAGGCTGGGAAAGCATTGTGAACGCCATCAAGGCACCGGAAGGCGAGGTGACGATCGCCATCGTTGGCAAATACACCAATCTGCTGGATGCCTATAAGTCGCTGTCGGAAGCTTTGGTGCATGGTGGCATTGCGCATCATGTGCGTGTGAAGCTCGATTGGGTGGATAGCCAGATTTTCGAAAATGACGCGGAAGCACTTACGCGGCTTGAACATGTGCACGGCATTCTGGTCCCTGGCGGCTTTGGGGAGCGCGGCACGGAGGGCAAGATTGAAGCGGTGCGCTTCGCGCGTGAACGCAAGCTGCCGTTTTTCGGCATTTGCTTCGGCATGCAGATGGCGGTGATTGAAGCGGCGCGCAATCTGGTGGGGCTAAGGGGTGCTTCTTCCACCGAATTCGGCCCTTGCGCGGAACCGGTGGTTGGCTTGCTGACGGAATGGCAGCGCGGCAATCAGGTGGAACGTCGTGATGCCGGCACTGATCTGGGTGGCACCATGCGCCTTGGTGTTTACCAGGCGCATCTTGTGGAAGGTTCGCTGGTGCGCCGTGTTTATGGCGATAAGCCAGAAATCCAGGAACGCCATCGCCATCGCTATGAGGTGAATATCGCCTATCGCGATAGGCTTGAAGCGGCAGGGCTGCGCTTTTCAGGACTTTCCCCGGATGGCGTACTGCCGGAAATTGTTGAATATCAGGACCATCCCTGGTTCATCGGCGTGCAATATCACCCGGAATTGAAATCCAAGCCCTTTGATCCGCATCCGCTTTTTGCGGGCTTCATTGGTGCGGCGGTGCGTCAGGCGCGGTTGGTATGATGCGCCATGTGAAGGCGGGCAGTGTCACCTTCGGCAATGATTTGCCGTTGGTCTTTATTTGCGGCCCCTGCCAGATTGAAAGCCGCGCGCATGCTTTGGAAACCGCAGCCGCGCTCAAGGAAATCGCCGCATCCGCTGGTGTGCCGCTGATCTATAAATCATCCTTCGACAAAGCCAATCGCACCAGTGTTTCCGCCGCGCGCGGCATTGGCATGGCGGAGGGCTTGGCCATTCTGGCCGAGGTTCGGGAAGCGACGGGACTGCCGGTGCTGACCGATGTGCATAATGCCGAACAATGTGCGCCTACGGCGGAAGCGGTGGATGTGCTGCAAATCCCGGCCTTTCTGTGCCGCCAGACGGATTTGCTGCTGGCCGCGGGTGCAACAGGCCGCGTGATCAATGTGAAGAAGGGGCAGTTCCTCGCACCCTGGGACATGAAGAATGTCGCGGCGAAAATCGCGAGCACGGGCAATCACAATGTCCTGCTCTGCGAACGCGGCGCTTCCTTTGGCTATAATACGTTGGTTTCCGATATGCGGGCTTTGCCGATCATGGCGGAGACCGGCTATCCGGTGGTGTTTGACGCGACGCATTCCGTGCAGCAGCCAGGCGGGCAGGGGACATCGAGCGGCGGGCAGCGCGAATTCGCGCCTGTGCTAGCGCGTGCCGCCGTTGCGGTGGGTGTCGCGGCGGTATTCATCGAAACCCATGCGGACCCGGATCATGCGCCTTCCGATGGGCCGAATATGATTCCGCTGCGTGAAATGCCGGCGCTGATCGCACGGCTCAAGGCGTTTGATCGGCTGGCGAAGGGCGGCTGAAACTCATCCGGCCCATCAGCCCATCGCGCTTGATGAATTGATGCCAAAGTGCCGCCGCGATGTGAAAGGCAACCAGCGCGAGCAGCGCATAGGCCGCCAATTCATGCACTTCCTTGATGCTGCGGGATAAGGTGCGATTGGCCGCAAGCGGTGAGGCGATGCTGAACAGCCCGAATTCCAGGCCGCGCCCACGCAGGAAAAGCGTCGCCAGACCCAGCAGCGGCACGGCCGCCATTAGCCCATAAAGCCCGAAATGCGCGAGCCGCGCCAGGCGCTGCTGCTGCGCGGTCATCACGGAAGGCAGTGGCGGCGCGGTGCTAAGCATGCGCCAGACAATACGCAGCGCCAGCAGCACCACCACCACGGCGCCTACGCTGTTATGCGTGGTTTTGATCAGGTCGCGAAAGGCGCCGCGCGGCAGATCATCAGCGATCAGGATGCTTGCTGCGGCATAGAAAATCAGCGCCGCCATGACCCAATGGAACAGGATGGCAAGACGATTATAACGGGCGCGATCCATGGCACCTTCCTTCACGAAACCAGCGTGTGTCTAGGCCGATTTCGCACAGCCTGCCATGATCAAGATCAAACCCCACCCGCACGCCGCGCCGGTTCCCGGTTCAGGCCCCGCGCTGCCAGCGCCGCCAGATATTCCGCCCAGCGGCTTTCCTGTTCTTCCCCGAGGCGTCGGAGATATTCCCAGGTATAAATCCCCGTATCATGCAAATCATCAAAACTGATGCGGAGCGCGTAATGGCCAACCTGTTCCAGCCCGATAATGCCAACATGGCACCGCCCCGCCACAATCACCTTCTGCCCCGGCCCGTGGCCTTGCACTTCCGCGCTCGGGCTTTCCACGCGCAGATATTCGGCGGGCAGCGCGAACCGAGCGCCATCGGCGAAGGCAATTTCCAGGATTTTTTCCGCCTTGCGCAGGCGGATTTCAGAGGGTGCGCTCATGCGTCCAATTTGCGCGCTTCATCCGGTAGCATGATCGGAATGCCATCACGCACGGGAAAAGCAAGGCCCGCAGCGTCGCTGATCAATTCCCCCTTGTCGCGGTCATAGCGCAGCGGCTTTTTGGTCACGGGGCAGACCAGGATTTCCAGCAGCTTGGGGTCAAGGGCGCCGCCTTTTGGTTGCGTTTCCGTCATGGAGAAATTTCCTTCATCAACTCAGGCTGCCAGGGTTCGGCATATTGGCCGCCGCCCCCATGCGCAGCAGCGTGACCAACATATCTGCCCGTTCCGACCCTTCGGACGCTTCCAATAACGCCTGCTTTTCCGGCGGATCAAAGGGGCAGACCATCGCGAGCATCGTCACCAGCAGCGCATCTGGCGTTTGTTCCACCGCATCCCAATTCGCTTCAATCCCGCGCGCGTGGAAATAGGGTTTTAACGCCCCAAGCAAAGCCACGCGATCAAGTGGCGGTGGTTCGGCTGCCAAAAGATCAGTGACGAAATCCGCGTAATCGGCACGCACGCGGCGATAGCCGCCAGCCGCGATGGGCAATTCCTCCGCAATGCGGAACCGCGTCACACCGATCAGCGTAATCAGCAGCCGGCCATCATCGGTTTCGCTGAAGGATGAGAGCCGCCCAAGGCAGCCGATGCGGTAAAGCCCTGTCCCTTCCGGCCCCGCCTTGCCACGCGCATCGGGCTGCACCATGCCGAAAACCCGCCCCTGGCCCAGCGCATCCTGCGTCATCGCCAGATAGCGCGGCTCAAAAATATTGAGCGGCAGGCGCCCGCGCGGCAGCAATAGCGCCCCCGTCAGAGGGAAGACTGCGATTTCGGTCGGCAAATCCGCAAGTCGCGGATGAAAAGCTTGCATGATGCGTGGCGCCGCCGGCCTTAACGGAACAGCACAGAGGAAAGCTTGCGCCGCCCTGCGACACTCGCCGCATCACCAAAGCCCCAGGCTTCGAAGAATTTCAGCAATTGCTTGCGCGCGGCTTCCTCATTCCAGGCGCGGTCGCGCCGGATCGCCTCAATCAAGGCGTCCACCGCGCCGGCGCGGTCTTCCATGGCGTTCAGCGCCACCGCCAGGTCAATGCGCGCGGCATGGTCATTGGCGTCGGCGGCCAGGCGCGCTTCAAATTCAGCAAGCTTCGCCCGCGCTTCGCGCCCTTCTGAGGCCAATTCCAAGGCGCTGCGGATGGAAGCGATTTCGGCATGGGCGCGAAGCTTTTCCGGCACGCTTTCAATGACCTGTAGCGCCTGTTCTTCCTCACCCAGCGTCATCAGGCAGCGCGCCACGCCGGCCAGGGCTTCGGCATTTTCCGGTTCCTGCTGCGCCAGCGCGCCGAACATTTGCAGCGCCGTGGTTGCATCACCTTCTTCCAGCGCGGCCTTGGCTTCACCCAGCAGATCGGCGGTCGGCATTTGCCCACCAGCCTGCTTGAGCAAGCCTTCAATGAAGCGCTTCACTTCCGATTCCAGCAGCGCGCCCTGGAACAGGTCCAGGATCTGCCCCTTCCAGAAAGCGACCACCGTGGGCACGGATTGCAGCGGCAGGCCCATTTGCACCAGCTGCTGCACAAGGCCGCGATTCTTATCAATATCAATCTTTACCAGCCGCACGCGGCCACCGGCGGCGGTCACCACCTTTTCCAGCGCGGGGGTCAGCTGCTTGCAGGGGCCGCACCAGGTGGCCCAGAAATCCACCAGCACCGGCACATTATTGGATGCCTGCACCACATCCTCCATGAAGGTGGCTTGGTCACCATCTTTGATCACGCCACTGGCGGGGGCGTTTTGCGGGGGGCGGTTCGGGTCGAAGATCACGTCCATCACGGCACTTCCTGGATTTGTTGGCGCATAGATGCGCCCTATTGCGCCAGAAGCAAGC
This sequence comes from uncultured Rhodospirillales bacterium, assembly GCA_903927465.1. Lineage (GTDB taxonomy): Bacteria > Pseudomonadota > Alphaproteobacteria > Acetobacterales > Acetobacteraceae > Neoroseomonas. The sequence goes on along the minus strand of CAIYMY010000068.1, from coordinate 1,577 downwards.
CACCCCGGCGCGGTTCAGGCGCCATCAAGCGCCAGCAGCCGGGTTTCATGGCCAAGCCCGGCCAGAAAGCCGAGCAAATCCTGTGGTGCGAGGCCGGTGGAAGCCGTATTCACCAAGGGATGCACCCAAATCACTGGATGGCGCATCAGCCCCGCATCCATGACAAAGCGAATCCGGGCGGGCGGCGCATTCACCAGACCAAAGGGCGTGACCGAGCCAGGTGTCAGGCCCAGGACGCCCATCAATTCCTCGGCACTGCCCATGGTGACCTTGCCCGATCCCGCCATGCGGGCCAGCGCATTGATGGAGACCTGAAGGGATTCCTCAAGCGTTGCCAGCAGGAAGGGGCCATCGCCCTTGGCAGGCCGCAGGAACAGGTTCTTGGTATGGCCGCCGGGCAGGGTGCCGCGCAAATCCTGGCTTTCGGCGACGGTGAAGACCGCCGGGTGATGGCGCGTTTCCGCGACAATCCCGGCGCCAGTAAGGCGGGCGAGCAGACCTTCGGGGGTTTCGGGCATCAAGCCTCCTGCCAAGGGGCGGCATTTATTGCGGGGGTGGCAATTCGCCAAGGGCGGACGCGCCCTGATATCACCTGTAAGCGATCTGCGTCACCACGCTGTTTTCAATCAGCACCGGGGCGAGGACTATCCGATAATCCCGCGTCATGGCGAATTTACGGCCCAGCCCAACCACATTGCCGCGCAGCCTCGTAGCCGCCATTCTGGGGACAACATCTTGCAAGGAATTCGTACCATGGCCCAACCGCTTTCCATCATGTCCACCCTGGCGTTGCAGGGCGTTCTTGACGTGCTGGCGCCGCTATGGGGCAAGACCAATCCACTGCCTGCCATGGTGTTTGACCCGACCAAAAGCATTTCCCAACGCATCGCCGATGGTGCGAGGGGTGATATCGCGATCCTGACTGCGGCGGCCGTGGATGATTTCATCGCCAAGGGTGTCTTCGCGCCAGGCAGCCGGCGTGATCTGGCGCTATCTCACATTGGCGTTGCTGTCGCCGCCGGTGCGAAGCGGCCCGATATCAGCTCGCCCGATGCCTTTCGCGCGACGCTATTGGCGACACCATCGCTGGCCTATTCCCGCGCAGGGGCAAGCGGGTTGTTCTTCGCGGGGCTGATCGAACGCCTTGGCATCGCGGCAGAAGTCAACGCGAAAGCCACCGTGATCCCCCAGGGTTTTACCGGTGAATTGCTGAAGCGCGGCGAAGTGGCTTTGGCCATTCAGCAGGTGAGCGAATTGATGACCGTGCCGGGGATAGACATTATCGGCACGCTGCCCGCCGAAATTGGCGAGGTAATGACCTTCTCCGCCGCCATTTTCGCTGATGCCGCAGAGCCTGAGGCCGCGCGCGCCTTCATGGAATTTTTGGTGCAAGGCGCGGATGCCAAATTGCTCCGCGCCAAGGGGTTGGAGCCGGTTTAGAGCGCGATGACGCTTGTCTGAATCGTTTTTTGGATTCCCTTTTGGTGTGTTTTCTGATTCAAGCTGTTGGCTGGGTTTTGGAGGCCGGTAGCGATGACCAGACCCTATTCTATGGATTTGCGTGACAGGGCGATTGC
>CAIYMY010000067.1 GCA_903927465.1 uncultured Rhodospirillales bacterium | reverse complement strand
TGCGGTGAAGGAACATGAAGGCTGGCGCAACCTGGGCAGCGCCTTTGCCAATTGGGTCGCGGATCAATTGATGGACAAGCCGAAGGGGCTGTACCTTTCATCCTTCCGCTGCATGTCGGCCTTGGCGGTTTCCGAGGTTGTAAAGTATCGCGGACCCTACCCTTACGTGGATGGCCTGCTGATGCAGGTAACGCAAAGGCTTGATTCGATCGAGGTAAAGCACTTCGCCCGCGCCGAGGGGCGTTCCAACTACACCATGCGGCGCCTGATCCGACTTTGGATGAACTTGGCGACGAATTTCTCGGTGCTGCCCTTGCGGCTGGCGATCATCGCCGGGGCGGGCATGGGCGTGCTGGGGTTGCTGGCTGCGCTTTATGTGGTGATTGAAGGGCTGATGGGGCACACGCCTTCGGGTTGGGCTTCATTGATGACGGTCACGCTGCTGATTGCGGGCGTGCAATTCCTGATCCTTGGCGTGCTTGGCGAATATGTCGGGCGATCCTTCATGTCCGCCAATGGCAAGCCGCAAGGCGTGGTGCGCGAGATTCTGCCGGCGCGGGATGAGGGGCGCGCGCCATGACGATATACTGGCTGGTGCTTGTGGCGGCGATTTCCACCTCCCTCATCGGGCAGGTGTTGCTCAAATCCGGCGCGGCCAGTTCAGTGGCTTCCGAGGGCGGGTTTTTCGATCAGTTGTTTCGCTGGCCGACCATGGTGGGGCTGGTCTGCTACGGCGGCGCGGCGTTGCTCTATATCATCGCGCTCCGTCGTATTCCGATGAGCGTCGCGCTGCCCTGCACCGCGGCCTCCTATATCGTGATTGCGATTATCGGCTGGGCGATATTCGGTGAGAGCTTGGGTGCGCAGAAAATCGCTGCCATTGCGCTGATTGCGGCCGGAGTGGCGCTGCTGGCCACCACCGCGTGAAGGCAGCGCTTGGCGCTTTACTGTTGCTGGCGGGCTGCGCTGCGGCGCCAGAACCCTGCTCCGCTGGCGCGGGTCCGGCCACCATCGCGGAAGCCTATTTCGGGCGGAATGTGAAAACCCGCGCACCCGTAACCGATGCGGAATGGGCGCGCTTTATGGCGGAGGTGGTGACCCCCGCCTTCCCCGATGGCCTGACCGTGCTGGATGGCGCCGGGCAATGGCGCAATGCGGCAGGCCAGATCAGCCGGGAAGACAGCAAGGTTTTGCTGCTGGTGCTGCCAGGGCAGGATCAGGCGGCAGCTCGGGCCCGCCTTGCCCCGGTGACAGCAGCCTGGAAGGCTCGATTTGCGCAGGAATCCGTGCTGACTGTGTTTCGCCAGGGCTGTGCGGGGTTTTGATTCAATCGAAAATTGAAGCGATCATAAGAAATTCTGCCCGATACTTAAACTATCCCGATAGTTGTACGCCCCAGCGATGCAGAAGAATAAGTACTTGCAACCCAGTGGAAAAAAGACGTAGCCTTCCCATGGATGCCCGCATTGTCATTATTGAGTGACGTAGTTTATTTTAGCGGCTGAAAACCCCTTAGTCGGAGACTTTCATATGGCCTCGATCCTTGCATCATCTGCTCTTCATATGAACAATCTCAATTTTTATGAAGTCACCAGTGGCGCATACGACAGTCAATTCCGTGACAATATTTATCTTTTTGCTGGAGGAACGGTATTTGAAGACATGTATACTGTTTATTACTCGTTTGGCGGAATGAGGCAGACAAGCAGTTATCTCGGGAGTAGTTTTGTTCTAGATAGTCAGAGAAATATCATTTCAGGTACCGTCAATGCTTACGTTGCTCTCAACTGGTATGGTTCCAATTTCGCAGAGGATTGGGAAATTTCAAACTTTTCAATCAGTGCAAGCAGCCTTTACAATGCTCACATGACACCAAGCACGAGTGATGATTTTGCAGTCATTCAGTCCGTACTCTCTGGTTCGGACAACCTCACCGGTAGTTCACAAGCAGATTTCCTCTCAGGCTACGGGGGGGATGACGCGCTTGTCGGCAATGCTGGCCCGGATACCCTGGACGGTGGTAGTGGCAATGATACCATTGAGGGCGGGTCAGGTGCCGATAGCTTGGTCGGTGGGGCTGGTAATGATCGCTACGTTATCAACGATACGCTTGATTTTTTGAGTGAAGCTGCCGATGGGGGATCCGATGTCATCATCACCTCGGCGAGCATAAGCGCCCCTCTGAATATAGAAGAAATTCGTATCGCACTGGGTTCAACAAGCGTCACCATAACCGGCAGTAGTTCGAACGAAACGATAATAGGGAATGGTTTATCAAACCGGCTATCTGGCGGCGCTGGTGATGATGTGCTGCGTGCTTCCGATTCAAGCCCAGCAACCGGCCGGGCTACGCTTGATGGCGGTAGCGGTAATGATACCCTTGAAGGCGGGTCAGGGGCCGATAATTTGGTGGGTGGGGCGGGTAATGATCTCTATCTGATCAACGATTTACTTGATTCTTATAGCGAAGCAGTAGGTGGGGGATCCGATGTCATCATCACCTCGGCGAGCATAAGCGTCCCTCTGAATATTGAAGAAATTCGCATCGCGTCGGGTTCAACCGGCCTCACCATAACCGGCGGTAGCTCGAACGACATGATGATCGGGAATGGGTTGTCAAACAGGCTGTCTGGCGGAGCCGGTGATGATCTCCTGCTGGGTTCCGCCATGGACCCAGCCGATATTTTGGCTCTTTTCAATGGCTGGACAGTCATTTAGCGTAGTAGATGGCAGTAAGTCGGATTCTTCACCGCAGCCGCTTGACCGCAACGCGAAAGGCAAGATTGCCCGCCATGGTCAGGCCGAACAGCACCGCCGCGAGAATAAGCGCATCCTGCGGCTTGCCTGACCGATCCACCAGCCACCCCGCAAGCGCCGGGGCTGGCGCGGTGATGGCGTAATACGTCGTCGAAAACACCCCCATGCCAAAGGCGCGCCGCGCGGGTGACATGGCCTGACCCGTCAGGGCCATGATCACCCCCGCCGGCCCCATACCGATCAACCCAAACAGCACACAGGCCAGAATGGCGAAGGGCGCATAGGGCAGCGCCACAAGGCAGGCCACCGCAACCGTGCTGCACAGATAAAGCACCGCATCCGGCCTGCCGGTACGGTCTGCGATAATGCCGCTCAAGGGAATGGAAATCATCATCAGCGCGCTCGCGGCACTCACCATCGGAATGGCTTGATGTGCGGCAAAGCCGCTGTCTTGCAACGCCTGGGGCGCGAAGCTCAAAAACACCAGATAGCCCGCATTGAAAAACGCCCAAACGCTGGAAGCGAGCAGCGTGAGCCACAATTCCCGCCGCGGCAGACCCATCGGCGCAGCGGCGCCGCGCGGGGCGGCAATGCCAGGCGGGGCGCGATAACCAAGCCAAAGTGCCAGCGCCGCCGTGATGCAATAGGCACTGGCAATGGCAAAAGGCAGACGCCAGTGGAATTGCGTCATCAACCAATCATGCGCCACCTGGCCAATGGCGATGCCGAGGGGCCAACTGACGACCAATATGCTCATGGCGGTCGCCAATTCCTTGCCCGCGAACCAATCCTGCACCATTTTGGCGAAGTAGATCGTGCCAATGACAAAGCCGATGCCGCACAGAATGCGCGCCAGCGCCAGCATCCCGAACCCAGCCGCCACCGCCGCCGTCGCACCGCCAAGCCCCATCACCAATAGGCCGAGCACGAGCAAGCCCTTGTCGCTCATGTAGCGCGCCGCATAGCCGCTTGGGATCGAAAGAAACACGCCCGGCAGCATGAATAGCCCGATCAGCGTGCCGATTTCCGTTAGGCTGAGACCGATCTCCGCCGTGATGCCCGGCGCCGCAGAGCCCATGGTCTGAAATTGAAACCCAAGGCTGGTGCGGCAAAAAAACAGCAGCGCGAGGATGGCCCAACGCCGGCGGCCCTCATCGCTCAGACTGCCTCGCCCTGAACCCTGAAGCGGCGCCATGGCCAAGCCCTTCTTGTTGCAGGGGTGCATTGAGCAAGGCGGGGCAGGACCTGTCAATGGCTCTGAGGCTGCGTTCTGAGGCCAATACGCGTACTGGATAGAAATACTTTTCATCCCTATACGAAAAGCGATTGGAGAGACAATTTGGATAACTCAGCGCAATAATGATAATAGTTGATGAGCCAAAGACAACCCTGTAACATTTTTTCAGATAAATCGGAGACCTGCATCGAATGAACAAGGATGAGCGAGGAAGAGGAAGCTTGGCTAACTTTTCAGGAGCATTACGGCGCGCCATCGGTACCGGTACGATTGGCGTTGGCATCAACTGTTCGCGAGGAAATAGTCCAGCTTCACCGGTCTACAAACCTTATGGTCAAGCCGTCGCTTTTTTCGGGTCGCTCTTGCCATTTTTGATTTACCTCATTGATGGTCAATGGGCGATGGCAGGTTTATTGCTACTTCTATGGTGCCTCTTTGTTATTTTGGGACTGGGTCGGGTCGTGCATTGGCGAGTACGCCGCGATGTGATGAGGCTCATACACGAAGACGATCTAGCTATAGAAACGCTTTGGTCATGCGGGATCCTCATGTTGACCTATCGCCCAACCGGTGAGACCGCAACTTCTCCAGATGATGACTGGCGAAAATTCTTAGCGCGAACCGTTTTGGTGGAGCCAACAACGCCACCCGCCTAAGCTAGTGGCGTTGAAAAGTCTTTCTCAATAAGATTGTACTATTAATCTTCCACTATAGCGGAAATCATTGACTTGCGATCTTTGGCGTTAAAGGGGTTCAAATATCCAGCCTGTTGAACTAGCAAGTGAGCCAGGCGCATTCTGCGTCGAGGCACCCCCGTACGGTGTTCTTAAGTTCGGCTTTCCCCAGCCCTCCCTGCCTGACAGTGTTTTCGCTTCGCCTGAAAATAGCCTAAAAGCCACGCCATGAAGATCAACGGCATCCCCTTCCGCAGCATCCGCCTTGATGAGGCCGATGGCTGGTCCATCCGCATCCTCGATCAGACGAAGCTGCCCTGGCAGGTGGAATGGCTGCGGCTGATTGATGAAGACCAGGTCGCGCATGCCATCCGTTCCATGCAGGTGCGCGGCGCGCCGCTGATTGGTGCCGTGGCCGCCTATGGTCTGGCGCTCGCCATGCGGCGTAATCCCGAAGCGCTCGAACCCGTGGCGGCGATGCTTGGCGAAACCCGCCCCACCGCGATCAATCTGCGCTGGGCACTTGAGAAAATGCTTTCCGTGCTGCGCCCGCTGCCCGCCGCTGCGCGCGAAGCCGCCGCCTATGCCGAAGCCGCCGCGATTTGCGATGATGATGCCGCAACCTGCGAAGCCATTGGCCGCCACGGGTTGCCGCTGTTGCAGGATGTCGCCGCGCGCAAGCCAGGCAAGCGCGTGAATATCCTGACCCATTGCAATGCCGGCTGGATCGCGACGGTGGATTGGGGCACCGCACTCGCGCCGATTTACATGGCGCATGATGCCGGCATTCCCGTGCATGTCTGGGTGGATGAAACCCGCCCACGCAATC
>CAIYMY010000066.1 GCA_903927465.1 uncultured Rhodospirillales bacterium | reverse complement strand
GAACCCCGAGAGCTTCGCCGAAAGGCTGCGCGCACTGCGAGAGTTTGGCCTGAAGGTTGAAGTGCTGGAAGGCAAGCGCCTGACCGCGCTTGGCATGGGCGCGCTCTCAGCTGTGGGCGGCGGGGCAGAACATGGCCCCAGGCTTGTCGTGCTGCGCTGGCCGGGCAAGCTGAAGGCCGCACCGGTTGCCTTTGTCGGCAAAGGGGTTTGCTTTGACACGGGCGGCATTTCCATCAAGCCCGTCGCCGGCATGGAAGAAATGCGCGGCGACATGGCCGGTGCTGCCGCTGCCGCAGGTGCGATGCTGACGCTGGCGCTTCGGCAGTCTCCGGCGCCGGCAGTGGCGGTGCTGGCGCTCGCGGAAAACGCCATTGGGGCGGCTTCCTATCGCCCTGGCGATATCCTGCGGAGTTACAGCGGCAAGACGATCGAGGTTTTGGATACGGATGCGGAAGGCCGGCTGATCCTGGCCGATGCTTTGGCCTATACCGCGCGGCGCTTTCGCCCGCGCGCGATGATTGATCTGGCGACGCTGACGGGCAGCATCATCACCGCACTTGGTCATCTCCGCGCCGGCGTCTTCGGCAATGATGAAGCCCTTACCGCCGCGCTGATGGCGGCGGGTGAGGGCGTTGCCGAACCTCTTTGGCCCATGCCGATTGATGATGAGCACAGGGAAGTCCTAAAAAGTGACATCGCCGATCTGCGCCAATGCGCGCTGGCGGGCAGCGGCGCCTGGGGCGGGCGCTTCCTGTCCGATGCCTGCCATGCCGCCGCGTTCCTGCGTGAATTCTCGGAAGGCACAAGCTGGGCGCATCTGGATATCGCGGGGGTTGAGGCACGCGAAGAAGCGGCGCCGCTTGGGCCGAAAGGGCCGAGTGGCTTTGGCGTGCGCTTGCTGGATCGTCTTGTTGAAATGCGCTTTGAACGCGACGCATGACTGACATCGGTTTCTATCATTTGACCCGCAGCAAATTGCAGGATGCGCTGCCGAAATTACTTGGTCGCGTGCTGGATACTGGCGGGCGCGGCTTTATCCGATGTGCCGATGCGGAACGCGCGCGCACTTTGGATGCGGCGCTATGGCTGCCCGCTGATCCGCCCTGGCTGCCGCATGGCCTGGCGGGTGGGGAGCATGATGCGGCGCAGCCCTTGCTGATTGCAGATCAGGATGTGCCGCCCGCCAATGGCGCGCGCTTCCTGGTGCTGGTGGATGGTGCGGTAAGCGCAAGGTTACAAATTTATGACCGCGTGCTCGATCTTTTCGATGGCGGCGATGAAGCCGCGGTGGCGGCGGCGCGCGCGCGCTGGGTTGTCGCCAAGGATGCCGGGCATAGCCTGACCTATTGGCAGCAAACTGACCGTGGCTGGGAGAAAAAGGCGAGTCACCCGCCGACATCTTGACCCTTCCCGTCGCCGCCCTTTACACGACATTAAAATTCACAGGATCGCCCTACATGACCGATACCGCCCAGGAACAAATGGAAATCCTGGCAGGGGCTCTGCCCTTCCTGAAGCGCTATGATGATCAGATCGTGGTGGTGAAATATGGCGGCCACGCCATGGGAGAAGAAGAAACCGCGCTGCGTTTTGGCCGGGATATCGCGCTGCTGGAACAGGTGGGCGTGAACCCCGTGGTAGTGCATGGCGGCGGGCCGCAAATCAACGCCATGCTGAAGCGCCTGGATGTGAAATCAACCTTCGTGCAGGGGCTGCGCGTGACCGATGCCGCCATGCTGGATGTGGTGGAAATGGTGCTGGCGGGGCCGGTGAATAAGCAGGTGGCGGAAGCCATCACGCGCGCCGGCGTCATGGCGGTTGGCATCTCCGGCAAGGATGGCGGGCTGGTCCGCGCGCGCAAGCTCATGCGCACTTATCGCGATCCCGACAGCAATATCGAAAAAGTGCTTGATCTTGGGTTTGTGGGTGAACCGGAATCGATCAACCCGCGCGTGCTGGAGTTAATGATTGGCGCGGATATCGTGCCCGTTGTTGCCCCCGTCGGCGCTGGCGCAGATGGCCAGACCTACAACATCAATGCCGATACGGTGGCGGGTGCGATTGCCGGCGCGCTTTTCGCTGAGCGGCTTTTGATGCTGACCGATGTGCGTGGCGTGCTTGGTCCCGATGGTAATTTCATCCCAGAAATGACGGTGGCCGAGGTGAAGAAGGGTATCGCCGATGGCTGGATTTCCGGCGGCATGATCCCGAAGGTGGAAACCTGCATCTATGCGGTTGAGAAGGGTGTCAAGGGTGCCGTGATCCTGGATGGCCGCGTGCCGCATGCGGTGCTGCGGGAACTTTTCACGGATGGTGGTGCCGGCACCCTGATCCGTCCGTGAAGGTTGGAACATTTTCAAGCCAAGTTTTCCACTTGGCTTGAAAATGAGCTGTTTGTTTGATCGCATTTTCCGAGTCGCCAAGTGAAAACACCTGGCTTGAAAATGCTCAGTTTGGTCGCATTTTCCGAGTTGCCAAGTGAAAACACCTGGCTTGAAAATGCTCAGTTTGGTCGCATTTTCCGAGCCGCCAAGTTTTCCACTTGGCTTGAAAATGCTCTAGAATCTTCGGCTGTTTTTATCGGTTCGCCACACCATGGATTTTGCTGGGAAGCCCTTGGTGACAGGGTCAACCTGCCGACTAGCCGAACCGCTTGTTACATTGGGCTGCGGCAGGCCCAGGCGATCCGCCACGCATTGGCGAATGCGAAACAGTAGCGCATCATCCATATCTTGGCGCTGCATCAACGGCCGCAGCAGCGTATCCGCCACAACACCCGCCAGGCGAATGGCGGTATCCGGGGTGAGCACTGGCCGCGCCATGAGGCTTGGAAACCATTCCGGATTGAAGCGCGCCCGATTGAGCACATCTTCCATGCTGGCAGGGCGAATCTTTGCACTGCCGTTTTCTATCATAAGACTTATTGCAAGGCGGTCCCCTTGCGCAATCAACGCGTCGGTCACTGCTTCACCAATGCCATTGCGACGCGCGACGGCATGAAGTGTCTCATTCACGGGTGGTGATGCCACCAGCGCCAGTAAATCCTCCTCATTCAACAGGGGCGAAAGGCGAATGACAGGCTCTGCCACGCGGATTTCCGTATCCGTGGCAAGTCGAAGCACCGCATCGCGGGGCACCGTGCAAAGATGCTTGGCCGCATCAGCGATGATGAAGCGGACTTGTTCAGCTGCATCCGCTGCCAGCCGCAACAGGATGGGCTGGACGATATTCGCAAGACGATCGTGAGATGAAGAGGTGAGCGAGGGAAGGATACCCGCCACACGGCGCGCCAGCGCTTCGCGGACCGAGATGTCTTCATCCTCGGTCAGACCTTGCAGCACCGAAAACGGCGCGCGCGTATTCGCGACGACGCTGGCCCTGACGCGCGGTTCCTCATCCTTGGAAAGGAAAGCCAATACCTCATGCGGGGTGGTTGCATTACGCGCCAGCATCGCGCGGGTTGCGGCATCGCTTTCGCGCACAAGGCGCAGCATATTCTCGATCGTACCGCTCATGCCAAGAACTTCACCCTGCCGGGCGTAAGCTTGGGTCGGGGACCAGGGGGCAAGCCGGATGCGCGGGTTTCACAACTGGGAAGCATGAACCCATATTCCCCATGGCCCCCTAATCTTTCGTTACTGCGGAGCGTTGACAGCGCCCCCGCCCCGCCGCAAGGAAAGAAAAGTTTGCCGAAGGAACCCGCCTGATGAACATGACCGCTCTTCAAGCCCGTATCGAAGCGCTTTGGGCCAAGCGCGACCAGCTTTCCCCCGCGACCACGGGGGCTGATCGCGCATCGGTTGAAGAAGCCTTGGAAATGCTGGATTCCGGCCAGGCCCGCGTGGCGGAGCCCGATGGGAATGGGGGCTGGAAGGTCAATCAATGGTTGAAGCAGGCGGTGCTGATGTCGTTCCGCCTGGCCGATTCCGCGCCGATGGAAATTTCGACCGGCGCTTATGACAAGGTGCCGCTGAAATTCGAAGGCTGGGGCGAAAATCGCTTCCGCGAAGCGGGCTTCCGCGTGGTGCCGGGCGCGGTGGTGCGCCGTTCCGCCTATATTGCGCGCAATGTCGTGCTGATGCCTTCCTTCGTGAACCTTGGCGCCCGCGTTGAGGAAAACACCATGGTGGATACCTGGGCCACGGTCGGTTCCTGCGCACAAATCGGCAAGAATGTGCATCTCTCAGGCGGTGTTGGCATTGGTGGCGTGTTGGAACCGCTGCAAGCGAACCCTGTTGTGATCGAAGATGATTGCTTCATCGGCGCGCGGTCCGAAGTGGTGGAAGGCGTCATTGTGGAACGCGGCTCCGTGCTTTCCATGGGCGTATTCATCAGCGCCACCACTAAAATCATTGACCGCAATACGGGCGAGATCTTCATGGGTCGCGTGCCTTCCTATTCGGTCGTGGTGCCGGGTTCGCTGCCCGGTAAGCCATTGCCGGATGGCTCGCCTGGGCCATCGCTCTATTGCGCGGTGATCGTGAAGCGTGTTGATGCGCAAACGCGGGCGAAGACCGCAATCAACGAATTGCTGCGTGACTGATCCGCTCCCCCTGCTGCAAGCGCTGATCCGCTGCCCTTCCGTAACCCCGGAAGAAGGGGGCGCGCTTGGCGTGCTGGAAGCGGCGCTGATCCCGCTTGGCTTTACCTGCACGCGGCTGAAATTCGCCGAGGTGGATAATCTTTTCGCCCGACGCGGGCGGCATGGGCCGCATTTTTGCTATGCGGGGCATACGGATGTGGTGCCGGTGGGTGATCGCGCCGGCTGGCAGCATGACCCCTTCGGGGCGGAGGTCGCCAATGGCATGATCTATGGCCGCGGCGCTTGCGACATGAAGGGCAGCATCGCGGCCTTTATTGCGGGTCTGACTGATTTCCTCGCGCTACGCCCGGATCATCAGGGCAGCATCAGCCTGCTGATTACGGGTGATGAGGAAGGGCCTTCCATCAATGGCACCGCCAAAGTGCTGGAATGGATGGCGGACCATGATCAAATCCCCGATATGGCGCTGGTGGGTGAGCCGACTTCCAAGGTGACGCTTGGCGATACGCTGAAAATCGGCCGGCGCGGGTCCATGACGGCGCATATCACGGTGCATGGCATTCAGGGCCATTCCGCCTATCCGGAACGTGCTGATAATCCGGTGCATCGGCTGGTGCGGGTGCTGAATAGGCTGACCGGTGAAGCTTTGGACAATGGCAGTGATTGGTTCCAGCCAAGCACGCTGCAAGTGACGGGCTTTGATGTCGGCAATACCGCATCCAATGTGATCCCAGCCGCGGCCAAGGCGTTTCTCAATATCCGCTTCAATGACCTGCATCGCAGCAGCGGGCTGACTCAGCGCATTCGTGCCGTGCTGGAAGAAGAAGCGCCCAATCATGATCTGACGGTCACGGTTTCCGGCGAAAGCTTCCTGACCGAACCCGGGCCTTTTGTCGCCGGGCTGCAACGCGCCATCGAACGCGCGACGGGTTCGCAAGCCAAGCTTGATACGGGTGGTGGTACTTCGGACGCGCGTTTCATCACGCGCTACTGCCCGGTGGCGGAATTGGGCGCGGTTGGGGCCACCATGCATAAGGTGGATGAATGCGCGCCGATTGATGAGCTGCGCGACTTGGCCGCGCTTTACCGCATGGCGCTTGAGGAGCTGGTCGGCTGAGCAACCCACCCCAAGGCGGCGTGGCGCGCGCACTGGCTGGCGCGCTGATGCTCGCGCGCGGGCGTGCCGGGGGATTGGCGGTATTTGAGAACACCTTGCCGGTCGCTGCCTATTCCTTCCGCGCGGCGGCGATCTGCCTGCCGATCTTCTTGTTTTTCAAGGACCAGACCAGCCCGCCTGCCGATGTGGTGCTCTCGCTTTTTGTGGATTTTCTGCTGTTTGCGGCTTCCTGGGCGGGGTTTGCCTTGGCGTCACTCTACCTGGCCAAGGCCCTTGGCGTCGCAGATCGCTGGCCGCGCTTCATCGCTGCCTGGAACTGGTCTGCGGTGGTGCAGTATCTGGCGCTGGCGCTGCTGAGCCTGCCGGGCTTGCTCATGGGCAAGGGCGGTTTGCTCGACCTTGGTGGGTTATTGGCGCTGTTTTACGCGCTTTGGCTGGAATGGTTTGTAGCACGCCATGCGCTACGCCTGAGCGCACTCGGCGCAGCGGGATTTGTCGCGCTTGATGTCGGTATCGCCGTATTTTTAGGTGGCTTCGCGGCACGCATCACCGCGGGCTGACGCCTCTCATTCTAGAAATTCGGGGGAAATCAGCCGCGGCAGGATCAGCGATACATCCGGCCAGACAATCACCAAGGCAAGTACTGCCAACATGGGCATCAGCATGATCATGGTATCTTTGATTGCGTCGCTCATTCTTATGCCGGCTACATGGCAGGCGATCATCAGGCATAAGCCATAAGGCGGCGTCACCAGGCCGAAGGCTAAGCTTACAATGCCTATCATGGCGAAATGCACCGGATGCATGTCCACCGCGCCAGTCAGTGGTTGCAGGATGGCGCCGACAATGATGATGGCCGGAATCGCATCCAGGAAGCAGCCCACCACCAAAAAGACGCCGGCCACGAAAAACCCTGTGGCGACCTTGCCCATGCCCCAGGCGGAAACACCGGCCAGGATGGCTTCGGGAATCTTATAATAGGCGAGCAACCAACCAAAGGCCGAAGCCGTTCCCACGCAAAACAGCGCCACCGCCGCCAGCCTTCCGGTTTCACCAAGCGCGCCGTAAAGCCCTTTCAAATCCATCTCCCGATAGACAATCAGGGAAAGCAGGCCGGCATAAAGCACGGCGATGCACGCGCTTTCAGTCGCGGTGAACCAGCCGAAAATCTTGCCGCCGATGATGATGAAAGGCGTCATCAGCGCGGGCAGGGAAATCCAGGTGGCAAACCCCAATTCCTTGAGGTTGGCGCGCGGATAGGTAGGGTAGCCGCGCTTCTTCGCATAGGCATGCACGGTTGCCATTTGCACAAGGCCAATCAGCAGGCCGGGAATGACGCCTGCGAGGAAAAGCGCACCGATCGAAACCGTGAGCACGCCCCCCCAGACAATCATTAGAATGGAAGGCGGAATGATCACTGCCAGCACGGCAGATACAGCCGTGATGGCGACCGAGAAACTATCATCATAGCCCTCCCGGCGCTGCGCTTCGATGAAGATCTTGGATTGCGATGCGGCATCGGCCGTGCTGCTGCCGCTGATGCCCGCAAAGAAAATGGACAGCACAACATTGATTTGCGCGAGCCCGCCTGGGAAATGCCCGACCAAAGCGCGCGATAGCCGCACCATCCTGTCAGTGATACCGCCCACATTCATCAGATTGGCGGTCAGCAGGAAGAAGGGCACCGCCAGCAGGATGAAGGAATTATAGGCGTTGAAGGTTTCCTGCATCAGCGTCATGGCGCCAAGGCGCGGTTCAATCAGCATCACTGGCAAGCAGGCCATGCCAAGCGCGACGGCCACGGGTACGCGCAGCGCGAGCAGCGCGAAGAACCCGCCAAAGAGGATCCAGGCCGCTTCACTCGGCGCCAATACATTGCCGCCCATCATGGCGCTTCGCCCCCAAACAGCGTTTTCAGATCATCGTAGAATTTAAGGCCACCAAATAGCAGCCAGGAAAAACCGAGAATGGGCCAGGCGAGGTGGATCAACCATAGCGGTAATTCCGCCAATTCACTGATGCGGAACCAGGCGAAATCCACGAATTCCATGCCGTACCACAGGAAGGCAGCGGCAAAGCCGAGCACAAAAACGCCTGTCACCAAATCAAGCGCGGCGCGTGGGCGGCCCTTCATGTCAGGCCAAAGATCCACATTGAAATGGATGCCTTCCTTCAGCCCCACCATGGCGCCAATCATGATGGTCCATACCAGCAGGAAGCGCGCCATTTCCTCGGTCCAGATGTAATGCGGCAGGAAATCCGTGAAGCGCGCAAAAACCTGCAAAGCCACTGGAAAGATCAGGATGAAAACACAAAGCGCCAGCAGTACCGACAGAAAGCGGCTGTAGAGATCAGCCATTCTTTGCACGGCATGACGCACACCCGTTTCGCGCATGACGCCCCCCATTACCTATCCGGCGACTGAAGTTTTTTTCTTATTGGGCATCGCCTTCCAGCAGCGCATCGCCGCTGGAAGGCGAAAGGCCATTAAGATGTCAGCCCATTGATGCGGGTGAAGATGCTCTCCGCACCCACTTCCTTGGCATAGGCTTCCATTACCGGATCAACCGCACGCTTCAGCGCGGCACGATCAGTGAAAGGAATGCGCCGCAGCCGCCCCGCGCTTTCTAGCGCCGCAATTTTCTGCCCATCTTCGCTGCTTTCCGCTTCACGCCCGAATGTGCCGGCTTCACGCCCCGCGCGCTTCACCGCTTCCTGCAAGGCAGGTGGCAGGCGGGAAAGCGTTTGGCTCGAAAAACAGATCGGGCGGATGGTGATGGCGTGTTCGGTCATGATCAGGTTTGGCGCCACTTCAAAAAAGCGCATCGCCTCCACGCCCGCCGCTTCATTCTCACCGGCTTCAATCACGTTATTCTGAATGCCGTTATAGACTTCATTGTAGGCAATGACAGAAGGCGCCATGCCCGCCGCCTGGAAGGTGCGCGACCAGATCGGCGCGCCCTGTACGCGCACCTTGAGCCCCCGGAGTTCCGCCATATTGGTGATGCGCTTACTGGCGAAGATATTGCGCACACCACCACCGGCATAGCCAATCAGCATGACGCGGGCGCGGCGTTCCACCTCATCCGCCACAGGCGCGAAAAGGTTTTGATCCAGCACCTGGTTCCAATGCTTCAGGTCACGGAACAGGAAGGGCGCATCCACAAAGGGGGCGGCGCGGCTGAAGGTGGACATATGCGCCGGGGAGACAATGCCGTAATCCACCGCACCGCGACCCGCCGACATATATTCGAAGTACTGCTTCTCAAGCCCCAGGCTGCTGTTCTTGTGCAGCACGAAATTGACCGGCCCCGCGGTGTAATAGCGCTTCACAAGTTCTTCAAAGCGCACCAGGGCGCGGGTGAAGACATGCTCATCATTGAACTGCACCGCGCCATTCAGGGTAATGGCCTGCTGCGCGCGCGCCACCGCCGGCGCGGCAAGGCCAGCGGCCGCCAGGGTTGCCCCAAGCAATTGCCTACGATTCATGACGTTTCTCCCGTTTTTTGTACCGGCTTCGTGTACCGGCTGGCATGACTATAGGCAGGCATTTCGGCGCGCGGGAAGCCTTAGCCTCTTTCCAGGGCTGATTTTCCCGTCAAAACTGGCGGAAACGGAGGGAATGACATGGCGAAATCTGATCTGGCCGGCCGGGTTGCGGTGATTACCGGGGCGGCGCGCGGCATTGGGCTGGCGGTGGCGGAATTGGCTGCCAGCCGGGGGGCTTCGATCGCCATTTGGGATATGGATGAGGCTGCGTCCAAGGCAGCCGCCGCGCGGTTGGGTCACGCCAAGGTCAGCACCCATATCCTGGACCTGACCGATGCAGCGGCGGTGGAAGCCGCGACGCAGGCTACCCTTTCTGCGCATGGGCGGGTGGATATTCTGGTGAATAATGCCGGCATCACGGGCGGCAATGCGCCGGTGTGGGAATTGCCCGTGGCGGAATGGCGCCGCGTGATTGAGGTGAATTTGGTGGCACCCTTCATCGTCTCTCGCGCCGTGGTGCCGCATATGCGCGCGGCAGGGTATGGGCGTGTGGTGAATATCGCCTCCATCGCGGGCAAGGAAGGCAATCCGAATGCATCGCATTACAGCGCTTCCAAGGCGGGCCTGATTGGGCTGACCAAATCGCTCGGCAAGGAATTGGCGGGTAGTGGGGTGCTGGCGAATTGCGTGACGCCGGCGGCGGCCGAGACGGATATCTTCAAGCAAATGACACCGCAGCAAATCGCCTGGATGCGTTCCAAAATCCCGATGGATCGCTTTGTGCAGGTGGAAGAAATCGCAGAATTGGTCTGCTGGCTGGCGTCCGAAGCCTGTTCCTTTTCCACCGGCGCGGTGTTCGACATATCGGGCGGGCGCGCCACCTATTGATCGCGGCGGATTGCCAGCCGGGACACAGCGCTGCAAGCTGCCCTCAACCTTGAGGAGACAGGTCAAATGAGCACAACAGGCAAAGTCGCGGTCGTCACCGGCGCGGGCAGTGGCGTGGGGCGCGCCGCCGCGCTGGCGCTGCTGGGTGATGGGTGGAATGTGGTGCTGGCGGGCCGGCGCCCGGATGCTTTGCAGGAAACGGTGACCCTTGCGGGGGCGGCAGGATCACGCGCGCTGCCCGTGCCTTCCGATGTTTCCGACCCCGCCGCGGTGGATGCGCTTTTCGCCACCGTGAAGCAGCGTTTCGGGCGGTTGGATATGCTGTTCAACAATGCCGGCACCAATGTGCCAGGTGTGGCCTTTGAAGATCTGACTTATGCCGATTGGACCCGCGTTGTCGGTGTAAATTTGACCGGGTGTTTCCTATGCGCTCAGGCTGCGTTCCGCATCATGAAGGATCAAACGCCGCAGGGCGGGCGCATCATCAATAATGGGTCCATCAGCGCGCATACGCCGCGCCCGGATAGCGCGCCCTATACCACCACCAAGCATTCCATCACGGGGCTGACGAAATCCCTCATGCTCGATGGCCGCAAATACGATATTTGCGCGGGGCAGATTGATAT